>CANIJN010000064.1 GCA_947467625.1 Opitutia bacterium | reverse complement strand
GGCACAGTCACCGTTTCCCCACCCCAGTCTTCGGGAGCAATGTTGCGTTGCTGCATCTGCGTCTTAACCTGCTCGATGTTGGCGCCCTTCACGTCCATCTTGTTGATGGCCACCAAGAGCGTCACCTTGGCATTTTGCGCGTGTTTCAGCGCCTCGTCCGTCTGCGGCATGAAGCCGTCATCGGCCGCCACCACGAGCACGGCGATATCGGTGACATTGGCTCCACGGGCGCGCATTTTAGAAAACGCCGCATGACCCGGAGTATCGAGGAAAGTGACCTTGCGATTGTTAAACTCGATTTGGTAGGCACCGATGTGCTGCGTGATTCCGCCCGCCTCACCGGCGGCCACGTTGGCTTTGCGGATGGCGTCGAGCAGGGACGTCTTACCATGGTCGACGTGCCCGAGAATACAAACCACGGGAGGACGCGGCACGAGGAACTTGGATTCGTCCTCATCGGGTTTCTTCTCTTTCTTATCCTTGGCCTGCTGTTGCTGCAGGGCTGGATCCGCCCGGTGCTTGATCTCGAGGAGAAAGCCATATTTTCCGGCGACTTTCTGCGCCACGGCCTCATCAATCGTCGAGTTCATCGCCGCAAAACCCACGAGCTGGTTCAGTTCGGAGATGAGCTTAAACGGCTTCAAGCTCAGCGCCGCGGCGAAGTCACGGACCACGATCGGCGGCTTCAGATGAAGGATCTTGATGTCACCCTGTATCGTGATCACCGGCGCGGCGACCAGCGCGGGAGGAGCCAGATGGACCGGCGAGGAACCCGGCATAGGCGGCAACTTAGGCGCCATCACGGGAGCCGGAGCTGACACGCGCGGCGGGAGGGGCGGGGGGGGCATCACGGGAGCCGGGGCGGACACGCGCGGCGGGAGCGAGGGCGGGGCCACGGGTTGCTTCGCCGCTGGAACCGGAACTGAAACCGCGGGCGCAACCACGACCGGGGCCGGACGCGCCATCACGGGAGCAGGTGCGGGGAGAACGGTTGGCGTCGAGGGGCGAACCACCAGAGACGGCAAAGGGGCGGTAGAGGCCGGGCGCGGCATGGCCGGCAAAGGCGCGGGCATCTTGGCCAGCGGCGGAGGCACTGCTACCGGACGCGGCGGCAGCGGGGCCGGGGAGTTGGTCGGGGGCGTCGTCGGGACCGATGCCGGCGGAGAAACAAAAACCGGCGCGATCACGGTCGGCGCAGGACCCTTGAGCGCAGCGGCTTTCGCCGCAGCCGCGACTTCATGCTCGCGATCAATGTCTAATTTTGACTTCACGAACGCTCCCGTCGGCTTGGCTGGGACGTTGGGAATCTCGGGCGCCGGCATCACCGGTGCGGCCACTGGAGTCGACTCAATAGCGGAGGCAGCAGCTAGCGCTGCAATCGCAGCGGAAAACTCTTTTTCTATTTCCTCAATATAGATTTTACTGACTGTGCTGGAAACAGACTTGGTTTCAGCCGACACCCAATTGCGCGCTTTCAGCAGAGCAAGAAGTTCCTTGCCCTCCATATTGATTCGTCGGGCAAGTTCGTGGATGCGGAGGCTCATTCGTGATCGGTCGGTGTTAGTCGGTGAGTGATCTGGGGACGGGCTCAGGCTTTCGCACCGGCGACTCGTCCAATAATATCTGAAGCTTCCTCGGTCGTGAAACCGGCGCCCACGAGGTCGTCGGCCTCGACGCCCTCGAAGAGCTCGAGCGAAACAAAACCCGCTTTGACGAGACGCAGCGAGATTGGCTCTGCAATTCCGAGCGCCGCAACCAGCTTACGCTTCGCATCGCCCTCGGGATCAGCGCCGACGGCACGGAACTCCTCGATATCCAGACGCCATCCGATCAAACGCGAAGTGAGACGCGCGTTCTGACCTTTGCGACCGATCGCAATAGCCAGATCATCCGTCGCGACTTTCAAGAGAATCCGGTGGGTCTTGTCGTCCAGCACGATCTCCCGGGGTATCGCTGGCTTGAGCGCCTCGATAATCATCTCTTTCGGGTCAGCGTAGTATTTAATGATGTCGATCTTCTCGCCACCCAGTTCGCGGACAATGGTCTTCACTCGAGCGCCGCGAGCGCCGACACACGCGCCGACTGGATCCACCTTCGGATCGCTGCTCGTCACGGCAATTTTCGTGCGATAACCGGGCTCACGGGCGAATGCCTCAATTTTTACCGTACCGTCGGCGACCTCGGTGACTTCCAGCTCGAAAAGACGTCGCACAAACTTGGGGCTCGCGCGGCTGAGGATAATCTCGGGACCACGCGGCGTGCTTTGGATTTCGACCAAAAGGCAGCGGATGCGCTCGCCCGGCTGGTATTCTTCTCCCGGGACCTGCTCCTTACCCGGCATAATGGCCTCAGCTTTGCCGAGGTCGACGTAGAGATCGTTGCGTTCACGACGGCGGACCGTGCCGGTGACGATGTTGCCGACCTGATCCTTAAAGTCGTCGTAAATCCGGTCTTTTTCGAACTGGCGGAGGCGTTGCATGACCGCCTGGCGCGCCGTCTGCGCGGCAATGCGGCCGAGCGTCGAAGGATCAATTTCCTTTTCAATCAGGTCGCCGATCACGGCGCCCGGCTTCAGAACCTGTGCCTTCTCGACGTGAACTTCCGTCTTAGGATTGCTGACGGAGTCAACGACCTTGACCACGGCCCAAGCGTGGAGCTGGCCGTTCTTGGGGTTGATATCAATTTTTAGCTCCTGACCGGAGTTAACCCCCTTCTGGGCGGCCGTTTTCAGCGCATTCGTAATCGTGGAGATCATGTCGGCACGTGGAATGCCCTTCTCCTTCTCCATGTATTCCAGGACGGAAAGAATTTCGCTGCTCATAGGTTGGATTTATGGGAAAAAAAAAGCGGGCCAGACGGCCCACTTTTTGAGAGTGGTTGTTAAAGAGAGCCGAATCGTATCGGGCACCCAGAATCCTTGTCAAGCCCAGTGCCCCGTCCGTGGAGTGCCGGTCCCCCGCGCGCACGCGGAGCGCCTTGCCAACGCCCCGCTTCATTGCGTTAACGCACCTTCGCCAACGCTTCGCGAATCACCACCAACGTTCTCTCCAAGGCGCCGCCATTAGCCGCCCGCCACACTAACGCCGCCGCCGCCAGCGCCTCGCGCCGTCCAGAGTCGCGCATGAGTCCCTGCACCGCTGCCGCCAACGCCGCGGCGTCTGAGACCTCCCGCGCCGCACCGCGCGCGAGCAGATCGCGCGCGAGCAGGCGAAAATTCCCCATGCCCGTACCGAAGAGAATCGGCTTCCCGAGCGCCGCCGCCTCAACCGGCGTCTGACCTTCCCTGTGGGGCGGCAAACTTTTCCCCACAAACACGATATCGGCCAACTGAGTTATTTTTCTTAGCTCGCCGGTGGTATCTCCCACCAGCACGTCAATGCGGTTTGGGGCCGGACCGTTCGATCGAAAATGATAGCTCAACCCAGCCTTCAGCAACAGCCGCTCGATCTCCGCACGCCGCTCCGCATGCCGCGGCACGAGTATCAGTGAACAGCGCACGCCGCGCTCGCGGGTGAGCCGCAGAGCCCCGAGCATGGCGTCTTCCTCTCCCGGCCAAGTGGAAGCACCGAGCAGCACGAGACCGTCGGACAGGCCCAGTTCTCGCCGCAATGCGGCGCGCTCCGGATCGGCGAGCGGCGGGATTTGCACATCCAGCTTAATGTTTCCCGTCATCGTCAGACGCTCAGCCTTAACCCCTAGCTCGCGAAACCGCGCCTCGTCCTGCGCGGAACAAGGCAGCAATCGGGTGACACCGTCCAACATAAGGTGAGACGCCGGCGCGAACCACCGCATCCGCTGAAAACTACGGTCGGAGAGCCGCGCGTTGACACAGAGCACGGGCACCTTGCGCATCGCCGCCTGCCGCATGTGCTCCGGCCATCGCTCGCCTTCCGTCAAAATCACGAGGTCCGGTGCGATCCGCTGCCAAGCCCGAACTGAAAACGGCCACCAATCGATGGGGAAATAGGCGATGCCGGCGGTGCTCCGACTATAGCGGTCATGCGCGAGACGATAGCCCGTGCTGGTCGTCGTGGTGAGATAAATCTCCACGCCATCGCGCCGCAACGCCTCGATCAACGGCCCGATCGCCAGCACTTCTCCGACGCTCACCGCTTGCAGCCACACGCGCCGGGTACTCGCCGTTTTCTTCGCCAATCGCGGATGTCCGCCGAAGCGCTGTCCAAAATTCTCTCGGTAGCCGCCGCGCCGACGCATCCGCCAGAGATAGGCCGGCGCCATTGCGAGCAACACAGGTATGAAGAGAAATCGGTAAAACCAAATCATCGCGTGACTGGGCCGTTTTGGCCCAAAAGTCATCATCGGCGCAAAGGAAAACGTCTTCCTGCATTTTCTTTGCACCCCATGAGCCCGCTTGCACTGATACGCTGATGCGCTTTCCGTTTTTCAAGACCGTCCTCCTCGCATTTTCGTTCGGCCTCGCACTTCGCCTCTGCGGGGCGATCCCTTTCGCCCACGAGGGCAGCGATCTCACACCCGACCCTGCCGTCCGCTACGGCACTTTACCCAACGGTCTCCGCTACGCCCTTCGCGCCAATGCCGAGCCGAAACAACGCGCTTCACTCCGCCTCCTCATCGAGGCCGGCTCCCTCCACGAAACCGAAGACCAACGCGGCCTCGCTCATTTTCTCGAGCACATGGCCTTCAACGGTAGCGAACACTACGCCCCCGGCACACTCGTCGAATTTTTTCAACGCATGGGCATGAACTTCGGCGGCGATACCAACGCCTCCACTGGCTTCGAGCGCACCCTCTATCTCTTGGAATTACCGGATACGAAGCCCCCCACCCTCGCCGAGGGTTTGCGCGTCCTGCACGACTATGCCGGCGGCCTGCTTCTACTGTCGCCCGAAATTGAGAAGGAACGTGGCATCATCCTGAGTGAGAAACGCACCGGCGACTCGGTCGGCTACCGCACCGCACTCGCCACCTATGGATTCCTTTTGGGCGGCTCGCTGTTTCCGCAGCGTTTCCCGATCGGCGACGCCACGATCATTGCCACGGCCGGGCGCGAACGTTTCGTCGATTTCTATAATACGTGGTATCGCCCGGAACTCATGTCGGTCGTGATCGTCGGCGACATCGACGTCGCCGCAGTCGAACAACAAATCGTGAGCGCGTTTACACCGCTCAAAGCACGCGGCCCCACGCGGCCAGCACCCGAGCGCGGGAATCTCTCGACCGCCGAGGGCACCCGCGTGTTCTACCACTTCGAATCCGAGGCCCCTAGCACCAGCGTCCAATTGGCTACCGTCACGACCTACACGCACGAACCAGACTCTGCTGCCAATCGCCGCAAACACCTGCCCCGCTCCTTGGCGGACATGATCATCAACCGCCGACTGTCCATTTTGGCTAAAAAGGAAAACGCCCCGTTTTCCCGGGGCAGCGCCGGCACCGGTGAGTCCTATAATTTTTATCGCCAGACGACCGTCGCCCTCACTTGCCAAGCTGAACAATGGGCAGCCGCCTTGGGCGTCGCCGATCAAGAACTCCGGCGCGCGCTGGCCCACGGTTTTCTCCCCGCCGAACTCACCGAGGTCGCGGCCAACTATCGCAATTACCTCGAGGAATCCACCAAGACCGCCGCCACCCGCCGCTCCGACGGCCTCGCCGAAGAGATCACCCAACAGCTCCTCGACCGTGACGTGTTCACCACCCCGGCCGACGACCTCGCGCTGCTCGGACCGGCCCTGGATAAAATAACGGTCGACGACTGCCTCGCCGCTCTCCGCCGCGCGTGGAGCCCGCCGCACCGTCTCATCCTCGTGACCGGCAATGCAAAACTCGGCGATGCCGCCGCCGCGACGATCGCCTCAGCGTATGACCGCACGCAAGCCACCACCGTCGCCGCTCCCGAGGCCATCGCTGATCTCAAGTGGGCTTACACCGATTTCGGTGCACCCGGAAAAATAGCGAAACGCTCCCACGTCGCCGACTTGGATATTACCCTCGTCACCTTCGAAAACGGCGTCCGCCTCAACCTTAAGAAAACTGATTTCGAGGCCAACAGCATCCGCGTCGGCGTCCGCGTCGGCAGCGGAAGCCTGACTGAACCCAAAAATCAACCGGGCCTCGCCTACTTCGCGAGCCAGACGTTTACGTCCGGCGGACTCGGCCAACACAGCGCGGACGATCTCCGACGTATCCTTGCTGGCAAGACAGTCGGCGCCGGCTTCGGGGCCAGCGCCGACGCCTTCACGCTGGGCGGCGGCACCAACGCCACGGACCTCCTGCTCCAACTCCAACTCGTGACGGCCCATCTCATCGATCCAGGCTACCGACCTGAAGCCGCGCGCCAGTCGCGCAAATCCCTTGACCAAATGTTCACCAGTTTTGCTCACACCACCGCCGGCCCCTACAATCTCGACATCGCGCGACTGCTCGTCAGCGGCGACACCCGCTTCGGCTTCCCCCCGAAAGAAGAGATGTTCAAACGCAACACCGCGGAAGTGAAGGCCTGGGTCGGCCCGCAGCTCGCGCGCGGCGCAATTGAAATCGCGCTCGTGGGCGATCTGGATATCGACGCCGCCATCTCCGCCGTCGCCCAAACCCTCGGTGCCCTCCCCAAACGCGACCCGAAGCCAGCGCATGACGATTTAAAAAAGGTCTCCTTCCCGTCCGCCCCGTTTAGTCGTGAGTTCCCGATCGCGACGGAAATCCAAAAAGCGGATGTCCGCCTCTACTGGCCCACCTCCGATGGTCGGGACATCCGCCGCCAACGCCGGCTCAACCTCTTGGCCAATGTGCTGAACGATCGTCTACGGGTAAAAGTCCGCGAAGAACTGGGCGACGCCTACAGCCCCGGCGCGGGCAGCAACGCCAGCGACCTGTATCCCGATTACGGCTACATGATTGCCGGCACAACCGTCGAACCGGCCAAGGCCAAAAAAATCCTCGATGTTATCTCGGCCCTCGCCGCCAACCTCGCGGAAAAGGGTGTGACCGATGAAGAACTCGACCGCGCTAAGCAACCGCTCCTCACCGGCCTCCGCGAAAGCGCACGTACCAACGGCTATTGGCTCGGGAGCGTGCTCTCCCGCGCTCAGGAAAAACCCGAAGTCCTCGACTGGTCCCGGTCGCGCTACGCTGACAACGAAGCCATCACCGCCGCCGAACTTTCCGCACTCGCCAAATCTTACCTCGGCGCCGATCACGCTTCACGCGTCGTTATTCTGCCCGCCGCTAAACCGTAGGTTCAGATCGACCGCGATCGCCCCCGAACGAGATAGAGAGACTCTGCAAGGGCAGCAGACAGAGCAGACCCACCACCGTAAACCCGAGCACCGCGTAGCCCGCGACATCGTGGACCGTGCCTTCGATCGCGCTCGGGCCGTAGCCATACGCCCACGCCGTCAGAAAGAGACTCCGGCCGAGGTTGGTCATAAAAGCCAAGCACATGGCCGCGCCAACCAAGGTGATTTTCTTCCACAACTTTTCCAAAAAAATAGCCGATAAAAACGACCCGGCAAACAGACACGCCGTCAAAGAACGAATCCCCGAGCACGCATCCTCGACGCCGACACGGCCCGTCGGGAGCACCAGCACGTTACCTTGCTGCTCAATCGGCAGCCCAAGTACGTCAAAAACGAAGGCGACGACCGTCACGACTTTTCTCAACAAAAATAGATTTAGCTGCTGCTCCACCGCCGACACCATCGGCGCCGAGACCAACCACACCAACACGGGAAAGACAAACCACCCCGTCAAGCGCACCCGTGCATCGGAAAAAACATTCGACCGAATCGGCGACACCGCCTCCGGTGCGTTCAGCCACAACAACGGCAGCAATAGCCCAATCATCCCCAACGTGATCGCGAGCGTTCCCGGCTGCGAGGTCCCCGCACCCGCGCGATAAAATGCGCCCAATAAAAACATCGCCGCCCCTCCCGACAGCGCCGCGCCGACGAGGACTCGCACGACCCATTTCTGCCAACCCGCCACGCGAGGACTTCCCTCGGCCGCACACGCCGCCGCCGCGCCAACGATTCGCGACCAGCGATCATGAATCGCGAAAATTACAAACGCCGGCACGAGCCAGCCAAAACTATAATCGGCCTTCACGCGCCACCAGTGCGATTGGTCCCAGGCCACAAATCCCCAAAATCCCGCACACAGCAGCAGCGCCGCAAGAAACGAAGACGATACCTCCGACGAGAGCTTTCTCCAGAGAGCAGACACGACCGGCTAACGAACAAACGCCCCGATCAAAAGCGAGCCCGATCAAAGCGCAGTCGTCACTTTCGCGCGGCGAGGCGTGCACTAACCCACTCCCGCAATCCCAACTCCAATCCCGCGCCGCGTTCCCCGAACAGGCTCTCGATTTGCGGCCAAGGCACCACCCCGGCGGGCACTAAAATCGGCGTCAGCTTATTTCCCCCGGAGGAATCGTCGCCTTGGTCGATCCGATTGTGCGCAAAGCCAGATTTCGGCCGCCACGTCAGCGCATGCTCACCGCGCCCGAGATCGTAGCACACCTGAAACCCCTCGCAGTCGCCCGCCGCATCGTACCAAACCACCAATTCAAATCCTTCCGACTCAAACCAACGCCGACGACCTGCGCCCTTCTCCTGACGCACATTTCGAATTTCTCTTAACACAAGCCCCGATCTGCAACCAGCGTGCTCCCCTGTCAAAAGCGATTCCCTGCCCGCGCCCTCGCGAAAACTACGCGGCCGCCAACGGTCGTCGCGTCACAAACCACTCCACGCTTCCCGTGAGCGTGTGCGCCCCGTCTCGTCAAATACCTCCACCCCGAGCGAAAAGAACCACGCCCGCTTGCTCGCCAGGTCGGCCGCCAATTGCGCGCGCACCGGCGCACCGACCACTGCTTTGCCAAATATTCTCCCACGCGCCGGATGCTTAAACTTCGTCTCCATCCGACGCACGACCGAGATAAACTCCTCCGCGTGGTCGCCAAAATTCCGCAACATCCAGTCGCCACTCGCCGCTTCCGCCACTGCGAGTTGCGCCGCCGCGTGCACTATCCCGAGGTGATTATGGTAGCACGCGTCCGCCGGGAGGCTCACCGCAAACTCCCCTCCCGCCGGCTCGCGCTGCAGACCAATCAGTCGGTTAAACGGAATGTCCTCGATGTTCACTGGCGGCCTTCCCCTCACACGCGCGCAAAGACCACCGACGCATTGGTGCCGCCGAAACCAAACGAATTCGCGAGCGCCGCGCGCACGGGCTTTCGCACGGCCACATTTGGCGTGAAATTCAATCCGAGCGCCGCACACGCCGGATCCACGTTTTCGAGATTGATCGTCGGTGGTACGATCCCGTCGCGGATCGCCAAGACGGCCGCCATCGCCCCCATCGCGCCGGCCCCACCGAGCAAATGTCCGGTCATCGACTTCACGCCGCTCACGTGGAGACTCGCTTTGTTGTCCGCAAACACCGAGGCGATCGCCGTCGCCTCTTCCCCATCGCCGCCCGGCGTCGAGGTCGCATGCGCCGACACGTAATCAACGTCCGTCGCCCCGAGTCCGCCACGCGTGAGCGCGGCCTTCATCGAACGCGCCGAGCCTTCCGCACCCGGCGCCAAGGACGACAAGTGAAACGCATCCGCCGTCGCACCGTACCCGCGCAACTCCGCATAAATCCGCGCGCCACGTCGCTGCGCATGTTCCCATTCCTCGAGGATGAACACCACCGCGCCCTCGCCCAACACGAAACCGTCGCGGTCCTGGTCATAGGGCCGCGAGGCTTTTTCCGGTTCCTCGTTCCGCGTCGAGAGCGCCCGCATCTGCGCAAACGCCCCGATCGCCAGCGGCGTCACTGTCGACTCCGCCCCGCCCGCCACCATCACATCGACATCGCCACGCGCGATCGCCGCCGCCGCCTCGCCGAGCGCATGCCCACTCGTCGCACACGCCGAGGCCACGCTCATGTTCGGCCCCCGGGCGTCGAGCAACAGGCTCACTTGGCCCGCGAGTAGGTTGGGCGCGATTTGAATAATAAAGAACGGCGATATTTTCCGAAACCCTCCTGCCTTCCACGTATCGTGCATCGCCTCCATCTCCGGCAATCCGCCCAGCCCCACCCCGAGATTCACGCCCATGCGTTCGGGATCCAGCGTCGCCCGCTGCGCATCGAGTCCAGAATCTGCATACGCCTCGATCGCCGCCCCGACGCCGAGATGCGTGAAACGCCCAAACTTCTTCAGGTCCTTTTGCGTCAGCGCCTGCGTCAGCGGTTCGCTTCCAGGACCGCGGGGTTGCAAGGGCGTCGGCAAGAGCCGCGCCGGGTCAAAGTTCTTCACCTCGCCCGCGATCCGCGCCGTGCAGCCCGTCGCGTCAAATCGCGTGATCGGGCCAATTCCGCTGCGGCCCGCGATGAGCGCGGCCCACGTGTCCGGTGCGGTGTTTCCACAGGGTGTGACCGCGCCAATACCCGTGACGACGACGCGACGACGGGGTGAGGTGATAAATGAATGACTCATAAAAAAGTGTTCTCAAACAGCGTGAAAAAAATCGTGGGCCGCAACCCTTCCGTTGGTCCGCACTCGGGTTGCGACCGCGGCAGCGGCACCAAACTCCACCCGCAAACACCGGCGCATCGAGTGCAGAATCGCATCGCTTTGCGCCGGATCATCGATGGCCCGCGCAAACAAGAGCGCCCCCACCAGCGAACTCATCAGGTGCGTCACGCGCACCCGATTCACGCTCGCGTCGTCACTCAAGCGCAACGCACCGCACAACCGGTCGATATGCTGCGCAAAACCCCGCGAGTACCCCGCCCGCGCCGCCCCGCGCAACCGCGCCATGTCCGCCGCGACCGCCACGACCAGACACCCCGCCCCCCGGTTGTCCCGATGCCGCGGGGCTAAATAACTATCGATCAGCAGCCGCACCCGCGCCGCCTGAGAAGGCAACGCCGCAATCCGCTCCAGATTCGGCACGGCCGTGTCAAACGCCGCCGCACACGCCTCCGCCAGCAGTTCGGTTTTGTCGCGGAAGTGCGCGTAAAATCCCCCGTGCGTCAGCCCCGCCCGCCGCATCACCTCATCCACACCGGTTTCCGCCACGCCGCGCTCACGAAACGCCTGCCCCGCTGCCTCGAGAATCCGGCGGCGCGTCGCAGTTTTGTGTTCGGGTGGATACCGCATGGAAAACCCCTGCTGCTCACAGGGATCTGTGTGATATGACGAACGTCATACCATTATTCAAGCACGTTTTCTGATTCCCCGACCCCCTTTTCACCCACCCCGTGTGGATTCGGTCGCATCCGTGTCCATTCGTGGTTAACCCAGCGTCCCGCCCCACCTCTCCCGTTCCGCTGTGGCTTTGACTTCCGGCGTGGGCCCCCTTTCCTTCGCCTCTTTTCCCTATCGCACATGCAACAGCTCCACCCTTACTGGCGCATGGAATACATCGAAGCGCCGCGATATCCGGCCGCGATGAAGCGCCCCTTCACGGAGTTGCCTGCCCTCGGCGATGATCGCTCCGCGCTCATTATTCACCGTAGCGCGATGTCTTATTTGGTACTGAACCGTTTTCCCTACAACCCCGGCCACCTCCTCGCCGTCCCTTTCCGCGAGGTGTCGGATCTCGACGAGCTCACCCGCGCCGAACGCGCTGACCTTTTCGAGGAGCTCACCTTCGCCAAGCGCCTGCTCACCGCGGCACTGAAACCGGACGCGTTTAACCTCGGTTTCAATCTCGGTGGCCCAGTCGCCGGCGGCAGTATTGATCACTTGCACGGCCATATTGTCCCTCGATGGAACGGCGACAGCAATTTCATGCCCGTGATCGGCTCCACCCGAATACTCCCCCAGTCCCTCGAAGCCACTTGGGAACGCCTCGCCGCCGCGGCGGCGGATTTACCCAGGGCCCAATGATCAGGGACCACGTCGCTGCAGTCACCGCGCCAGCCACACTCTGCCACCTCCAACATCCGCACCGCCGCCCGCACTCGCCCTGGGCGCTTCGTCATCGGCCCTAATTCTTTCACTTTTTTCCCTCTTCTCCCGACCTCCTTTTGTGCCCTCCCGCACCCTCCACTTCCCTAGTCCCCGCCATCTCAGCTCCCTCTACGCGGGCCGCGAGGAAAACCTCGCCCACGCCGAACGCACCCTCGGCGTCAAACTGATCACTCGCGAAGACTGGCTGAAGATCGAACCGCCCACCGGCACGAGCGCCGCCGCCGCCGAGCCTGCCATCGCCTGCGCCGAATCGCTCTTCACCTTTCTGAACGAAGCCCGCTCACAAGGTATGACGATCCGCACGCCGGACTTCCACCGCATCACCGACGGATTTGCCCGCGGCGAGGGCGATCAGATGCGTACCCTCGTCACCGAGCCGCTCGTCATCGCCACCAACCGCAAGACGATTGTACCGAAAACGCTCGGCCAAAAACTTTACCTCCAGTCGATGCTCGCCCACCCGATCGTCTTTGGCATCGGCCCCGCCGGCACGGGCAAGACCTACCTCGCGATGGCCGCCGCCGTCTCCGCGCTCCTCAAAAACGAAGTCGAGCGCATCATTCTCACCCGTCCCGCTGTCGAAGCCGGCGAGACCCTCGGTTTCCTCCCCGGCGATCTCCGCGAAAAAATCCTCCCCTATCTCCGCCCGCTCTACGACGCGCTCAACGATATGCTCGACGCCGAGGATATTAGCCGTCTCACCGAAAAAGGCGTCATCGAGATCGCCCCCCTCGCCTACATGCGCGGCCGCACGCTGTCCCACGCCTTCGTCGTTTTGGATGAAGCCCAAAACACCACCCCCGAGCAGATGATGATGTTCCTCACGCGCCTCGGCGAAGACAGCCGCATGGTGATCACCGGGGACATCACGCAAATCGATTTGCCCCGCTCGAAAGCCAGCGGCCTCCTCGAGGTCCGCCACATTTTGTCCGCCATCCCCGGCATCGACTTCCACACCTTTAGCGGCAGCGACGTCGTCCGCCACCCCCTCGTCGGCAAAATCATCGACGCCTACGAAAATTACCGCTCCCCCCTCACGGGCGACAACTCACGCGCCTCCTCGGCAGGATCAACGCCTTAGCCAGAGCCGAGCTTTCCCCAGTCTCTCGGTGGTTGAGGTCCATCCAAGCCGACGCGTTCCTGGAGAAATCTCCCCCAGCAATCATTAGTCATTAGTTATTAGTCATTAGTCA
Organism: Opitutia bacterium; assembly: GCA_947467625.1. Lineage (GTDB taxonomy): Bacteria > Verrucomicrobiota > Verrucomicrobiia > Opitutales > Opitutaceae > GAS368. The sequence continues at coordinate 12,220 of CANIJN010000064.1, read as the reverse complement.
TTCCCTCCCATGTCCGTCCGCAATCAACTCAAACTCCTCCTCGGCGGCCTCAACGCCCGCCGCGCGGATGAGTTTGCGTCCGGTCATCGCACCCCAGCCTCCTCAGGCAACAACGCCGCGCACTCCGCCACCCGCGATTTCCTCGATCGTAACGGTCTCGTCTCCGCAGCCATCTTCGTCCTCACCGTCGTCGCCATCGTCCTCATCAGCTGGGCCGGCATGACCACGTCAAACTTCGCAGTTCTCCCCGATCAACTCGCCACCGTCCGCGTCACCGCCAACGCCGCATTTGTTTACGAGAGCGCCGAAAAAACCCGCGCCGAGCGCGCCCAATTCCTCGATCGGCTTCCGCCTGTCTACCGCCTCGAAACCGAGCCGTTCCGCCGTTTCGAACTCGCCGCTCGCGCTCTCCTCACGCAACTCGACGTCTACGAGGCCGCTCATCCTGCCGCCGATCCCGCCGCCAACGGCTCGGCCTTTTCCGCAGCGGGCTCCCCCCTCCCGCCAACCGCTCCGCCCGCGGCATTCAACGTCTTTCCGGTCCGCCCCACCGAATTCACCGCCATCGCCGAATCCTTCAACGTCCGCGGCCCCTACCATGCGACCGTCGAGGATATCGCCTCCCTCCTCGCCATTGGCGACGCCAAGGCCCGCTCCGTGCTTTTCGAAAACGGCCTCGCCACCCTCCGCGATCTTTACGCCGAGGGGGTGACCGACTCCGCGCTCACCGGCACCGGTGCCGGCACGGCCGTCGTCTTTCAAATCGCCCGACCGACCGGCGATACCGCTCCCCGCTCCGTGCAGATCATGGAAGACGCTCTCACCGTCCTGCGCGTGAGCCTCGCCACCGACGGAGTCCCGCTCCCTTCCACCCAGGCCCTCTTCCGCGTGTTCCGTTTCGGCCTCGTCCCCAACGTAGTCTTCGACCGCGCGGCCACTCAGGCCCGCGTCGCCGCTGCCATCCGCACCCTCAAACCCGTTTCAATCAGCGTCGCCCGCGGCCAGTCCATTATCGAACCCGGCGATCGCGTGACCCCCGAGCAACACGAAATGTTTCAGGCCCACCGCCGCTATCTCCTCGATCACGGAGACACCGAGCTCAACGAGGGCCTCACTCTCTTCGGTCGCGTCCTCCTCGTGCTCGCGATGGTCCTCGCTTCCCTCATCTACATCCGTATCGAGGACCCGGAGACGCTCCGCTCCAACGTCCGCTGCGGCCTCCTCGCGCTCGTCGTCATCGTCAACCTCGCCCTCATCCGCGCCAATTACTCCCTCGGCGGTGCCGAGTTTTTCGTGCGCGACGGCTCCTGGGCCAGCACCCTCCCGTACGTCGCGCCGACCGCCCTCGCGCCCCTGATCGTCGCCATCTTAATCGACGCCGGCTCCGGCATCTTCATGGCGCTGTTCATCTCAATTTTTACCGGCGTCATCTACGGCAATCGCCTCGATCTCCTCGTCCTCACCTTCCTCGCCTCCCTGGTCGCCATCTACCTCGGCCGTGATGCCCGCCGCCGCGGTCGCGTCGTCCGCGCCGCCGGTGCCGGCGGCCTCACCGTCGCCGCCTTCGCCGCCCTCATCGGCTACGCCGACAAGATTCCTTACGAAACCCTCGCCCGCCAGATGACCGCCGCCGGTGCCACCGGCCTCCTCACCGGTATCGCCGTCGTCGGCCTCCTCCCCATTCTCGAATCCCTCTTCAAACGCACCACGGACATTACCCTCCTCGAGCTCACGGACTATAATCACCCTCTCCTCCGCCGTATGCAGCTCGATGCGCCCGGCACGTATCACCACTCCCTCGTCGTCGCCCAACTCTCCGAAAACGCCTGCAACGCCATCGGCGCCAATCCCCTCCTCGCCCGCGTCTGCGCCCTGTTCCACGACGTCGGAAAAACCGCCCAAGCTGCCGACTTCGCCGAAAACCAACGCGACGGCATTAACGCCCACGACGCCCGCGATCCCGCCGAATCCGCTCGCATCATCAAACAACACGTCACGGACGGCGTGCGCCTCGCCCGCGAGCACAATCTCCCTCGCGCCGTCGTTGACGTCATCCGTCAACACCACGGCACGAGCTTGGTTCGCTATTTTTATCAACTCGCCGTCGATCAGTCGCTCGCGACCTTCGCTTCATCTCCTCGCCCCTCTTCGTCCAAAACTCCACCGCCTAACCCGCCGGTCGGCACCGCCGATCCGGCGTATCTCCAGCCGACCGTCGTCGAAGCAATTTTCCGCTACGACGGTCCACGCCCCCAGTTCAAAGAAAGTGCGATCATCTCCCTCGCCGACGGACTCGAAGCCGCCTCGCGCTCCCTCCGCCAAGCTACTCCCGAAGCGCTCCACCTCCTGATCGCGCGCGTCGTCAATGATCGCATCGCCGACGGCCAACTCGACGAAGCCCCGCTCACCTTCGACGAAATAACGAAAGTCAAAAACAGTTTTCACTTCACGCTGCTCAACATGCTCCACGCGCGCATCGCCTATCCCGCCGGCCAGGAGCCTGCCAGCGCCGCCAAGGCGTAAGATCCGACACGTTCTCTTTCCTCTTCCTCGTTCCTTTTTCTCTTAATCGCTCGTCAGGTCGTCATTCCCTCAATCACTCAGGCCCCAAGAGAAAGAATGAAGATAAAGAAGAAAGAGAAAGATTCCCTCGCAGCGCCCGCGTCTCCGCCTCTCCGGTCTCCGCGTCCTCCGCGTGACAAACTCCGCCCTCCACTTTCGGCCTCCTTCCCACATCACGCGGAAACCCTCACGCCCACAAAAATGCCCGCCCGCGAAATCGCCATCGCCAACCGCCACCCGCGCCTCCGCCTCGACCGCCGCGCCGTCGCCCATATCATTCATACCCTCGACGCCTGTTTTTTCGCGACTCCCCGAGGCTCTCGGAAAAATCATCGGCGCTCTCCAAAATCCGCCTCTCCGCTCCCTAGTGTGCCCGCCGGCGAACTCTCCCTCGTCTTCCTCACCGACGCAGCCCTCGCTCAACTCCACGCCGACTTCCTCGATGATCCGACGACCACCGACGTCATCACTTTCGAAGGCTCACCAGCCCTCGGCACCGCCGGCGAGATCTGCGTCTCCGCCGACGCCGCCCTCCGCCACCTCGCTGCGCCCACTCCGTCCCGCAAGTCACGGGCTCGCCACGGCAACGCGCTTGCGCCGGCACTCAGCGCCCAGCTTTCAGCGCTCAACTCCGCCGCCTTCAGCACCGAGCTTACCCTGTACCTCGTCCATGGCTGGCTCCACCTCGCCGGCTACGACGATCTCGTCCCCGCGAAGAAACGCCTCATGCGCCGTGCCGAAAGCCGTGCCCTGAAAATCCTCCGCGCCCATGAGTGTCTTCCTTCCTTCCGCCTCATATGAATTCCCCATGAACACAGTCGCCGACGTTCCCGCCTAGACGTCTCGCTCAGCTCCGCCGCCCGCACCTCCGTGTAGCCGCGAGCGCCAGCGAGTGGACTCAACCCCGCAACCCATAATTTTTCCGTGCCAAGCCCCGCGCGGCCCGTACCGTCGCTCCACTCTATGTCCGAAGCACCGCCGCCCACTCACCGCCTTGCCACGATCCGCAACGCCTTTTTCACCGGCGCGCTGCTGCTCGCCCCGCTGGTTGTCACCCTGTGGGCACTCGGCAAAATCATCGACGTCGTCGGCGGCACCTTCCGTCCGCTCTTTGAGTCCCACCTCCCGGAGTCGCTCCAGGGCCTCGCCCTCGTCTGGGATCTCGCTGCCACCGTCGTCATCTTCGCCCTCGTCACCGCCCTCGGTTTTCTTTCGCACTACGTTTTCGGGAAATTTTTCCTGCGGCTGCTTGAGCGCTTTATCCAGAGCATCCCCGGCGTCAGCGCGGTCTACAACTCCGTCCGCCAAATCGTCGCCACGTTCGGTAGCAAAAACCGCAACCTCTACAACAAGGTGGTGCTCGTCCAATTCCCCCGCGCCGGCACTTGGACGCTCGGGTTTCTCACCAACAAGACGCAAAGCGAAGCCCAGCTCAAAGCCGGGGTCGGCGAACTCTGGACCATCTTCGTTCCCACCACCCCTAACCCCACCGGCGGCTACCTCCTCATGTTTCCGCCCAACGAAGTCATCGAACTCGAAATGAGCGTCGGTGACGGCATGAAGATGATCATCTCCGGCGGCGCCGTCGTCCCTCCTTGGCCCCACCCAGAATCACCCGCTCCATAAATCTTTCGGGTCATCGTTTTCGCTTAGCCTCTCCGCCCCCCGTGCCCGGCCTCCCGCTCCAGACCGACGCTTTCGTCCTGTCGAAACGCCCGCCCGCCGACACGTTTCAGACGTTCAACGTCTTCTCCGCAGAGCATGGCGCTCTCCTCATTTTGCAACGCCTCGGGAAAAAGTCTGGCGGGACTGCTGTGGCGCTCGACCTCTTCGACGAAGCCTCTCTGCTCCTCGAATCCTCCAACCAGGGGCGCACTTGGTTTGTGAAAGAAACGCGCCTCGTCACGCGCCACCCCGACTTGGGCCGCAGCTACGAAACCCTCGTCGCCGCCTCCGCCCTCGCTTCCCTCGTCGCCCGCAACCCTGTACCCGAGGAAAGCCGCGTCGCCGTCGCCTCCCTGCTGCGCACCGCCTTGGCCGCGCTCGCCGCCGGTGCCCGACCCGATATCGTGTATCTAAAATCCGTCTACTGCTTCGCTCGCGATGAGGGCTATCCGCTCAAGCAGCAGTGGTTCCCGCTGCTGCCCGCCGCGGATCGCGCCACGGTCGCCCCACTCCTCAACCGCCCACTCTCAGACCAAACTGCCCCTCCGGACGTCGTGCACGCGCTCCAACGCGACCTCGAAAACTACCTGCGCGGTCACACGGACATCCTGCTCGACTGACCGCCTCCCCTCGGCATTCACTCCGCCTGCAACCGCTCTCGCTCGTCCTCCGCCTCGCCGTGCCCATCGTCCCTCCCTCTTCCCATCCATCGCCCAGTGTCTTTCGTCGTCTCGGCGCGGCCGGTCCTGTCGCCATCGCTCTCTCCTTTTGGCCCCCGCTCGGCGGCTTCCTGCTTCTGACCACCCTCACGACCTTTGCTCCGTGGCTCCGTGAACACCCCGCGCCCGGCCTCGTGCTCTACTTCTTCGCCACGATCCTCCTCGTCGGCTTCTCGTTTCTGCCCACGTTCGCAGTGGCGCTCTACGCCGGTTGGACCTTCGGCTTCGGCCTCGGTTTTTCCATCGCCCTGGCCGCCCTCATTGTCGCGTCACTCATCGCTTACGCGATCGGTCGCTGCATCGCCCGCGATCGGGTCCTCGAGGTAATCGCCGAAAAACCGGCTTGGCAGGCCGTCCACCGCGCCCTGCTCGGCGATTCCCGGCGCATCATCTTCGTCACTACGCTCCTCCGCATCCCGCCGCTGTCCCCCTTTGCAATCGTCAACTTCGTCCTCGCAGCCGCTCGCGTCCCGCTCTGGAACTACACCCTCGGCACCGCCCTCGGGATCGCGCCGCGCACCGCCGCCACCGCCTTCGTCGCCGCGGGGCTGGAGCGGTTACAGGCCAAGGACCTCACGGACACTCCCCGCTGGATGCTCCTCAGTGGCATGATCGCCTTCGTCCTGATGTGCATTATCCTCGGCTCCCTCGCCAACCGGGCCCTGCGCACGATGGCCGCCCCCGCAAAGTAGAGCGGACTTCACCCGCCGTCCAAATCGCCCGTCCGCTCGCCGGCCCCGATTGCAGTTTGCCTCTCCGTCCCTCCGGTCTTCCTTCGCCGCTCGCATGGAATTTTCCCTCGATGCTCGCACCGCCCGACTGAGCGTCGGGGAGTTCTCCGCCTTCACGCTCGGCCCCCACGCCGCCGGCAGCGGCAGCAGTTCCGCGGGCATATGGCGCGCCCAACTCGGCACCCACTGGCACCGCGAACTCCGCGCGCAAGCCACCGCCACCGCCCCTGCCACCGAATTTGAAGTTCCCATCGAAGGCCGCCTCGTCCACCGCGGCTGGACGCTCACGCTGACCGGCCGTATCGACCAGCTGCTCCGCCCCACCCCCGCGCCCGTCGACTGCAGCGACGCCCCCCTCTGCCCCCCCTCCGACCCGTGTCACACTTCACGTGATACACCCCCGCTTGCGCCTCCTGAAAAGTGTCACGTAATACGTGACACTTCTCGACCTGAGCACGATAAAAAGTGTCACGTATTACGTGACGCTTTTCCCGTCGCGTTTCCAAACGTCTTGATGCTCCGGGAAATCAAAACCGTCACGCGCGCACTGCCCGTCGACGAATCCGAACTCCGCCGCGACTATCCGGAATATTTCGTTCAGCTCGCCACTTACGCCGCCCTCTGGCGCCTCGATCCTCAAAACGCCCTGTTGCACCCTAGTGCCGCCGACGTTTCCCGCGCTCCGCTCTCGGCCCTTAGCTCTCAGCTACTCTTCGTCGAAGCTTCCAGCGGCCTCGCTCAAACGGTCACCCTCACCTCCGCCGACGACGCGCTCCTCCGCGGACAACTCGAACGCGTCGCCGAGTTCCTCACCCTCCGCCACCGCGCCCGCGAACGCCTCCGTCATCTGCGTTTCCGACCTCCTTTCGCCACCCCACGCCCAGGCCAAGAAACCACCCAACACGATCTCACCGCCACCTTCGAGAGCCACCCACTCGTCCTGTTCGAAGCTCCTACCGGCTTCGGCAAAACCGGCGTCCTTCTCGAATTTGCCCTCGGCCAACTTCGTTCCGGCCACTTCGACCGCGCCCTCTACCTCACCAGCAAATCCACCGGCCAGCTTCAAGTCGTCCGCACCTTGGAGGCCATGACGGCAGAACCTTCATGGCCGCCAGTGCAAAGCCAGAAATCAACAGTTGAGGTTGCCCCGTCCACAGCCCCATCCGCTTCCGCCTCGTCAACGTTCAACTCCCCACTCCCCACTTACGCGACCGCGCCGGCCGTCGCGTCCTGGCACGTCCGCAATAAATCCGAGCACTGCGTCAACGCCGTCTTCCACTGCGTCCGCGAATCCTGCTCCTACCTCGACAACCTTGCCCAGCGTTGGCCCACCACCGGCCTCGCCCGGTTTTACCTCGACGAACGCCACGCGCGCGACCTCGATACGCTCCGTGCCGCCGGGCGCGACGCCCGCGTGTGCCCTTACGAAATCACCCGCGCCGCCCTCGCCTTCAACGATGTCTGGATCGGCGACTACAACTACGTCTTCGCCCCTGCCAACCGCTCCCTTTTCTATAACCAACCCGGCTTCGACCCCGCCCGTACCCTGCTGCTCCTCGACGAAGCCCACAACCTCCCCTCACGCGTCGCCGACGCTCACTCGCACGTCGTCCGCGCCGAGGATACCCGCGCCGTCCTCGCCGAGCTCGATCACCTCCACTCGCCCGCCGCCCTGATCCGTGCTTGGGAATCTTGGACACTCCTCGTTTCGGCCCTCCAACCCGTCGACCTCCTCGACCACGCCCTCGAAGCCGACGCCGCCGACACTCTTTCGAAAATTGCCGACCAGCTCGCTATCACGCCCCCCGATCCCTCCGCCCTGGGCGCGACCCTCTCCGCTATTCTCTGGCAAGCCCCCCAGCTCGCCGAGTGGCTCGCCGACCCCGCGCTAAAAAAACTCCTCTGGACCCCGCGCGCCGGCGAACTCCATTTCACCTGTATCGACGCGGCTGACACCATCGGCGAAACCCTCCGCACCTTCGGCGGCGCCGTCTTCGCCAGCGCCACGCTCACCCCCACCGACGCCTTCACGACCGCCGTCGGCCTCGCCCCCGCTCAGCTCTCAACGCTCAGCGCCTCCCCCGCCCTCTCCGCCCCCACGCACCTCCGTGCGCACACCCCTTGGCGCGACGCCGCCTACGACCTCGCGGTCGACGCCCGCGTCGACACCTCGTTCCAACAACGTTCGCGCCACTTCGCCACCACCGCCGCCACCGTCGTCGCCCTCCACGCCTCCGCCGCATCGTGCGTCGCCGTCTTCTTCCCCTCCTACGCTTACGCCGATTCGATCGCACGCCTGGTCACCGAAGGCTTTCCTCTCCGCATCGCGGTCCAACCCAAGCTCCGCGACCTCGCCGCGCAATCTGCCTGGGTCGACGAATCCCTCGCGCTCGCCGATGCGCTTTTCCTCGTGCTCGGTTCTAGTTTCGCCGAAAGCATCGACGCACTCGGTGGCCGCATCACGCACGCCATGGTCGTCGGCCCCGCGCTCCCCGAGGTCAACGCCCTCCAACGCGCCCGCCTCGAAGAAGCCACCCGCGCCGGGCTGACCCGCGAGCAAGCCTTCCGCCGCGTGTATCAGATTCCCGGTATCACGCGCGTGAATCAAGCCCTCGGTCGCCTCGTGCGCGCCCCGGGCCAACGCGCCCGCGTCATTCTCCACTGTAAACGGTTCCTCGAGCCCAGCTACGCGAGCCTCCTCGCCCCCGAATACCAACTCGGCGCCAACCTCCTCGCCGACTCCGACCTCGCCGCCTGGCTCGCGCGCTGAGATTCATCGACCGCTTTTTCTCCCACCCGCAAAATAGCGAGCTCGCTCACGCTCCTTTCGCGTCGGCCGTCTCCCTTAGCCCGATCACTTTCACCATCCCATCCTGCGGCTTGTCCACGCACACTAATCGTGTAACGTTCGACAATTTTTGACGTCCATCCCTAGACGTAGCCTCTGAGCTCTTCCTTCTGTCCATGCACTCCTCCTTCCGCTTTCTCTGCTCCGCCGCCCTCGTATTCTCGCTCACCGCACTCGCCACCTTCTCCGCATTCGCGCAAGGCGGCGGGGCTGCCGGCGGGGGTGCCGCGCCACGCCCCACGGTTCCCACTACGGGCGGCGGCGCGGCCGTCGTCCCGGGTGCCGGCGGCGGGGGGGCGGTCGTTATCCCCGGGGCCGGAGGCGGGGGCGCCAACGCGGGCGGCCAGATCACCATCATCGGCGGCGTGGGCACACTCCCAGGTGGCGGCGCTAACGCGGGCTCAAATGCAACGGCAGGCCGTATTGTTTCCGCCGCGGGCGTCCTCGTTGGCGATGAAACCCAAGCCGTCGCCATCGCCCCCAACCAAGCCCCGACAGCCGCTGCCGGTGCCGCGGGTGCCGCGGGTGCCGCCGCCTCCAATGCGACCTACGCTTGGACCATCGCCGGCGGTCGCATCGTCGGTTCCACCACGAACGCTACTGTCGACTACGTCGCCGAAGCCGCCGGCACCGTCTCCCTCAACGTCGCCATCACCGCCAACGGTATCACCACCACGGCTACCACCAGCGTCACGGCGATTTCGGCCACCCTCGCCGGCGTGATGACTGCCCCGGCCACCGCCGCCGCCACTCCAGCGGGCACGCCTGCCGCCACCGCCCCGACCGTTTCTCTGTCAGTGCCTCCCGCCGTCAGCGCCGATCGCACCTTCCGCTGGAATGTCTCCGGGGACGCCGCGATCACCAGCGGCCAAGGCACCGATAAAATCACCGTGCGCCCCGGCACCCCAGGAGTAAAAGTTGTTACCTGTACCGTCACCTTGCAGCGGCTCGTCAACGTTCCCCTCACCTCCTACATCGTCGTCAATGGCGACGGCCCCGCCACGACCCTCACCATCAACAACGGCACCGGCGGCGGCACCTACACCGGCAACTCCCGCGTCGACATCTTCGCCAATCCGCCCCCCGCCGGCCAAGTCTTCGACCGCTGGACCGGTGACGTCGCCGCTTTCGGTGCCAATGCCCCCGTCGCCCCCTTCGTCAGCCATCTCTTGCTGACGATGCCCAACACGCCCGTCAGCCTGACGGCGACCTACAAAGCCGCCCCGGTCTGGGCACCTGTCACGACCACAGGGTTCAACCCCCAAACCGCTGCCGCCACCCCTAACAATCCGTCCCCCGCCACCGTCACCAGCACGCTCGCCGCCTTCCTTCCGGCCAATGCCACCGGCCTGGTTTTCCTCCTCCACGAGACGGGCTCCACTGCCAGTTCGTGGTTCAACACCCCCGAGGCTGCCATCCTCACCCGTGACTTGGTGGCTGCCGGCTACGGCGTCGCCGCCCTAAACAGCGTCAATCGCAACACCGGCGCGTGGGCCACCCAGGCTGCCCTCGCGAATAATCTGGACGCCCTGAACCACCTCGCCGCCCTCAATAAATTCATCCAAGACGGCACCTTCACCGCCACGAAGCCCGTCTTCTTCCTCGGCTTGGCCGCCGGCGCCGATGCCGCCAACCGCTACGCCCACCTGCTCGCCACCGCCACCCCGGCACGTCCTGTCCGCGGCGCCGTCCTCTACGGCACCGCCGGCGATGAGACCCTCGCCGTCACGTCCAAGGTTCCTCAATACTACGCCAACGCCGCCAACGACGAAGCCCTCGGCGCCGTCGGCCTCACCGCCGCCCGCGCCAATTCCCAACTCATGGCCGGCCGCGGTCTCCCCACCGCCACCTTCACCAACGCCTTTTCTCCCGTCCACGCCGGCCGCTTCCGCGCCCTCAGTGCCACGAATGCCACCTTCACCACCGCCGACGCGACCGCCATTCACACCGCCCTAAAGACCGCGTCCTTCCTTGATTCTAATAACTACATTACGGCTCTCCCGACCACCGCCGCCCTCACCGCCGCACTCCCCGAAGCCTACCGCGCCCGCACCGCCGACGTCGCCGCCCAGCTCGCTGTCGCCCACGCGTCCCAGGAATTCTACAGCGACGCCAACGCCCGCGTCATCGCCTTCCTCAACGCGCGCGTCGCCGGCACTCCCGGGGCCACCCCAGGCCGTCTCGTCAACCTCTCGACCCGTACCAAAATCTCCTTCGTCGGTGACAGTTTCGCCCTCGGCTTCAACATCGGCGGCGGCACCGAGCGCGCCACCCTTCTCATCCGCGGCATCGGCCCCGCCCTCGCCAAGTTCGGCCTCGACACCGCGATTTCCGCACCCCGTCTCGAGGTCAACGACAACACAGGCCGGCTCATCGCTTCCAATGAACGCTGGGACGCCCCCAGCGGCTCCGCCACCGCTGCGCAGATCGCCGCCGCTGCCGCCGGCGTGGGCGCATTCGCTCTCGCCCCGGGCGATCTCGATACCGCCGTTCTCCTGACGAACCTCGCCCCCGGCAGCTACACCGCCACCATCAAAGGCATCAACGGCTCGACCGGCGATGTCCTGGCCGAAGTTTACGACGTCTCGAAAAACTCTACCCGCCTGACCAACCTCTCGACGATTGCCCAGATAGCGAACCCCGGCGACCTCCTCATTCCCGGTATCGTGATTCAGGGCACCGCCCCTCGCACGCTGCTCGTGCGCGCCGTCGGCCCCGGCCTCAGCGATTTTGGGATCCCCGCCAATGCCGTCGTCACCGATCCTCTCATCTCCGTCCTCAACGCCACCGGCGGCTCCGTCGACAGCAATAATAATTGGACCCAAGGCGGTGCCGCCACCCTCACCGCCGTCTTCCCCGTCGTCGGCGCGTTCCCCCTCAAAACCGCCAACCCCTCCGATGCCGCGTTAGTCACCGCCATCACTGCCGGTAACTACACGCTTCAAGCCGGTGCCGCGCCGATCAATCCCAACGCTCCCGTCAATCCCAACGCCGCCGCGGTCAACGCCACGGGCACCGTCCTCGTCGAGGTCTACGAGGTCCCGTAAGGCGCACGTCGCATCTCGGCCGGCGTTTGGTCTTTGGTCCCCTTTTACGCCGGCGTGCACCCGGCAGCGGCACCTAAGAAAACATCACTGCGGCATTCACGCCAAAGTGCCGGTGAGAACATTCATCCCGGTCGCGTTGAGGGACAGTCCCGTGGCGCCCTCACCGCTGTCGTCGCGCGCATTCCCGCCGACCGTCAGCGTGGTCGCATTCTGCGTGGTATTGCCCACCCAGCTCGTGCCGGTGCGAACCGCTCCAGTGGTCGCGCCGGCGTTGAACGTTTCTAGCAAAACAGTTTGCGCACCACCGGACGCCGCGCAGACGAAGGCGGCGAGGACACATTTCCACATGCGGTGAAAAAGCCCAGAGGCCGCGAGCACGTCAACTACCCGGAGTCGGGAAGCTAATCGTCTGGTCCGCGGTCGAGGTGCCGGCGGTGCGGCGCTGCACGAAGACGGGGGTGCCGGATGCGATCACGAAGGAATCGCGGTTGGGCGTCGTATCGCCGACCCGTTGCCAGTGGCCAGCGGTGCTGTTGAAGAAAAAGCTGAACCACGTCGCGCCGCTCCAGACGAGGAGGATGTCGGCGTCGGCTGGGTCGGCCGAGGAGCGCCAGCCCGCGGTGCGGTCGGAGGTTTGCAGCGCGAGCG
>CANIJN010000063.1 GCA_947467625.1 Opitutia bacterium | reverse complement strand
TTCGGATCGAGGTCGGAGACGTGCATGGCGTCACCGTGACCGAGTTGGGTGGTGTAGCGCGGAGTACCATCACTGTTGATACACATGGCACCGTAGATGATTTCGTCGCGGCCATCGCCGTCGACGTCGGCGACGCTGATGCCGTGGTTGCCTTGGCCGCGGTAGGGATTGGTGCGGTCGGCGGGGCCGTATTTATCGCTGTCGAAGAACCAGCGCTGGGTGAGTTTGCCGTCGCGCCAGTCCCACGCGACGAGGGTGGTGCGGGTGTAGTAGCCGCGGCACATGACAACGCTGGGGCGGACGCCGTCGAGGTAGGCGACGCAAGCGAGGAAGCGATCGACGCGGTTGCCGTAGCCGTCTCCCCGGTCGTTGATGTCGCCGCGGGCGGGGAGGTAGTTCGTGGTCGCGAGGGCTTTGCCGGTGAGGCCGTCGAAGACGGTGAGGAACTCGGGGCCGTCGAGGACGTAGCCGGCGCGAGAGGCGACCATTTTGCCGTCCGGAGTGGTGCGGCTGCCGGTTTTGTCACGTGAAGGGACGGGCGCGTCGGTTTTTGTGCGGTAGTCGGCATTGGCGTCGCCGATGATTTTTCCGAGGCCGTCGATAGTGCCGTCGGCGGTTTTGCAGACGAGTTCGGCGCGGCCATCGCCGTCGAGATCGTAGACCATGAATTGCGTGTAGTGGGCGCCATCGCGGATGTTTTTTCCGAGATTAATGGTCCAGAGCAGGCGTGCGCCGGCGGGGGAGGCGGAGTCGAGCTTGTAGGCTTGGAGAATGGGTTCATCGGTGATGCCGGCTTGGGCGTTGTCGCGAGCGCGGCCGGTTTGATGGACGATGATTTCGTATTCGCCGTCGCCATCGAGGTCGCCGACGGAGACATCGTTGGGGCTGTAGCCAGAGGGCGTTTGGAGAGGAATCGAGAGGTAGGGGCGGACGGGGGCGTTGGCGGCGACGGTGAAGCGGGCGCTGGGAGCTTGCTCGACCGAGGCGAGGACGGGGCGGACGAAGTAGGTGTTGGTGACGGAAGTGTTGAAGGTGGTGTCGAGGAAGTGGGTCGCGCCGGCAATGGGGACGACATTGAGCTTTTCGGGGGCGGCAGTGGTCGCAGTGCCGGCGGAGCGGTAGAGATTAAAGGTGAGGGCACTGGCGTCGGTGCCCAGGACGCGCCACGAGATGAAGATTTTACGCTCCTCGGATTTGAGGGCGACGACGCCGCGACCGAGGTTTTCCATTTGACGCGGAGCCGGGGTGGCGGCGCGGGTGAGCGGAGCGAGCAGGGCGAGTAAAAGCAGCCAAGGGCGAAGGATTTTCATGGAGAACAGGTGGGTGGCCAAACGCGGCGAGCGAGGATTCGTTGCGGGGTTTTGGGATCGGACAGTGGGGGCGACGATACCGATGGGAGGATGCGATGGTTTTGATCCCGAGGATAAATTCTGTGGTAGCAAGGCGAGGCAATCCGCAAGGTGGCGTCCGATGACGAGCGATCACGTTAACCGAAAATCAGTTGGGCCGGCGAGGGGCCCACAGCCTGCCAGCGAGCCTGAGAATGCTGGCACCACCCGAGCCCCCACCACCATGAATGGGCAGTGGCTCGAGGGGGCAGGAATTCTCACGGTGATCACGACGACCGTGTATTTCATCGTGCTCTCGTGGCGGAAGTGGTGTCACCCGATTGTGGATTCGGGCCGCGAGCTTTATACGCCGTGGCGGCTCTCCGAGGGAGCGGTGCTTTACCGAGACGTCGATGATGTCTACGGACCGCTGTCGCAATATTTCAATGCGGTGTTGTTCAAACTGTTCGGACCGGGGATGATGGTGTTGGCAGTGGCGAATTTGGTGATTTTTGCGGGGATCCTGGGCCTCGCCTATCTCTTGTTCCGGCGAGCGTGGGGCGCGGTCGGGGCGCTGGGGGCGAGTGTGGTCTTCGTGACGTTTTTCGCGTTCTGTCCACTGCTCGACATTAATATTTTTAACTACGCGTTGCCCTACTCGCATGAGGCGACTCATGGGATGTTGGTGACCCTTGGACTGATCTGGGCGGTGGGGCGTTGGGTGGAAGTGCCAGGCCTGGGGTGGGGTGGCGTGGCGGGTGGTTTGGTGGGGCTCGCGCTCGTTTTGAAGCCGGAGTTCATTTTTGCAGCTGCGGTGTTGGTGGTGACTGCGGTGATCCTGCGCCGACGGCAGTGGCCGCAGCGAGGCGGGATGAGCGTGCTGGTCTTTGCGGTGGCGGCGCTGGTGCCGACGGCGGTGTTTACCTGCTATTTCATGAGGTATTTTCCGCCGATCGAGGCGCTGAGTGCGGCGGGTCGGGCTTGGTGGAGTTTGCTTTTGATGCCCGATATTTTGGCGACACCGTATCAAGTATCGTCGGCTGGATGGGATCATCCGGTGGAAAATTTCATTCAGCACATTCGCAAGACCGCGCTGGTCGTGGGTGTGCTCGGTGGGATCGGCAGCTGGGTGGCGCTGGGATTGCGGATGCGCGGTTTTCGTCGGGCTATAATGCTGATGGTCGCGGTCGCGGCAGCGCTGGGGGCGGGGATTTTGGCTGACTGGTCAGCCAACGGAAAGAGCCTGCTGGGGTTGGTGCTGATTTACCTCTGCTTCGCGTGGTTTCGTTGGCGTCGGTCCGCGCGGTGGGCAACACGGGAGCAGGTTGCGACTCAGCAATGGCGGCTGCTGCTGGCCGTCGTGGCGAGCGCGATGATGGCTCGGATGATTCTCAACGGCCGCATCGTCCAGTTTGGTTTTTTCCAAGCGGTCCTTGCCGCGATGGTGGTGACTGCGGTGATTTGCGCTGAGGCGGCTGAGTGGATGCCCAACGTGAAGGAACGGCGGTTATCGGTTGTGCTGGCGGTCGCCGGGTTGCTCTTGCCCGGGCTGGTTTGGGCGGGGATGAGGGCGAGAGAGTATTACGGTTGGCAAACGTTGGCTGTCGCGGACGCGCGCGATCGATTTTATCATTTTGAGCCGGAGATCGAGGCCAGTGGTCAGCTGATGAACGACGTGCTCGGAGTATTACGTGAACTTCCGCGTGAGACGACGCTGCTCGCGCTCCCGGAGGGCAGCATGGTGAATTACTTGGCGCGGTTGCGCAGTCCGCTGCCGCAATTCCAATACTATTCATTCACGACAGAAGCAGGGCGTGAAAAAGGGATTGTCGACGCTCTGCGCTTACGCCCGCCGGATCGGGTGGTCGTCATTTCGCGTTTTGGTTTGGGTGATTTCGGTATCGTGCGCTACGGCGAACGCGATGGAGCTGGGCGGCAAATCATACAGTGGGTGAATCAAAATTACCGGATCACTCACCGTTTTGGCGGCGATCCGCTGGCGACCGATCAACGCGGCGCCTATATTTTATCGCGCATCCGCGATTGAGGAGAGATCGGCTCGATACCCCAGCCCCCCTTCGTGCTGTTAGGTGGCGATGTTGCGGATCGCCGCTGTGCCGCGATTTGCGCAGACCGAGCAGGCTTTCCGTGTTCGGATCAGGCCAGACCACCCTCCACGAGCGGTTGAAGTCGTTGCGACCGAGCTGGCGGTGGGCTCGCCGGGGCAAAACGACGGTCGCGGGGGGGCCGGGGACCAGCTGCGGATTCAGGCGAGAAAATGCGCTCGGGTAGCGGGCACGAAGCGATGTGGGGCGACTGACAACCGGGGTGACGCACAAACGAAGGACACCACGGGTGAACCCCAGCCGGCAGCGCCGCGGGTGGGGTGGAAAGCGCGTGCGACCTCAGCCTGGCGGCCACGTCATCTGCCGTTGGGCGAGCAGGTGCACGTGGAGGTGAGGAACGGATTCGCAGGCGTGGGGGCCGTTGTTAATCACGAGGCGGAAGCCGGCGGCAAGGTTGAGTTTTTTTGCGACGACGTTCGCGACCGAGAGCAGGTGGCCGAGGATGGGTTCGTCGGCGGGCGTGGCTGCGGAGAGGCGTGGAATCAGCTTTTTGGGGACGATCAGCAGGTGCACGGGGGCCTGCGGCTGGATGTCGTGGAGGACGACGCAGAGGTCGTCTTCGTGTTCGATCTTGGCGGGGATTTCGCGGTCGATGATGCGTTGGAAGATGGTTTTCATCGGAGAGGAACGGAGAGTGAGTAGCGGGTAGCGAGCAGCCGGCAATCGCCGTGTGCTGGAGGACGTCCGAAGGTTCGCCACTCACTCCCCGCTTCTCGCGGTTACAAGAGCAGGAGTTGCAGAGTGGTGCCGCGGACGGTGCGGGCGGCGGTGAGAGCGCGGATGAAGCCGAGGGCTTCTTCGTAGTCGCGTTGGCGGCGGGGCGTCGCGCGGCGGTGGGGCGGGATCAGGGCGGGGCGGAGGTTGGTGACGAGGAGTGTGGACTCGCGGTAGGGCGCGAGGTGTTTCAGGCCCGTCATGATTTCGGCCCGGGTGAAGAGCGGGGTCGCGGCGGCGAGTGTGAGCGAGGCGTCCCAATGGAAAAAACCATGGCGGGGGAGGCCCGTGAACAGTTTCGCGAGGAGGTCGGCGGCGGCGGCGTTGAAGGCGGCGTCGAAGGTGGCGGCGAACTCGGGGTGCGCGGCGGTCTGGGTCTCGAGCTCGGCGAGACTAAAGGTGATCGCGCCTTTGATTTGTTTCGCGAGGTAGAGGTCGTGGCCGGTGACGTGCGCGAAGAGGGCGTCGATGAAATGCAGGCGGCGCAGGTCGTCGCGGGAGGAGGGGGGCATCGCGGGGAACCGCCGAGTTGAACGGCTCATCGTCGCTCATCGGCGTTACCGTGCGGCAACGAAGGAGCGAAGATGAGCGCGGATGAGCGGTTTAATTCGTGGCCGGAGATTTCGATTTTCCGAGGGCGCTCACTTCGTCGACGAATTCGGCGACGTCGCGGAATTGTTTGTAGATGCTCGCGAAGCGGACGTAAGCGACTTGGTCGACGTGACGGAGGCGTTGCATGACACCTTCGCCGATGGCCCGGGAAGGAATTTCGCTTTCAAACTGCGCTTCGAGGGCATCGACGACGTCGTCGACTAGCATGGTGATCTGCTCGAGATCGACAGGGCGTTTGTGGCAGGCGGCGCGGACGGCGTGGACGAGCTTTTCGCGATCGAATTCTTCGCGGCGACCGTCGCGCTTGATGACGACCACACCGTCACGGACGACGGCCTCAGTCGTAGTGTAGCGGTGGCTGCATTCGAGGCACTCGCGGCGGCGGCGAATGGTCGAGCCCTCCTTGCTGATGCGGGAGTCGATCACTTTGTCCTCGATAGAGGTGCATTTTGGGCAGCGCATGAGAAGAAGACTAGTTCAGCGAGAGAAAGTTTTGAAGAATCCTCATCCCGCCCTCGGTGGCGATGGATTCGGGGTGAAATTGCACGCCCCAGACGGGCAGCGTGCGGTGGCGCAGGCCCATGACCTCGCCCTCGGCGGTCTCGGCGGTGATTGCGAGGTCCTTGGGGAAAGTGGCGCGCTCGACGAGGAGCGAGTGGTAACGCGTGGCGGCAAAGCCCTGGGGCATGCCTTGAAACACGTCGGTGTCCTGATGGAGGATCGGGGAAGTCTTGCCGTGCATCAGACGCGAAGCGCGGATCACGTTGCCGCCGTAGTAGTGGCCGATCGACTGGTGGCCGAGACAGACGCCGAGGATGGGCTTCTTGCCCTCGAAGGCGCGGATGATGTCGAGGGTGACGCCGGCTTCGCGCGGCGAACAGGGGCCGGGGGAAAGGAGGACGCGGTCGGGGTTGAGCGCGAGCGCCTCGGCCGGCGTGATCTCGTTGTTGCGGAACACGCGCTGCGCCACGCCCAACTGCCCAAAATATTGGACGAGGTTGAAGGTAAAGGAGTCGTAGTTGTCGATGACCAGAAGCACGGTTTGAGCGGATACTACCTCGTGGATTGACCGCGGGGTCAAGCGTCGGGCAGGGTGGGGGCGACGATGCCTGATCACTTCCAGCTTTTAAAGACCGACACAGTCACGGCCGCTCGGCGCGCGCGATTGCAAACGCGACACGGCACGATCGAGACGCCTATCTTTATGCCGGTCGGCACCCAGGGCACCGTGAAGTCGCTCACGCCGACGCACCTCAAGGAAATCGGCGCGCAAATCATCCTCGGGAACACGTATCACCTCAACTTACGGCCTGGCAGCGAACTGGTGCGCGATCTGGGCGGTTTGCATAAATTTATGGACTGGGACGGACCGATCCTGACGGACAGCGGCGGGTTCCAAGTGTTTTCGTTGGCGAAGCTGCGCGACATCCGGGACGACGGCGTGGCGTTTCAATCACACCTCGACGGCAAGAAACTTTTCCTCGGCCCGAAGGAGGTCATGGGGATCCAGCAGAATCTCGGCTCTGATATTGCGATGGTGATCGACGAGTGTCCGCCGTGGCCTTGCGAGCGGGATGCTTGCGCGAAAGCGGTCGCGCGCAGCTACCAGTGGGCGGGGCAGTGCAAACAGATCGCCACCGATAGCGGGTTTCTCGCGAACGGTCACCACGTGTTTGCCATCGTGCAGGGCTCGACGTTTGACGATTTGCGGCGGGAGGCGGCGGAGTCGCTGGCGGCGTTGGATTTTCCGGGTTACGCGGTGGGCGGCGTGAGTGTGGGCGAGCCGGAGCCGGAGATGTTGAAGCAGGTGGCGGCGACCACGCCCTTCATGCCGGCGGACAAGCCGCGCTACACGATGGGGCTCGGCACGCCGCCGCAGCTGTTGAAGATGGTGGCGCTCGGGGTGGACATGTTTGACTGCGTGCTGCCGAGCCGCGTGGCACGCAACGGCTTGGTTTTTACGCCCGACGGGCCGATGAACTTGCGCAACGAGAAATACCGCACCGACGCGAAGCCGATCGTCGAGAGCGGCGAGGGCTCTGGGAACTACACGGCGCGCTTCTCGCGGGCGTATCTGCGGCACCTGACGGTCGCGGGGGAAATTCTGAGCTGCACGTTGCTGACGCTCCACAATCTCAGTTTCTACCTCGACCTGATGGCGTCCGCGCGAGCACACATTGAAACCGGCGACTACGGCCCGTGGCACCGTGCGTGGATCCAGCGCTACGAGACCGGGGCGGCGGCGCGGTTGGCTAACTGATAGAAAATCGGATTTTCAGTGGGAGGGGTAGTTGAGGCTGCTTGGCCGGCGGTGCTTATTTTCTTTCGCTTGGATTTGGCCAAAGGCGCCGATCTCAGCTTCGGTCGAGTTGTTCGCGACCTGCTCGGCGCCCGGCGCTGGGATCGCGCCAAGGTGCGCGCCACCAGCGTGCCGTAAACCCCAAGCGCAAGGCCTGATCCTTTTGGGGCGGATTGAGCCTTTGGGCACGGCTCGGTCGGATGATTTACTCGCGAATTTCCGGTAAAGATTCCCCCTTGCGCGGTGCCGTTTGCTAACCAACTTGCGCGGTGTTTTTTCCATCCTCTCGCGCCGCAGCGCTCGCCCAACTGAATGAATTTATTCCCCTCGCTGGGCTCTATGTACGCGACCGGAACCACGTGAAACCTGGTCACCCATCGGTCTCACGACTTTCGTCTGCGATCCGTTGCCGCTTGATCACCGAGCAGGAAGTGGTCGCGGCGGTCCTGCGCGTGCATCCGTTTGGGCAAGTGGAAAAATTCATCCAAGAAGTCTACTGGCGGCGTTACTGGAAATCGTGGCTCTCGCAGCGTCCGTATGTCTGGGATGAGTACCGCGATCGTTTAACAGGAATGGGCGATAGCCTAGCTGTCCGGAGCATAGAGAAAATGCAGTCTGGCAACGTGGTGATCGATCATTTCGTCCACGAATTGGTGACTACCGGTTACCTCCACAATCACGCCAGGATGTGGTTTGCCGCATGGTGGGTGCACGCAGCGCGGCTGCCATGGCAGGCGGGCGCGGCATTCTTTTTTCGCCATCTGCTCGACGGTGATCCGGCATCGAACACGTTATCATGGCGCTGGGTGGCAGGTTTGCAGACTCCCGGAAAAACCTATCTCGCCCGCCGGAGTAATCTGGAGAAATACTTAGCGCCAGAGCTGCTCGCGTCCCTCTCAAAGGGTCTCGCAGCGTTTGAAAATCCACAGCCGCAGCTTCCGGAACTCGCGGGCAAATCACCGATCACGCGCACAGATGGGCCGATCGAGTCGTTCACACTCTCAGACGGGGGCGGCCTCTGGATTCATGAAGAAGATCTCGCGGTGGAAAATTCACCCCTCGCGCAGCATGCGTTCTCAACCGTCCTCGTGACAGCTGCTGTTGAGAGTTGGCAGAATTATGATTTCCCCTATCCAAAAAAAGTTTGGATCACTGCTGCCCTCCACGATGCCTGCAATCGTGCCGAGCAGCATTGGCATGTCGCGACACAGTTCGAAACGAAACCGGCTCATGGCGACGCGATCCTGCACTGGGCCAAATTGAATAAACTCCAACACGTGGTCACTCTTCGTCCAGAGGTCGGTCCACTGAATGACTCGCTGCCGACACTGCGCGCTTCGCTTGCTGACGCCGGCATTCGGCTGATTCTTATCGACCGCCCGGAGGATCTACAGATCCGGCAGTTCGCTATGGGCGGATTTTTTCAATTTTGGGAGCGTGTGCAAGAAAAGCTGTTCGCAACGCCGAGCGCGAGTGCCTCATCGAAACCACAACATCTTTAAATCGATTTCCCCCCGTGAGCATTTCTTCGTATTTCAGACCTGTCATCGTGGCAACGCTTTCACCTGTTTGGACGCACTCGCTTGCTGCTGGTCCGCTTGATGCCTTCCGCGATGTTAATCGACTGGTTGTCGTTTCGCTGCCGCTGGGGCCAGCTGCCGAAAACGTGGCGGCTGCATGGTTCTCGCATCGTGTGAAAATCGCCGAGCGCGATCTAAAAATCATCGATGCCTCGGAAGGAGCCCAGCGGATAGCCACGGGAGTCAGGTTAAATCCAGAGCACATCATCGCGGTGCGCCAACACTTCAAGCTGGCGGCGGGAGAGCCACGTGCGGTCTTCATACTCGTGGGTAAGGATGGTGGTGAAAAGGCTCGTCAAGACGGCACGCTGGATCTGGAAACATGGTCTGCTTTGATCGATCACATGCCCATCCGCAGTCAAGAAATTCAAAATCAGCAGAAGAGGTCCGATTGAGTACTTCTGGAAAAACTGTGCTCATCGTTGGAGGTGGATTGGCGGGCCTCGCCTGCGCCATCCGCCTGCATGAAGCGGGCGCCAAGCCAGCGATCTTCGAAGCGAGCGACGCAGTCGGTGGACGCGTGCGCACTGATTTGGTGGATGGATTTCTTCTCGACCGAGGGTTTCAGGTCTATCTCGATGACTACCCGGAAGCTGGTAAAGTGTTAGACAAAGCAAGCCTTGATCTGCGCCCCTTCAAGCCCG
Source organism: Opitutia bacterium (assembly GCA_947467625.1). Classification (GTDB taxonomy): domain Bacteria; phylum Verrucomicrobiota; class Verrucomicrobiia; order Opitutales; family Opitutaceae; genus GAS368. The sequence continues at coordinate 16,196 of CANIJN010000063.1, read as the reverse complement.
GCGCGCTGGTCTATCAGGGCGGTCGAATGCTCCGGATCATGGATGTGTTTCGCGCCCCGCGTCACCTCGGGACCAGTGCTTTGGCGCCGATCGGTTCGCTCGCAGACAAGTTGCGCGTTGCGCTGTTGAAGTGGCGTTTGAGTAGGGTCAGGATCGAGGATATCGCTACGCATGAGGACCTGAGCACCGAGCGATATCTCCAGCGCGCGGGGTTTTCTAATCGGATGATTGATGTTTTTTTTCGCTCTTTTTACGGAGGAATTTTTCTGGAACGGGAGCTGAGGACATCGAGCCGGATGTTTGAATTTACCTTCAAAATGTTCTCGCAAGGTAGCGCGACTCTACCGGCACGCGGCATGGGTGAAATCCCGCGCCAACTTAACGTGCGCTTGCCAAGCGGCACAGTCCGGCTCGGGGCGCGGGTCACTGAAATCCAAGCGCACGGTATCATTCTGGAAACTGGCGAGATAATTGCCGGTGATGCTGTGGTCGTGGCCACCGATGCGTCATCGGCCGCTCGGTTACTTCCCAAGATGGACTTTCCGGAGCCTGCTTGGCGATCCGTTACATGCCTGTATTTTGCCGCGAGTCGTTCTCCGCTGAACGAGGCCATCATCGCACTCAATGGCACGGGCACTGGATTGGTTAATAACGTCTGCGTGCCGTCAGATCTGGCGCCAGACTACGCGCCACCGGGGCAGGCATTGATTTCGGTTTCGGTGTTAGGGCTACCGAATTCAACAGATTTGGAATCCGTCGTTGTGACAGAACTGGAGTCTTGGTTTGGATGTGACGTTCGCGAGTGGCGTCATCTGCGAACAACACAGATCGAGCGAGCGCTACCCGAGCAAGCTCCCGGTCTCGGAAATAGCGGAGCGGGCTTTCGCAAACACGCGGGGATTTTCCTCTGTGGAGATCATTTGTGGAGCGCATCCATCGAGGGCGGGATCATCTCCGGCCAACGCACCGCCAACGAGATCCTCCACTCATGATGATCGCGCTATTTGTCATTCACCTCGCCTGCAGCTGTGCCCTTGTCGGGCTGATCTGGACGATTCAAGTGGTGCACTACCCATTGTTGAAACAGGTGGGGCCTGAGGAATTTGTCGCTTATCATGCGCGGCACATGGCGCTGATCACATGGCTGGTTGGTCCGCTGATGCTCGCGGAGCTTGGCAGTGCTGGTTGGCTGCTATTTCTGGGGGAACGTTCGTGGTTCTTTGTCGTCAGTCTCGCTGCGTTGGCCTTGGCCTGGGTTTGCACGGCGTTTTTTCAAATACCGCTTTACCAAAAACTGGCGTCGGGCTACGATGTCGAAACGATTGATCGACTGGTGCGGACGAACCGTTGGCGCACGCTCTGCTGGACGATCCGTGGCTTTTGCCTCTGCTGGCTCCTCATCCAAAAATTTCATTAACCTATCGCGCCGTCGCTATTTCAGCCCAACATCCCACGCGCCGCCAGCGCTGGAACGATGTTAACTGATCGGAAATCGGATGTTCAGTGGGAGGGGTTTGGGGATCGTTCCCGTTAGCTGCGGCGGGCGAGGGCGGTGGCGAGCCGGCGGAGGGCCGGACGGGTGGCGTAGTAGGTCGCGCCGGCGATGAGCGGGACGCTGATGATCCACGCGGTGAAGGCGTGGACGCCGACCATGCCGAATTTGGCCCAGAACTCGACTTGGGAACTGAGAAAGAGGCGGGAGACTTCGACGGGATCGAAGGGCATGGCGGGCGCTCCGTAGATCGCGGCGCCGGCCTTGATGTAGACGGCGACCATCGGAATCCAGACGGGCCAGAGGAGCTGGTTGAGAATCTGGATAATGGGTTGGTTAAGCTTCAGCGCGGCGGCGACGATGAAGCAGAGAATCGTCGTGAAACCGAGAAACGGGAACAGCGAGAGGGCGACACCGAGGCCGAGGGTGAAGGCGATGCGGTCGGGGGTGATGCCTTGCGTGAGCTGGGCGGTGATCGGGCCGACGATGCGGCGACGGAAGAACGAGGGCTTGGGCGCGGCGGGATCGGACGTGGCGGGCGTGGGTCCGGGCGCGACCGTCGGCGGAGGCGCGGGCGGGCTCATTTGAGTTGGGACCAGAAACCGAGGATGTAGATCGCGACGCCGATCGCGGTGAGACCGCCGGGAAGGGCGAAGCGGGGTGGGTTGCGGCGCGTGAAGACTTGGTCGAGTTCCCCGATGCCGGAGATGCGGAAGAGCTCGACGAGCATGTAGAGTGACATGGCGAGGTTGCCCCAGAAAATGATCGCGGTGAACCAAAGGACCCGGACGGCGAGTGTGGTTTCCTTCCAGGCGACCCAGACAAAGAAGGCAATGAAGGCGAAGTAAGCGTCGAAGAGGGTGGCCACGACCCAACGGTCGCGGATGACGGGGCCGGCGATGAACTCGCCGAGGGGTTGGCCGACGCTCGCCCACGAGGTGACCCAGAGCATCGCAGCGAAGATGGCGAGGAAGAGGAGGCGGAGGAAAGGGAGCATCGAGGAGGGAAAGGGAGAGTGAGCTGAGCGTTACCGATGGGAAATCACTGATAGGCGATCGGATTGCCAACTAAGAAACAGCAGGTGTGCAACGTTCCTGAGCAACCTGCGGGTGGTTTCTTTCCGCCACGGCCAAAATCCGATTTTGGGGCGGTGGCTGATAGTAAACTGGATTTTCAGGGTATCAGATCTGGGAGGGTTTTTGCGTTTTTTTACCTGCTGATTCCGATGAGCTTTCCCAGGGAGTCGAATAACGGTTTTTCGTAGGAGCCTGCTTGAGGGCGATTCATCATTTGAAATCGCCTGCAAGCAGGCTCCACCATCCGAGCGAGTTAAGCTCGTCTAGAAAAGGCCTTGGAATGAGCCGCGACGTTTTTCGGATCTGGGAAAAAGGATCGGCCAAACACTCCGCCGACCCGCGCCTCAGCGTGGCGCTGCGCCGCTCAATGTAGGTTCTGCAAAACCTGCAAGATATGCATCGCCTTAGCGAAGTCACCGGCGTCGATCGCATGAAACAACGCCTTTTTGAGATCGTGGATCGTATCTACATCGCCGGCCCAATCGGCCGGATTTACGGTGAGATCTAAGTTGGTATGCCGTTCGTAAAGCGCGGCCGTTTGCCGAAGAGCCGGCACGCCCGGAGCGGGACTGATCATGGCGATATTCATGGTAACAGACCTCCTGTTAAACGTGATATCTAGGAGCGGGAGCTCGGATGCCGCAGGACGGATTCGGGCTAGTGCTGATAGGTGGTGTGAGAGATAATTTAAGTGAGAGAAAAACGGTGATGAATCCTGGCGAACCGTGCTTTGCAGAGTAGAAACCGGAGCAGGTCTGATCAGGGCGAAGAGGGTGGATTCATACCGGAAGGAGCCAAGCGGCGGATGAAGCTCCGCCGGATATTTTTGAGTTTTTTATCATCCCGCAACTTACCGCATAAGCCGCGGATGTGCGCCGCATCGCTTGCCCAAAACGACTCATCCTTTGCCACCCTCGCCCGCAGCCGAGCCCTCGGTGTCACCCTGACGCACCGCCGGCGGATTCAGAAAGTTGGCGTGGGGGCCCAACCCAAAGGGGTAAACGTTGCACTTTGCACTCGTGGCAGGTGGTGTTGGCGGGGAACGCCCCCCTCGAGGCGTGGGCGGCGTTGGTGGTCAGGGGCTCAGAGGCCGCGCTACTTTTAGGAACCTATGATGAGGCATTCGTATTCGCAGTCGGGGCAGTGATCGCAGGTGAAGGCGGCGCGGAGGTCGCCGCAGTCGGGGGCGGCGGTGATGGTGGGCTCCGGCGGAAGGACCGTTTCACTGCGTGATCGCTGCGCCGTGGTTGGCGGACCGTCGTCTCGTCGCTGCAGCCCCCACCCGCGCACGCCAAATCTGATACTCGCCAAGCCGCTCTCTTTGCCGCTCAGTCTGGAGGTCATTTTTATTTGTTCCCATGCGTATTCTCGTCACCGGCGGCGCCGGCTTTCTCGGTTCCAATCTCTGCGAACGCCTGCTCAAGGATGGGCACGAAGTCGTCGCGCTCGACAATCTGTTCACGGGCCGAAAGCTCAATATCGCCCACCTCATGGGGCACGCGAACTTCGAATTCGTGCGCCATGACGTGATCGATCCGTTCAAGTATGAGGTCGACCAGATCTACAATCTGGCGTGCCCCGCGTCGCCGCCGCACTACCAGTATAACCCGATCAAAACGATCAAGACGTCGGTGATGGGTGCCATCAACTGTCTCGGCCTCGCGAAGCGCACGAAGGCGCGCGTGTTTCAGGCGAGCACGAGTGAAGTTTACGGAGACCCGCAGATTCACCCGCAGCCGGAGAGCTATTGGGGGCACGTTAATCCGATCGGGAAACGATCCTGCTACGACGAAGGAAAACGCTGTGCCGAGACGCTCTTCTTCGACTACCACCGCGAGAACAAAGTCGATATCCGCGTCATCCGTATCTTCAATACCTATGGCCCGCGCATGCACGAAGCGGACGGCCGTGTCGTCTCGAACTTCATCGTGCAGGCGCTTCGCGGTCAGGATATCACGATCTACGGCGACGGTTCGCAGACGCGGTCGTTCTGTTATGTAGACGATTTGATCGAAGGCTTCGTGCGCTTCATGGCGCAGACTGAGACGGTGGGGCCGATGAATTGCGGAAACCCCGGGGAGTTCACGATGCGGGAGCTCGCCGAGTTGACGCTGAAGCTCGTCGGTGGAAAATCCAAAATCGTCCACCAGCCGCTTCCCGCCGACGATCCGAAACAACGCCGTCCGGACATCACGCTCGCGCAGAAAGTGCTCGGTGGCTGGGAGCCCAAGATTTCGCTCGAAGAAGGTCTCGGTCGGACCATCGCGTATTTCAAAACGCGGGTGTAAAAAGAGTCTACTCACGCGGGATTTCGTGGCGGTGGCTCTGCGCACACGTCATCCGCTGAAATTGTCGTAGGGGATTAAGAACGGTCGTCCCACCACCCAGCCCCCCGCAATTCCGTCCGCGGGATGCGACGGTCGAAGACCGGACAGTGCGCTTGCTGACCTGTCCCCCGGCCGACCCCATTCTGCATTTGCCAAGCCTCCTTCGCGGCCTACGCTGCCGAGAATTCATGCTCTCGTTTCTCCTTAAACGCTTTTCCGGCCGTCACTATAAAAAATTCCTTGAGAAGTGCCGCCCTATCGTCGTGCGCATCAATGAAATTGAGGTGTCCTACCAGGCGCTGACCGACGAGCAGCTGCGCGCCAAGACGGAGGAGTTCCGGGCGCGGATAGCCGCGGCCACGGATAAGCGCGCCGCCTTGGCGCAAGTGCTCCCCGAGGCGTTCGCGGCGGTGAAGAGTGCTGCCCGCCGGCTTTGCGGGCGGAAGGTTCTCGTCTGCGAACACGAGCTGTCCTGGGACATGGTTCATTTCGACGTCCAGTTGATCGGAGGTATGGCGATTCACGAGGGCATGATCGCGGAAATGGCGACCGGCGAAGGCAAGACCCTCGTTTCTACGCTGCCCCTTTACCTCAATTCCTTGACCGGCCGGAACACCCAGCTCGTCACCGTCAACGACTACCTCGCCCGCCGCGACTCCGAGTGGATGGGTCACGTGTATAATTTTCTCGGCGTGACCGTCGGCTGTATCCAGCAACAGATGGCCCCCGACCTGCGGCGCGACATGTATGGCCGCGACATTACTTACGGTACCGCGAGCGAGTTCGGCTTCGACTACCTCCGCGACAACGGCATGGCCACGCGCAAGGAAGACCAGGTGCAGCGTGATTACTGGTTCTGTATCGTCGATGAAATCGACTCGATCCTCGTCGATGAGGCCCGCACGCCGCTAATCATCTCCGGACCCGCGCCCATCGAGCGTGAGCAGCCGTTTACACGCCTGCTTCCGCCGGTCGATCAGCTCGTCAACGATCAGACGCGCCTCTGCATCAGGATCATTACCGAGGCGAAGGAACTACTCGAGAAGCCCGCCCCTACCAGCGATCAGCGCGCGGCGGCCGAAACGCTTTTGAAAAACGCCAGCGCGTCCGCCACGGAGCGCGCTGCGGCCAAGGCCGTTCTCGGCCACACCGGTCCCACTGACGACGACAAGGCGCTCGCCGCGCAGAAGATGTTGCAGGTGAAAATGGGTCACCCGAAGAATAAACAACTCCTCCGCCTGATGGAAAATGGCGCGTGGCGGAAGCTCCTCGACAAGACCGAGACCGATCTCAATTCCGACCTCAACAAAGATGAGCTCTACAAGCTGAAGGAAGAGCTCCTCTACGTCATCGACGAGCGCCAGCACCAGGCTGACCTCACGCAGCTCGGTCGCACAAAGCTGCGTCCCGACAACCCGGATGCGTTCATGTTGCCCGATCTCGCGACCGAGTTCAGCGACATTGAGAAAGCCACCGCCATCGCGCCTGAAGCGCGCGAAGAGAAGAAACTCGCCGCGCAGAATCGCTACGCCGCCATTTCGGAGGACATCCACGCCATCTCGCAACTCCTGCGCGCCTATTCGCTCTACGAACGCGACGTCGAATACGTCGTCCAAGAGGGCAAGGTCATGATCGTCGATGAAAACACGGGCCGTGTCATGCCCGGTCGCCGCTGGTCGGACGGACTGCATCAAGCGGTCGAGGCCAAAGAAAATGTTACGATCGAACGCGAGACGCGGACCTATGCCACGATCACGATCCAAAACTATTTCCGCCTCTACGAAAAACTCGCCGGCATGACCGGCACCGCCGAAACCGAGGCGATGGAGTTCAAGGATATCTACAGCCTCGGCGTGCAAGTGGTGCCGACGAACCGTCCCGGCATCCGCATCGATCGCAACGACTGTATTTTCAAAACCCGCCGCGACAAATACACCGCCGTCGTTAAGGAAATCGAGGACGCGCACAAGCGCGGTCAGCCCGTGCTGGTCGGCACGGTCACAGTCGAGTCCTCTGAGTTTCTCTCCCGCATGCTCAAGCGCACGGGCGTGATCCACACCGTGCTGAACGCCAAGTATCACCAGCAGGAGGCGGAGATCATCTCGCGCGCCGGCCAGCGTGGCGGCGTCACCATCGCCACCAACATGGCGGGGCGCGGTACCGACATTAAGCTCGGCGAGGGCGTCCGCGAACTCGGTGGCCTCTACGTCATCGGCACCGAGCGCCACGAATCCCGCCGTATTGATCGTCAGCTTCGCGGCCGTTGCTCACGGCAGGGCGACCCCGGTCTCACCAAGTTTTACCTCTCGCTCGAAGACGATCTGATGCGCCTGTTCTTGCAGGGAAATCTGGCGTCAAAACTCATGGAAGGCTCCATGCAGGAGGGCGAGGAGCTTGAGCATCCTTGGCTCAACCGCTCGATCGAGAGTGCGCAGAAAAAAGTCGAGCAGCAGAATTACACGCAGCGCAAACGCCTGCTCCAATACGACGACGTGCTCAACCAGCAGCGCGAGGTGATCTATGGCATTCGCAACGGGGCGATCCACTCCGAACGCCCGAAGGTCATCATCTTCGAGCAGATCGAAGAAGAGTTGATGACCCGGCTCGAAACCGCCGGCTTCCGCGAGAAGTTTGGCGCCACGCAGACCGCGCTGGAGAGCCTCGTGGTGTGGCTGAATTCACATTTCCCGATTGGAGTCTCGTTGGATGACGTCAAAGGCGATAAGCCCGAGCCCATCACGGCGAAACTGCTGGAGCGGATTAAGCAGGCCTACGCGGTGAAGGAGTCGGTCGAGATCCCGGAGGCGCTCGGCTCACTGGAGCGGTATGTGGTCATCAATGCGATCGACCACCACTGGCAGGAGCACCTCACCGAGATGGAGGATCTCCGCAAGAGCATTGGTCTGCGCAGCTACGGGCAGAAGGACCCGCTGGTGGAATACAAGGGTGAAGCCTACAAATATTTCGAGGAGCTGATGACGAATGTGCGGCTGCAAATCTGCACCGGCCTGTTCCGCAGTGCGTCGAACCTCGAGTCCTTCGAGCACATGCTCTCCTTGTTGAGCCGCACGGCCCGCGCGGTCGGGCCCAACGATGCACCCGCTGCGTCGGAGCCGCCGCGCTTCGAGACGAGCACGATGGTGACGAGCAGCGGCCCGTCTGAGGCTCCGGTGCCCGAGCCGGAAATTGTGCTGCCGAAAGTCACGATCCGCCGCGAAACGCCGAAGGTCGGCCGCAACGAACCGTGCCCCTGCGGCAGCGGCAAGAAATTCAAGGCCTGTCACGGGGCGTGAGGGCCCCGCCGGCTTCATAGAATCGTTGCCTGAGGTAGGAGCCTGCTTGCAGGCGATTCCGGATCTGGGCATTTCATGGTGGTTTCGAACCGCCAATCCATCGCCTGCCCGCAGGCTCCTTTCTCCGTGACCGCATCCGTTTCAGACTCTTTGTCGCCCGATCCCTACGACCCCAATCCGTCGTTCTTCCAGCGTCACGCCGACTACGTGAGCGCGGCTGCGGTGGCCGTGCTCACGGTGGTGCTGGCGGTCGTATCGTTCCCGCCGTTTCACACGCCAGAGTTCGCTTATGCGATGCTCATTCCGGGTGTTTTCTGGGCCTACACGAAACCGCGCTTGAAGCTTTTCGCGTGGACGATGTTCGCTGCGCAGGCGGTGGCGTGGACGATTATTCTCGGGTGGCTCCATCACGTGACGTGGGGTGGGTTGCTGCTACTGGGGCCTTTGGTCGGAGCGTGGATCGGCACGTGGTATGTGGCGGCATGGTGGACGATGCCGCGCATGGTGGGACGGCCTACGATCACGCGCTTGGTCGGGCTGGTCGGACTCGCTGGCACGTGGGTGTTGATCGAGTGGTCGCGCACGTGGCTGCTTGGCGGGTTTCCGTGGCTGCCGCTCTCTGTGAGCCAATGGGAGCGCGCGAGCATTTTGCAGATCGCGGCGTTTACCGGCGGCTATGGGGTGTCGTTCGTGCTCGTCGCGATGAACCTCGGCTTCGCGGCCATGGCGCACAGTCTCTTCATTGAACGGCAAACGGGATGGAATCTCCGTAGACCTGAGTTCATGTTTGGGCTGTTTCTGTTGATGCTCTGCGTGAGCGTGCAGGTGCAGGAAATGTTTAACCGCCAGCGTTACAGCGTGCCGTTGGGGCGCATTTCTTTTGTGCAGCCCTACATCCCGCAGGAGGTGAAATGGGATCAGGCCAAAGCGCAGGGTATCCTCGATATTCTGGAGAGCACTACGCTCAAGGCCGGCGAAACCCGCCCCGATCTCATCCTTTGGCCCGAGGCGAGTACGCCGTTTGCTGTGCGCGGTGATGCGAGCGCTCAGGCTTTTGCGGACTCGCTCGCCGCGCGCGCCCACACGCCGTTGCTGTTGGGCTCGGTCGTGATTGAAAATCCCGGTGCGGCGAACGAGCGCTGGTTCAACGGCGCGCTGCTCGTCACTCCCGCTGGTGGTGTGCAGAAGGAATTTTACGCGAAGCGCCAGCTCGTGCCCTTCGGCGAATTTGTGCCGTTGCGGCCGATCTTCGGGTGGCTCTCGAAGTTTGTGCCGATCGGCGGTGATTTCGAGCGCGGCCTGGAGGCGGCGCCCTTGGTGATGCCGTTGAAGGAAAACCCGGCCTTGTTCGGCCCGCTTATTTGCTACGAGGATATTTTTCCCCAGCTCGCGCGTGGCAGCGTGCGCTCCGGCGCCGAGGTGCTCGCGGTGCTGACGAACAGCGCGTGGTACGGTGAGGGTGGGGCAGCCTACCAACACGCCGCGCACGCGGTGCTTCGGGCGGTCGAGACGCGTCGCCCCGTAGTGCGCTGCGGCAACGGCGGCTGGAGTGGGTGGATCGACGAATTTGGCGGGGTGCGCTCCGTGGTCACGAACGACGCGGGCAGCATTTATTTCCGCGGCACCCGCACCGTGACGGTCACGCGCGACAAACGCTGGATTGGTCGAGCGAGTGTCTACGTCCAATACGGCGACTGGTTCGTGCTCGCCTGCGGCGGCGCGGTTTTGTTGGGAGTCGGTGCGCTCGCGCTGAGCCCGCTGGCGGCGAGAAAAGCAGACTGAGTGATTTCGTCTCCGTCAGCGCCCCGCCCACGCGCGTCACCCATAGCCTCCCCGCCCGTAGTGAATCCGCCCCGCGCGCCTCTGCGCGGCGCTGGCCCTTCCCGCGGGTCTCGTCCTCGTCTTCCTCGACGAGCGCGTGTTCGTCGGGCGCAGCTTCGCCAGCGCGCGCGGTGCCTCCGACGGTATGAGGCCGTCGCCCTCTTGGCTCGGAGCGCGCACCGCCGGCTTACGCTATTTCTGACGCCTGCCGAGCGCTGGTGACCGGCGGCGCGAGCCGTTCCGATATCGGGAACAGTTCCGCGCCGTCCTCCGCCTGGTGCCATCGGCTGCGGACGCCCCCGCCAATCTCGGCCACGTTCTCCTGCGCGATGGCGGGCCCCGCGACGCGATTGTTTGCTAGAAGGTGGTGCTCCGCCTTCGTCTCGGCGTCGCTCGGACTCGCGCAAACATCCCACTCGCCCGCGCAGCTCTGTGCTGAGCCATCCCGTCCAATGACGGACTGTCAGAACTAACCTGCCGTTGCTTCTTCGCAGCGGGTGCGGAAGCGTTTCGGGGGCCACAGCTCGATGCTGCGCCACCCCGCTGACTGCCGCACGCAAGCTACCTTCTTCACCCCGACCTTTTCCCATGTATCGTAACACCGCCCGTTCCCGCGCTTCGCGCCGTTTCCTCCCACTCGCGTCGGCTCTGCTCGCGCTCGGGTCTACCCAAGCCCAAACGCTGCCGGCATCGGCCTCGGCTGAGGCCAAGGCGCTCGCGAAATACGACAAGAACAAAAACGGTAAGCTCGACGCCGACGAACTCGCCGCTCAGCGCGCTGACGAAGCCAAGACCTCCGCCGCCGTCGCGGCCGCATCCGGCACCTCCTCAGTCCCGGGTGAAGTCGTCGCCCTTTCCCCATTCGAAGTCTCCGCCGGAATCGATAAGGGCTACGCCGCCGCCAACACCCTCTCGGGCACCCGCCTCAATTCCCCGCTCGAGGATCTCGCTGGCTCCATCTCGGTCGTGACCAAGCAGCAACTGATGGACACCGCCGCCCTCGATATTAACGATATCTTTCTCTACGAGGTCGGCACCGAGGGCACCGCGCAGTTTACTGACCTGACCAACGACGGTCGCGGCGAAGGCGTCTGGGACAACGTCGCTGGCAACCCCACCGGCGCCAATCGCATGCGCGGTCTCAGCTCCGCTAACATCGTGTCCAACGGCTTCACCTCCAGCAGCACGATCCCGATCGATACCTACAATATCGATGCCGTGGAAATTTCCCGTGGTTCGAATTCCAGCCTCGCCGGCCTCGGCGATGCCGGCGGCGCGGTTAATCTCGTCACGAGTCGCGGCAATGTGAACCGCGAGACGACCAGTTTGCAGACCCGCTTCGACAGCTACGGCGGCTACCGCGCCAGTGTGGACATCAATCGTCCGCTCATCCGCAATAAATTAGCCTTCCGTTTTTCGGGGGTCTACAACGAAACCGGTTACGTGCGGAAGCCCTCGGTGGACCGCACCAACCGCCAGCAATACGCGATCACCTTCAAGCCATTCTCAAAGACGACGCTCAGCGCCTCGTTTGAGGCCTTCAACGAGTTTGCCCAGCGGGCCAACTCCGTCGCTCCTCGCGACACCGTTTCACTCTGGAAATCCCGCGGCAGCCCCACGTGGGATCCGCTCACGTTCACGGCGACGCTCAACGGCCAGAAATTCGTCGCCCCGAATGCCGCAACCCTCGCCCAGCTCGGTCTCGCCGACGGCTTTGGGAATACCCGCATTCTGACATTTATCGATAACGGCAAAATCGAGCTGATCACGAAGGCAGCGAATCCGCTGAATCCGGCGCTCGGGCTCACGGCGACGCAGCGCATGCTTTCGCCGAGCGGAGAAGTCGCCGCCGGCCCGCTCTACCGCGTGTCCGGTTCCACCAACAAGGCGTTCTACGATTGGACCGAAATCAATCTAGCCGCATCCGGTTACCAGATACAGCACGCCACGATCGCCAACGTCAGTCTGGACCAAAGCATTTTTAGCACCCCGCGCCAACGCCTCGACTTGAACGCCGCGTGGCGCCGCGAAGATCAAAACGATTACCGCCGTCAGTTCATCGGCCAGGTCGACGGCGTCGGCACCACGGTGAACATCGACGTCAACGAACGCCTCCCCGACGGCCGCGCCAATCCCTACTTCCTCCGGCCCTTTATCGGCGGCGTCAATCCGCAGGTCTTCAAGAAACCAGTCTTCAACGACAGCTACCGCGCCCAGCTCGCCTACCAGCTCGACCTGCGCCAGGAGAAAAGCCTGCTCAAATGGCTCGGTCTCCACCGGGCGAACGGCTATGGTGAATACAGCCTGCGCATCGCCGCGCCGAGCAACCTCCGCTATCACGACACGGTGACGGACAATGTGAATTATCAGCCCGGCCTCGCGAACCTCACCCCGACCACGAGCCTCGCCAACAACAACGGCGCCCTCATGTATCCCCTCTACTACATGGGCAACACCAAGGGTGGCGGAGTCGAATACGCGAACTCCGGTCCGCTCACCTACAACGGCGCATTTAAAGCTTCCTACGTCGGCGCCACGTCCACCGCCTACAACCTCAATGAACCTGTCACGATTCAGGAAGTTTACTTCGCCCTCGGCCAGCAGAAGAAAAAAATCCGCACCACCGGCGGCAGCCTTCAGAGCTACTTCCTGAACGATCAGGTCGTGACGACCTTCGGCCAGCGCAAGGATCGCGTGAACACCCAAGACAGCTTCGCCACGCCCCTCAACGCCGGGTTCATCGACGAGGCCAACCTCTCCAATTTCGGCCTCAATAAACGCTGGCGCTTCGGCGATACGCAGACCCAGGGCGTCGTCGTGAAACCATTCCGTGGCTTGGACTTCATCCATCGTGCGTCCAACGAGAGCACCGGCGTCACCCGTTTCTTGGCGCAGACGTTTCGCGGCTTTAACGTCCACTACAACCAATCCGACTCCTTCCAGCCGGCCGACACCGCTTACAATCTTTACCTACAGGAACTGCCCAACCCCACCGGCACCTCGAAGGAATATGGTTTCAGTCTGGCCATGTTCGACAACACGTTCGCCGTCCGCGTCACCCATCAGGAGACCCTGCAAGTCCACACGCGCGCCGGCACCGGCGTCATCGCGACGCGCGCCCTCGCCATGGATTTCGATAACTCGGGTCAAAACCTGACCTTCGGCCTCTTCGATCTCGCCACCAGTTGGGCGCAGCAGATCAACCCGACCCGCACGCTGGCGCAGGCGCAGGAGGTCGCCGCGAAGCAGATCGGTTACACCACTGACTACATCAACAGCGCCTCCGGTAAGAGCATCGCCGACGCCAGCGACGCGGCTTCCCGCGGCTGGGAGTTGGAGCTCCAGTTCAACCCCACGCGCTACCTGACCCTCAAGGTCACGGGCAACCAGCAGGAAGCCGTCGACTCCAACATCTCGCTCTTCATGCAGGAGTTCATCAACGAGCGCCTGCCTTTCTGGACGACGGTGCGCGTGCCGACGGATCGTCTGCCCGACGGTTCACAACTGGTGGGCGCAGGCGATCTGTGGTGGACCACGCCGACAGGCAGCAACGGCCAGCCAGTGAATTACTTTAATACCAACGTCCAGACGCCGCTGAACCTTGCGATCACCTCGCAGGGCAAGAAGAAGCCGCAGACGAGAGAGTATCGTTTCCGCGCGATCACCAACTTTCAACTCGCGGGCCTCACTGGCCTAGCCGGCGATCACCCTTGGTTAAAGAACGCGTCGATCGGCGGTTCTTACGGTTGGTCGAGTCGCGGTGCCATCGGTTATCTCGCCGGTGCGCCGGACGCTGACGGCGTGGTGCGCAAGCTCGACCGCCTCAAGCCCTTTTTCGATCAGCCGGTGGGCAACGTGGATCTCAACCTCGGTTACAATGCGCGATTCTTCAGCAACAAAATCAGGACCCGCTTCCAGTTGAACATCCGCAACGCCACTGAGAGCGGGCATCTGCAAGGCGTCGCGATCAATCCCGACGGCAAGTTCTACTCGTATCGCATCATCGATCCCCGCCAGTTCATCTTCACTACGACGTTCGACCTCTGAGCAGGCCGTCGTCAGCGCGGGAACTGGACCAAGGCGCGCCGCCTTGGTTGAACGCGGGGTAATGCATTTATATTGGTCATCGCGAGGAGCGTGGCGGCGTGGCGATCCCTCCGGGAGCTTCAGGGGGATTGCCCAGCCCGCCGAGCCCGGGGTCGAGATACACCCGGGGTCGAGATGGCAAATTCCGGCCGTTTCTATCCGCGCGGCCGCGGTGCCGCCGTCGCGACGATTCGCCGACTCTTGCTCACTCGCTCTCCGAAAGGCTGGAGAGTTTTTCTCTTCTGTCCTTTGCTCCCGCCCATGCCCGCGCGCCACTCAGCCCCCGCACTCATCGCCTACGCCACCGCGCTCCTCGCTCGCGCCGGACTCGACGCCGACAAAGCGACCGTCGTCGCCGAGATTCTCACCGAGGGCGACCTCCTCGGCCACACCACGCACGGCCTCGCCCTCCTCGCGCCTTACCTCGCCGAGCTCGAAAAAGGCGCGATGACAAACACCGGCGAGCCCCGCGTCATCGCCGATTGGCCCGCTGCGATTACGTGGGACGGCCAGCGCCTTCCCGGGCCTTGGCTCGTCGTGCGGGCCCTCGATCTCGCCATCGCTCGCGCCAAAATTAACGGCACCTGCACCGTCGTCATCCGCCGCAGTCATCACATTGCTTGCCTCGCCGCCTATCTCCAACGCGTCACCGACCAAGGCCTGATGGCGCTCCTGTCGTGTTCCGATCCCGCCGTCGCCAGTGTCGCGCCCCACGGCGGACGCGTGGGTATCTACACGCCGAATCCCATCGCTGCCGCGTGGCCCACGGCGGGAGATCCCGTGATGCTGGACGTCTCGGTGTCGATCACCACGAACGCACTGACCAACCGCCTCCGCTCCGAAAATAAAAAATATCCTGGTCCGTGGGCGCTCGATGCCAGCGGCGAACCGACCAACGATCCAGCTGTGCTCTCCGCGACTCCGCCTGGCGCGCTGCTCCCGATGGGCGGCGTGGATCACGGGCACAAGGGCTATGCGTTCGCGCTCCTCGTTGAAACGCTGACGGGCGCGCTCGCCGGTCACGGCCGCGCCGATCCCAAGGACGGTTGGGGTGCGAGTGTGTTTCTCCAAGTGCTCTCGCCCGCGCTCTTCGGCGGAGAAGACGACTTCCGCCGACAAACTGAGCACCTCGCGGCCGTTTGCCGTGCCACGCCGCCGCGGCCCGGCGTCGAGCGCGTCCGCCTCCCCGGAGAAAATGGACTGCGCCGCCGCGCTGAGCAGCTCGCCCACGGCGTCGAACTCTATCCCTGCATCCTCGACGCGCTCACTCCCTGGTCTGCGAAATTCGGAGTACCCGCTCCACCACGCGCAAACGCGACCTAACGCGATGCCCCGTGTGTTTCCGCGCAAAACGCGACCGCAGCCCCCCCCCTGGAAACTTGTCACGTATTACGTGACAAGTTTCGTGCGACCAAGCCGTCGTCGCCTTGGAGGCGTGACGCACGCCCCTGGAAACTTGTCACGTATTACGTGACGTTAGATCCTCGTTAAATCAACGAGATGCGCAGCTCAGCAGGGTCTGCATGACACGCGGTTGACAACCCAACCGAAGTCATGAGCCAACCCATCGTTCTCACCAACGGACAACACGAAATCAAAATCTACACGGTCCAAAATCGCGGTCGCGCGGTTTTCCAGCTCTCGTATTACGAGGGCGGTCATCGACAACGCCGAACTTACGGCAAGCTGTCCGACGCGCGCCGCGAGGCCAAGGTCGTTCTCGGCCGGCTCGCCGTGAACACGCACGAGGCCGAGGAACTCTCCACCGCCGACATGGAGAGCTACGTCATCGCGCGCAAGCACATCGCATCCACCGGGCTTCCGCTGCACGTGTGCGCTGAGCTGTTCGCCCAGGCGCAGACAAAACTCGGCGGCCGCACCTTGCTCGATGCCGTCGAGTTCTTCATGGACTACCATCCCAACGATGTTTTGGCCAAACCGCTGGTGGACGTGATCAACGACTTTGCCGAACGCCGGCAGGCGATGGGGGTCCGGGATGCCTACGTCACCAACATCCGCCGCCAACTCGGCCGCCTTGCCGCCGCCAATCCCGGCCGCAGCCTCACGCAATTGCGGACCGCAGAGATCGATCGCTGGCTCG
>CANIJN010000062.1 GCA_947467625.1 Opitutia bacterium | reverse complement strand
TACAATCGCGAATGGCGCCTCGAGAAACTCCGTTACAAGAGCCCTATCGAAGCCCGCCGCGATTTCCTCTCCTCTAACCTTTTAGCCGCCTGATTAAACTTTGTCTTGTGTCCAGGAAACCGGTGCCGACACAGCCGCTGCGCGCAAGAAAGCCGGTACCGGTGACGACCACCACGCCCGTGCTGGCGTTATATGTAGCGCTCGTGATCGTCGGCCTGGCGACAGCGGAGACCGTGATGCCGTTGCTCGTGAGATCGGCGATCGTGCTGCCGGTGATATCGCTGTTCCAATCGTCGGCGGCGGCGAGATTGTAGGTGGTCGCACCGGTCGAGCTGGTGCCGTTTTTATTGAGGTTGAGGTTAACGCCCGCGCGATCCGTCGCACTCAGCGTGAGCGTGAAGCGCGTGCCCGAGGTGATGTCGACATTGGCGGTATCCGTCAGGGTGTAGGTCGCGCCGCCTTCACCCGTGAGGGTGAGTTTATTGGCCGTAATGTCGTTGGTTGAGCCGGAGATGTTCACCAAACCGGTGCCCGTGACGACCAAAGCGCCCGAAGTGGCGTGATAGGTGGCGGAAGTGATACTCGGCGCGGAGACGTTGCTGACGGTGATGGGGTTGCCGGTGAGATCGGCTGCGGATGCGCCCGAAGTCCACCCAGCCACGGCGGCGAGATTGTAGCTGGTGCCGTTGGCCGAGGAGGTACCGTTGTTATTGAGGAGGCCGTTAACGACGAGTTTATCGGCGGCATTCAGAATGACGACGGCAGCCGTACCGCTGCTCAGGTAAACATCAGGGCTGGTGAGCTGGTAAGTTGAGCCGTTGCGACCGGTGAGCGTTAAGCTGCCGGTCGTGACAGAATAGAACATATCCTTGGCCGTGACCGCGAGCACCCCGGTGGCGGCGTAGTAGGTGGCGGAGGTGATCGTCGCGAAGTTGACCCCGCTAGCGATGCTAGCAAAATTTGCGTAGCTTTGCACCGCATACGGGTCACCGAGGCCTTCGCCACTCGCGCCCCCAGCTCCGACATTTCCTGAAGCCGCATTCCGGGTTGATGAATCTAGATTAACTTGGGCGGGCGAAAATACGAACTCCGTAATGGGGACGCTCTCATTGTAGAGAGCGCCTACCGCAAACCCACCGACGGAGCGATATACGCCTCCGCCTCCACCTCCACCTCCGCCGGCAGCTAAATTATTGGTAAGACTACTCGTGGCGATCGTGAGTATACCGGTGTTGTAAATGCCACCCACGGCTCTGCCGCCGTGTCCTCCACCCGTTGACCAACTTTCACCACCAGTCCCAATGTAACCACTACCACCGCCACCACCACCGCCGATGCCGCCAATGCCGCCTGCAGAGCCACCCACTCCTCCAGCGCGATAGTAACCCCCACCGGCACCGCCGGTGGTCGTGCCGCCACGTCCGCCCTCAGCAGCAGCATACGCACCCTTTTGAGCAGGACTAAGCCCATCGATACCCCCCGGACCACCACTACCACCCCCGGCGCCAAGATACCTCACGTCACTGTAGGAACCATTACCACCACTACCGCCACCACCGGAGGCACGGCCCCCGGTGATCGTACTATTGGTGATCAGGAGTGTTCCGGCATTTTTGATATTTGCCCCCATCGCATCGCCCCCCCTGCGCTTCGATCAAGTGTGTTATCATTAGGCCTTTCACCGCCCCAGCCAAATACCAAGCCGTTGCGGATCGTGATATTGTTGATCGCTACGCTGCCGGCGGTGATTTCAAGCACGCGGGCTAGACTGGCTCCGTCGATCGCGTATCCGCCGCCCTGAATGGTCAGCGTACCCGCATTGGTGACGTTGATGGTGATGGCATCGCTGGCTGAGCCAAACGTAATGTTGCCGGTGAGCGTGATGGTGTCGGCTGCGCTGTCATTTTCGGCACTGGTGATCGCCGCTTTTAACTGAGCTACGGTGCTCACGCTGGCGGTGTGCAGCACGGCGTCGTAGCCGGCCATGGAGGTCGCGTTGAGGGCGAGCGACGGGTCGATCTGGCCAGTGGTGATTTCGAGATCCCAGTTGCCGCCGTGGGTGGCGTTGCCGGTCTTGTCGTTGGAAGCGGCGATGTCCGCGCCCGTGACGGCGGCGAGGGTGTTAAGCAGGGTTTGCCCGGCCACGCCGGCGCCGACTTCGCACCCATAGAGGAAAATATCACCGTTTTTGGTCAGCGCGCGGCCGAGCTGTTGGAGCGGGACCGTGAGCGTATCAAGATCGGCGGCGGCGTAGTGCTGGCCGTTGAGGAACAAGGCGCCCGGTTGTCCGTGAGAGACGATGTGGATCGCGCTCAGACCTCGAAAACGGGCCGCTTCCTGCGCCATGAAGTGCCAGGAGTCCACGCCCGCCGGGATGCATACGACGGTGCCGCCTTTGGGGGCCGCGAGCCAAAACGCACCCGGATCGGCCACGCCTGCGTCGATAAAAAACAATTCGCCGCGAGAGGGCGTCGGTCGCTCGGGCAAGGTGAGCGGCGTCAGGCCGCCTTCGATTGGCCAATCCCGTTCGGGTGGGTCAGCGCGGGCCGCGGATTTTGCCAGCAAGGAATCCGGCCGCAGGCTGTAGAAGGTCGAGGTCAACGCCAGGCCCACCCGCAGCAGGCGCTTAGGCAGCGCGCGCGTCTTCAGGTACTGGAGTAAATCGGAGGGCAGCGTCGGAGTCATGCGGATGGCGAGGGAGAAAGAGAAGCCGTCGCGTTGATAACGTGGGCGAGACTGCCCTCATGATTTTTCCAGAAATCGAGTTGGCTAGATTGCTTAAATAGATCGGGCGGCAGCACGGTTTGGCGCGGCCGGAGGGCGACCTTGCGCTTCACCTCGTGGAGGCCCTGCACGCCGATGCGGGCGTCGAATTCCGGCTCTTGGTCGTCCAGATTTTCGTAATCATGCGCGAAGGCGGGCTCGCCGAGAAATTTGTAAAGCAACCGCAGCAGGCCGCGGATGAGCAGCCTGTTGGGCCGAGCGATTGTGGAGTCCGGAATCTGGAAAAACATGAAGGCGAAAAATGGTCGGCCCGAAGAAGTTTTAGTGGGTGCGAGGTGTCCAGAAACAACCGAGGCCGCCGAGTTTTTAGAATGCAAGGCGCTCAAGCCGATTTTCCCTCTAATATCTGAGCCACGAGTAGGGCGCCGTCGCGGTGCCCATCGCGAGGGCGTGCAGAGGTCCTTGAGCGAGGCCGCCGTTTTTCAATCAGCGGGCGCGAACGCCGATCAGGGCGTGCATTGAAACGTTCATGTTACGTTAACGTGCTACATTACCAATGGATCGACCATTGATTATTCCCTAACTCAGTCTCGCAGCTGCGGCGCAGCCCCAGATGTTCGGACGACCTCGGCGAAAACGACGCGACCCTCCGGACCGATCGCCTCGCCCACGATCGAACCGCAGGTGTTTTCCAACGTCCCGCGGGTCTCCTCGCCCGCGCCCCCCCTGCTCCGAATCCACCGCACCCCCGGTCAAACGTTCCTCCATTTTCTCAAAACCCATCGTTGCCTTGCGCGGTTTCGCTCGTCTTGTATTTTCTCAATGCGTTCCCACCCCGCCTCCACCCGGTTCCTTCCGGTTGTCTCGATCGCGCTCCTCGCCCTCACCGGCTTCGCGCTGTCAGCCCAGCCCACCCAAAAATCCTCCGCCGCCAACTCCGCGCCCAAAGCGGAGGCGCCTGCGACCAAGAAACAGGCTGCGCCCGCCCTGCCCATCGACCCGCCCGCGCCCTACATCCCCGTGGACATGTTGGCCGTGCCCGACGGCCTCGAAGTCACCCTCTGGTCGAAGACCCCCGACTTCCGCAACCCGTCCAATATGGACATCGATGCCCACGGCCGCATCTGGGTGACCGAGGCCTACAACTACCGCCGCCACAAAGGCAAAGACCCCGCCGGCGACCGTATTATGGTCCTCGAGGACACCGATGGCGACGGCAAGGCCGACAAGAGCCACGTCTTCGTGCAGGAGGAAGCCCTCCTCGCCCCGCTCGGCATCGCCGTCATCGACAATAAAATTTACGTCTCCTGCGCTCCTGGAGTGATCGTCTACACCGACGTTGACCGAAACCTGAAATTTGATCCCGCCATCGACAAACGCGAGGTGCTCCTCACCGGCTTCGATGGTATCAATCACGATCACTCCCTCCACTCCGTCACCTTCGGTCCCGACGGCAAACTCTACTTCAACCACGGCAACGCCGGCGCCTTGTTCACCGACAAATCCGGCCGCACTTTCCGCGACGGCAGCCACTACGATCCCGCGAGGAGCGGTGGCGGCATCCCCGCCAGTGAACGCCGCCCGCCCGACTACGCCGGCGAAAAAAGCGACGACGGCCACGTCTACGTCGGCGGCACCGCCTTCCGCATGAATCCCGACGGCACGCAGGTCGAGCCCATCGGTTTCAATTTCCGCAACAGCTACGAACAGACCGTGACGTCCTTCGGCGACGTCTTCCAGAACGACAACGACGATCCGCCCGCCGCCCGCACGTCCTACCTCCAAGAATACGGCAACCTCGGCTTCAACTCCCGCGACGGCAAACGCAGCTGGAGCGCAGACCGCCGCCCCGGCCAAACCACGCAGGTCGCCGAGTGGCGCCAAGACGATCCCGGCATCGTCCCCGCCGGCGATGTCTACGGCAACGGCGCGCCCACCGGCATCGTCTTCTACGAGGGCGATGCCTTCGGCGACAAGTGGCGCGGCATGCTCCTCAGCTGCGAAACTTCACGCAACGTCGTCTTCGGCTACTTCCCGCAACCCGACGGTGCCGGCTACAAGCTCGACCGTACCCAGTTTCTGACGACAAACAAGGCGCAGGACCTCGCCGGCATCGACGGCATGGCGGGCAAACTCCGCGCCTCCGATTTGAAGACGTGGTTCCGCCCGTCCGATGTCGCCGTCGGGCCTGATGGCGCGATCTACGTCGCCGACTGGTTCGATCCCCGCACCGGCGGTCACGCCGCCCTCGACAGCAGCTTCGCCGGAGCGATCTATCGCATCACGCCCAAGGGCAAGAAACTCACCACGCCGAAAATCGATGTGAGCACCACCGCCGGCCAGATCGCCGCGCTGAAGAGCCCCGCCGTCAACGTCCGCGCCCTCGGCTTCATGAAGCTCCGCGACGCCGGCGCCGCCGCCATCGCGCCAGTCTCCGCGCTCCTCAATGACAGCAACCCCTACATCCGCGGTCGCGCCGTGTTCCTCCTCGCCCACCTCGGCCCCGCCGGTCTCGCGAAGACGGAAGAGCAATTGAAGAACGCGAATCCGCTCGTGCGCGTCGCCGCCTTCCGCGCCCTCCGCCGCGCCAACCACCGCGTCGTCGAACACGCCAAAGCCCTCGCCAACGACCCGTCGTCCGCCGTGCGCCGCGACGTCGCCATCGCTCTCCGCGACCTCCCGCTCGCAGCGTCGCGCGAAATCCTCCTCACTCTCGCCAAAGGCTACGATGGCAAAGACCGCGCCTACCTCGAAGCGTGGGGCACCGGCTGCACCGGCAAGGAAGCCCCCATCTATGCCGCCCTCGCGGCGCAGGCTCCGGGCAGCGACGCCGCCAAGTGGCCCGCCAGCTACGCCAACTTGATCTGGCGCCTCACGCCCGTCGGCGCCGAGAGTGCTTTCGCCGCCCGCGCCAACGCCGCCGGCCTCCCCGAGAAAGACCGCCTCGCCGCCGTCACCGCGCTCGGCTTTATTCCGACCAAAGCCTCGGCGTCCGCGCTGCTCGACATCGCGCAAAAAGCCTCCGGCCTCACCAAAGCCCACGCATTCTGGTGGCTGATGAATTATAAAAATTCCCGCTGGCCCGACGCCGGCATCGACGTCGCCCTTAAAGAACGCGGCCTCTTCGATCCCGCGACGGTGAGCATCACCCCGAGCGTCGTGCCTGAGCCGCCCGTAGAGTCGAAGTTCCCTACGGTCGCCGAGATCGCCAAACTCAAGGGCGACGCCACCAAGGGCGCAAACTCCGTCCAAGCTTGCTTCCTCTGTCACAACCTCAACGGCAAGGGCCAGGACTATGGCCCAGCGTTGGGCGGTTTCGCCAAAGCCCAGACGACCGAGGTCGTGATCAACGCCATCGTGAATCCCTCTGCTGAAATCGCACACGGCTTCGATGGCACGCAGGTCAACCTCCGCGACGGCGGCCAGATCCACGGCATCGTGCTCAGCTCCGGTGATCCTTTGATCGTCCAATCCACCGGCGGCCTGACGCAATTGGTGCCCGCCGCAAAAGTCCGCAACCGCCAGCCCCTCGGCCGTTCGCTCATGCTGAGTGCCGAGCAACTCGGCCTCCAGCCACAGGACGTCGCGGACATCGTCGCTTACCTCAAGACGCAGTAAAAGCAGCCCCACCGGACTTTCGTCGGGCCGGCGCTTGTCGTCGCGGCGCTTTAGGGGGGCGGACTTTAAGGTCCGCCCCTTTTTTTGGACATAAAATATCGCCCCGACCTCGTTACCCGCGCGCCCGCCCCCCTGACCGTTTCCATCCATGAAAACGACCACCCCGTCCTCCTTGCCCTCGCGGTGCTCCTGCCTCGCCCCAATAAAAACACCGTGACGTCTCTTCGCCCCCTCCCTGCCGGTGTCTGCCGATGTAGCCCTGCTCGTGAGAGCGGGGACCGCCGAGAGATTAAACGGCGCGCCTTCCCGCCTCTCACGAGGCGGGCTACAGCCAGCCTTCGGATGTCACGTTTTCGATGGGTCGGCGCCCGGGCGCTGACCACGCTCGCCGCCGACGCGTTGCTCACCCTCGCGCCCGAAATCGCTCGCCTCCGCCGCGTCTCCCCGTCCTTCCCGCTCTCCGTCTCGCCCTATTACCCTTCTCCTCCTCTCATGCCCGCAACCCGCTGCCCTTGGCCCACCAAACCGCTCGACATCGCCTATCACGACACCGAGTGGGGCGTCCCGCACCACGACGACCGCGCCCTCTTCGAACTCATCACCCTCGAAGGTGCCCAAGCCGGCCTCAGCTGGTCGACCGTCCTCGCCAAACGCGAACACTACCGCCGCGCGTTCGAACATTTCGACGCCGCCAAAATCGCCCGCTACGACGACGCGAACGTCGCCGTTCTCCTTGCCGACGCTGGCATCGTCCGCAACCGCCTGAAAATCGCTGCGACCATCGGCAACGCGAAAGCCTTCCTCGCCGTGCAAAAAGAATTCGGTTCCTTCGACCGCTATCTTTGGGGCTTCGTCCCGGATCGTCGCCCGATCGTCAACCGCCGCCGCACCATGAAAGACGTCCCCACGCGCACGCCCGAGAGCGACGCCCTCTCGAAAGACCTCCTCGCCCGCGGCTTCAAATTCGTCGGCACCACGATCATCTACGCGTTCATGCAGGCCACCGGTATGGTCAACGACCACCTCATCACCTGCGCCTGCCACGCCCGCTGCGCGCAGCTGCAATAGGAGACCACGGCGTCCGCACGTACGTCCTCGCGGCACATATCCACCCAGCTTCCCGCCCACCGGAGTGGACGTTTGACCCCGTGCTGGGCTCCGACACGTCCGCGCTATGACCCTGCGGGTATTCCGCTGGATGAGGCGGACGAGTTCAGCCGCCTCCTATTCGCGTCCAACGAAAAACGGGCGAGCGTCCTCGGTAAACGAGGCGAGGCCCGGCCACGGATATTCGCGATCGATGACGGAGTGAGCTACTCATGTTACTCTGTTATTTTTCTCTAAAAAAACGTCCCTTAAAAGTGTCACGTATTACGTGACACTACCTCCGGGAATTCGGGGGTTTTTTGCAATGAACTTAACAGAGTAATGCTCGCGCGGATACTTTACCCTCGCCGCAATGTTTTTAAGACCGAGCGCAAGGACGTCGGACACAGCGTTCACAGAGCCATACGCGCTGGCTTGCTCCGAGCAGCGTGGGGATGCGCGGATAAACGTCCTCGCAACACCCGCCACGCTGAACGGAGCGGCAGACGACCGGGTGCCGCGTATGGCCGCCCCGGTAATCGTCGGCGGAGACGTGGAAGCGCTCGGCGAGTGGTTGCGCGAGCACACGCCTGAGCGGGAGTGCGCCGCCGCCGCCGCGGGCACCGTGAGGTTTCCCAACCACCCGTTTTTGGGCAACCAGCAGTAGGCCACCACCGCTGCCCTCAAGAGGGTGACGCTTCCCGCTCGCGCGCTGACGCGGCCCCAAATTTCCCTGAAAATCGTCATTAGGCTTGAGCGCCGCCGCCACGCCTGACGCACTCGCTGACACCCCATGCCTCCCACGACGCCCGCCGCTCCCCGCGAAGCCACTCGACTCAGCGAACTCACGCCGCAACAGAAGAAATCCGGCCTTGCCGCATGGCTGGGCTGGACCTTCGACGGCCTCGAATTGCACCTCTATACGCTCGTCGCTGGTCCGCTCGTGATGCAGCTCCTGCACACGACCGACTCGGCCAATCCGGCGATCAACGAGAAGAAAGCTTACATCCAGGCAGCCTTTCTCATCGGCTGGGCGCTCGGCGGCGCGTTCTTCGGCCGCCTCGGCGACCTCCTCGGTCGCAGCCGCGCGCTCACGCTCACCATCATCACCTACGCCATCTGCACCGGGCTCTGCTCTTTCGCCCAAACTTGGGAGCAGCTCATGGTTTTCCGTTTCATCGCCGCACTCGGCATCGGCGGCGAGTGGGCTGTCGGCGCCTCGCTCCTCGTCGAGACGTGGCCGAAAGCCTGGCGCCCGTGGATGGCCGCAGTCCTCCAGACCGGCGTCAACGTCGGCGTGCTCTTTGGGGCGATTTTCGTCGGCCTCCTGGTCACCTACATGCCCCCCGGCTCGGAACGCTGGGTGTTTCTGATCGGCGTATTGCCCGCGTTGCTCGTCTTCTGGATTCGCAAGCACGTCCCCGAGCCCGACACGTGGCAGCATGCCGGGCACTCCGTGGAAAAAAAACCCGGTGCCATCGCACTCTTCCAAGGCAACGTCCTCTCCACCACCCTCCGCACCACGCTCGTGTGCGCCCTCGGCCTCTCGGCGTGGTGGTTGTTTCTCTTCTGGCAGACGCAGCACCTGCGCAAAGTCCTCGTCGACGCCCAGACGCCGGCCGCCGAGATCACCGGCCTCGTGTCCGCAGCCTTCTTCGCGTTTAACGCCGCCTCGGTCGTGGGCAACTTCGGCGCCGCGTGGATCGCCCAACGCTTCGGCAATCGCCGAGCCATCGTTGTGATGTTCATTGGCCTCGGCTCCGCCATCTTCGCCTCCTACGTCGTGCCGCGTGGCTTCGGGGCGCTCGCGTGGTTCTGGCTGCCCATCGGAGGATTCTTCGGCGGCGTCTTCGGCTTGTTTACGATGTATCTGCCGCCCTTATTCCCCACGCTCCTGCGCACGACGGGGGCGGGTTTCTGTTACAACATCGGCCGCATCGCCGCCGCCGTTGCCTCGGTTGTATTCGGCCTGTACGCACCGATCGACGATTTCCGCAATGCACTCCTGTGGGTCAGCCTCATCGCCGCCGGTGCCGCGCTCGCGTCGTGCTGGTTGCCCGAGCGCACGCACGAAAACGAGGCGACGTAACGGAGCCGTCGGCCCATCGCGTTAGAAACGCGCGTGCTTCACCAAGAAATCCACGATCGGCGCCGGGTCTTTCAAACTGTGCGGATGGTGATCCCCGCCGTCCTTTACGATGACTGCGATCAGGCCACCGAGTTCGCGATAACGTGTCTCCAGCAGAGCCGTATTTTCGGCGAGCGGCACCGTCTTATCTGCGCCACCACAGACGGACAAGATCGGCACGCGCGCCTTTGCCACGACCGCGACATTGTCCAGCGGACCACCGGTGAAGCCCGCCGCCGTTTCCGCCGTGAGTCCGTAAACCGCCAGGCACTCGCGCCACTCCTTTGACTCCGGCTTTTTCCCGGGCCAGCTGCGAATATCGAGCACCGGCGCGTCAAGATACAATGCCGCCACCTGCTGCGGATGGGCCACCGCATAGTTAAACGCATACAGCCCGCCCCGGCTGAATCCTTCCAGCACCACGCGTTTCGCCAATCGCCGCTCTTTCGTCATGTGCGCGTAAAATTGCTCCATCAACGCGATCGCCTTCGGCGCCCCATACATGTTCTTGGCATCCAGGTAGGCCACGTGCCACCCGCGCGCCAGCAGCGCGAGGTCCGCCTGCGGCTCGTGGCCGAAGAATTCCGTGCGCCAAATCCACGGCCGCCCCGAGGCCGCGACCTTGGGCACCACCACCCAGCACGCCCGGCCCGCCACTTCGAAATCAACTCGAGCACATCCGTTCCACGCGGACTGCTTATCGCCGGGCCGGCTCTGCTCCACCGGAGCGACGCATCCCGCCACCAAAACCAAACACCCCAGCATTAGTCCCGCAAAAATCTTCATCCCCCACGCTCCGCCACCGCCCACCGCCAAAGCAAGCGCGAACCCCGCGCTCGATTTTTTCCCGCCACCACTCCATTTCTCCCTCTCTCCATCCCTCCCTGTCCCCCTCTCCCCCTCTCTCTGCTCCCCCGTACGCTCCCCGCATGGCCAAACTCTATTTCTACTACTCGGCAATGAACGCCGGGAAAAGCACCGTGCTCCTTCAGTCGAGCCACAATTATCGCGAGCGTGGTATGCGCACCCTCCTCTTCGCCCCGTCCGTCGACTACCGTGCCGGCGTCGGCCGCATTGAATCACGCATCGGCCTGAGTTCGGACGCGACCGCCCTCACCCGCACCGCCGACCTCCTCAACCGCGTCCGCACCGAGCATGCCACCAGTCCCCTCGCCTGCGTGCTCATCGACGAGGCCCAATTCCTCACGCCGGACCAAGTCTGGCAGGCCGCGGACGTCGCCGACTCTCTCACTATTCCCGTACTCTGCTACGGCCTCCGCACCGATTTTCAGGGCAACCTCTTTCCTGGCAGCGCTGCCCTCCTCGCCATCGCCGATGATCTCATCGAGTTGAAAACCATCTGCCATTGCGGCCGCAAAGCCACGATGAACCTCCGCATCGATGCCGCCGGCCAAGCCGTCCGCGACGGTGCCCAAGTCGAAATCGGCGGCAACGACCGCTACGTCGCGATGTGTCGTCGCCACTTCACATCGGCTCTCGCCACCACGACCCGCCCTCCGGCCACACTCGCCTAATTTCCGACCATGTCCTCCACCACACCTTCGTCGCATCTGATCTTCCTCGGCACTTACACGAAAAAGGGCAGCCGCGGAATCTACGCCGTCCGCCTCGACGCGGCGAGCGGCGCACTCTCTGCGCCGACCCTGGTCGCCGAGACCCCCGACCCGGCGTGGCTCACCCTTTCACCAGATAAAAAATTCCTCTACGCGCTCGCCCCCTCCCCGTCGCAGGCGATTGGATACTCTGTCACCGTCACTCCCGAGCGCACGAGCCTCACGCCCCTCGCCATCCCCGCTTCGGCGCCCGTCCCGACGGCTCCCGCTCCCGCCGCGCAACCGCCGTCGCACCTCGCCGTCGATGCCACCGGCCGCACCCTCTTGGCCGCCAACTATCGCGACGGCTTCGTCGCCGCCATTCCCCTCGGGCCCGACGGGACGCTCAGCCCACCGACACTCACGTGGCACTCTGGCCAGGGCACCGACCCACAACGCCAGGCCGCCCCGCACCCCCACTCCGTCACCGTCTCACCGGATAACCGCTTCGTGATCGTCTGCGATCTCGGTCTCGACCGGATTTTCTCCTACGCCCTGACCTCGCCGAAACCCGGCGCAGGAGCCCCCCACTCACCCGCCGCCACGCTCACGCCCGGTCTCGCCCCGAGCGTGGCCACGGCACCCGGCTCCGGCCCACGCCATTTCAAATTCTCCGCCGACGGTCGTCATGCCTATGCGAATACCGAAATGGGGGGAACGATCGAAGCCTTCACCTACCATGCCCCGACCGGCGCGCTGACTCCGCTCCAGTCGATCTCCAGCCTCCCCGCCGATTTCACCGCCCTCAAGTCGGGCGCCGAAATCCGTATCCATCCCAACGGCCGGTTCCTCTACAGTTCCAACCGCAACCACGACAGCCTCGCCGTCTTCGCTCTCGCCACCGGAACCGGCCTCCTCACGTCCGTTGAAATCGTCTCGTGCGGTGGAAAAACCCCGCGTAATTTCGCCCTCTCCCCCGATGGGCGCTGGCTCGTCTGCGCCCACCAAGACTCGCCGGACCTCACCGTTTTCCGTGTCGACGCAGCTACTGGCCGCCTCACTCCGACCGAGCATAGGGCCCCCGTGTCCATGTGCGTTTGCGTGCTGTTCTACGACTGAGGAGCTAGGTTCCACCGTCGGCGCGCGTCGTGCAACCGTCGGTGCACATCCCCGTCCAGCGCCACCTGCACCGCAGGTTCCGCGCATAACCCGTCCTTCTGCTCCGCTCGCGCTTCGAGCATGATGCTACTTCGCGCGCCTCGGGTGGGGCGCGCTCGTTGACTCCCGGCGCGCCCCACCTAGGGTCCTCCTGTTCTTTCGGTTTTTAGTTTCCCCCCCCAAAACCTATGGTCAGCCCAAATACTCCCGAAACGCCGGGTGATGCCGCAGCCCCGTCTGCCGCTCCCCGTTCCATTCACGACGTCGTCATCCGACTCGCCGGCAATTCGCAGGACGGTATTCAGTCCGTCGGCGGCTTCCTCGCCCGCCTCGCGGGCCGCAGCGATCAGGACGTCATGACCTATATGACGATCCCCTCCACCATCTCCGGTGGACCGTCCATCTTCCAAGTCCGCATGGGCACCGGTGACATTTTATCGTCCGGTGACCGCGCCGACATCCTCGTCGCCTTCTACCAACACAGCTACGACGCCCACATCAGTTCGCTCCGCCCCGGCGGCGTGCTCCTCTACGATTCCGACCACGTCACACCCGTCGAGGGCGACAACCGCTTCACCCAAATCGCCGTCCCCATCACCAGCGGCACCGTCGAAGCCGTCGGCGGCGCCGGCAAGGACAAGGGCAAGAACATCTACATTCTCGGCCTCATCGCGCGCGTCTTCGACCTCGACGTTCAGAAGCTAGCCGCCCTCATCAAGGAGCGTTTTGGCGGTAAGAACGAAGACATTGTCCGCAACGCCATGCTCGCCTTCGACGCCGGTTACGCGTGGCCCCAAAATAATCTCCACGACTTGTTCTATCGCTTCGAAGCCATCGATCTCGCCACGCGGGCCAGCGGCCGTCCGCAGGTCACCATGGATGGCAACCAAGCGCTCGCTTACGGCCTCCTCGCCGCCGGCGTCCGCCACGGCGCCGGTTACCCGATCACACCGTGGTCCTCCATTATGGAGACCCTCCGCACCGAACTGCCGAAATACGGCGGCCTCTTTGTCCAATGCGAAGACGAGATCGCCGCTATCTCCACCGCCATCGGTTTCTCCTACACAGGCCACCTCGCCATCACCGGCAGCTCCGGCCCAGGTCTCTCGTTGAAAATGGAAGCCCTCGGCTGGGCCACCATGGCGGAGATGCCCCTGATCGTCGTCAACGTCCAGCGCGGCGGCCCCTCCACCGGCATGCCCACCAACGTTGAGCAGAGCGACCTGCTGCAGGCCATTTACGGCAGCCACGGCGACACCCCGCGCGTCGTCCTCTCGCCGAAAAACGTCGAGGACTGCTTCTACATCGCGATGGAGGCCTGCCGCATCGCGCGCACCTACTCAACCCCCGTCATCATTTTGAGCGACATGGCCCTCGCCAGTCGCATCGAGGCCTTCGACGAACCCGATTTCCCGAAACTCATGGTCGACCCCAAGGCCGACCTCTCCGACCGCGGCGCCGATTTCAAACCCTACCCGCTCGACGCCATCACGCGCCACGCGCCTCCGGGCTCCAAGATTGGCTCGGGAAAATATCCGACGGTCACCGGTCTCGAACACGACGAACTCGGCCATCCCACAGGCAGCTCCAAGCTGCACACCCAGATGACCGCCAAGCGCCGCGAAAAAATCAAAAAACTCGGCGCCTCGCTCCCCGCTCCCGAGCTCAACGGCGATGCCGCCGGCGACGTTCTCCTCGTGACGTGGGGCTCAACATGGGGCCCCGCACTTGAAGCGCTCAAACGGATCAACACCGCTGGCGTCACAGGCGGCCACCTCCACCTCCGCCACATCCATCCACTGCCCGACGGGCTCGAGGATATCTTCAATCGCTACCGCAAAATCGTGGTCGCCGAAATCAACGACGAGGGCCTCTACGGATTCGGCCAACTCGCCATGATGCTGCGCGCCCGCTACGCCAACCCCGCAATCGTGAGCGTTACCAAGACCGACGGTCTCACCTTCAAGATTAGCGAAATCGTCGCCGGCGTCGCCCGCCAACTCCAGAGCGCCCACCTCGACGCCACCCTCAGCGTCGCCCAACCCAGCGCCCTCGCTAAAAAATAAACCCCGCCGCTCCGCCATTAGTCATTAGACAGTAGTCATTGGTCATTTCACCTCCATGTCCTCCCCCACCCTCTTCAGCCCGCCCACCCCCGCGATCACCACGGCGGTTCCATTAACGAAAAAAATTCTCACCGCCGACCATCCTACGTGGTGCCCCGGCTGCGGCGATTTCGCCGTGCT
The DNA here is from genome assembly GCA_947467625.1 of Opitutia bacterium. Taxonomy (GTDB): domain Bacteria; phylum Verrucomicrobiota; class Verrucomicrobiia; order Opitutales; family Opitutaceae; genus GAS368. The sequence goes on along the minus strand of CANIJN010000062.1, from coordinate 11,646 downwards.
CGCCTCCTTTTACCGCGTCCTCGAAAAGCTCCAGTACCCGCACGAAAAAATCGTCACCTTCGCCGGCATCGGCTGCTCCTCACGCTTCCCGTATTTCGTCAACACCCACGGCGGCCATTACATTCACGGCCGCGCCCTGCCCTTCGCCGCCGGCATCAGCCTCGGCAACGATGACCTCCACGTCTTCGTCTTCGGCGGCGACGGCGACGGTTTCTCCATCGGCGGCAACCACCTCGTCCACACCGCCCGCAAGAACGTCAACCTCACCTACGTCATCATGGACAACTCCGTCTATGGCCTGACCAAGAAGCAGACGTCACCGACCTCCCCCATCGGATTCAAAACCAAGACCGATCCCACCGGCGCGATCGACCAACCGATCAACCCGATGCGCACCCTCCTCAACACCGGTGCCACCTTCGTCGCCCGCAGCCACGCCACCCAAGTCAACCACATGGTCGAGATGATGACCCGCGCCGCTAAGCACCCCGGCTTCTCCGTCGTCGAGATCCTTTCCGAATGCGTCGAATTTTACGCCGGCGCCTTTGACTCCTCGATTCCGCGCAAAGGTGGCACATGGTCACTGATTCAGGAAAAGAAACATGACGGCACACCGGAAGACGCCGATCGCCACGACGTCACCGACGAAGTCGCCGCCTTCAAACTCGCCGGCCAAGCGTGGCCCGGCTCCTTCGGGGTCTTCTACGAAAACAACGTGCGCAAAACCAAAAACGTCCTCGAGGCCGAGCTCGTCACAAAAGCCCGCGAGCGCACGAAAAACGCGACCGACCTCCAACTCCTCCAAGCCACGTTTGCAAAAATGCGCTGAGTCAGGTGCAGGGCCGTCGCCCTCCCCATAGAGCGGCAGCCTCCCGGCCGCCGACATAAAAAGGGCCGGTCTCAGACCGGCCCTTTTTCATTTTCCCGTCGTAGCCGCGAGCGCCAGCACGTGGGCCCGCGCGCGCCTCACTTCCCGGCAAACAATCCCTTGAAACTCTCCGCCGTCTGCTTCGGGTCGTCTTTGATCTTCACCCACCAACGCCCGTCTTTCTTCACCAGCGTTTCCGCATCGGTGTCGCCCTGACCGCGCACCATGACTTGAAAGTGAATCTCCGCCTCGTCCGCGGTCACGGAGCGCACGAAGATGATCGAGACCGTCGCATCCTTCAATACCTCGAACAAATCCGGACTGCCCGCCGCGACCACGCGATTGAGCCCCGCGAACACCTCCGCTGCGGACATCGTATCGCGCGCCTTGCCCACCGTTTTGCCGAAAAACGCCGCGAGCACTTCGGGCCCATCCTTGGCCTTGCTGTTTTGATTGGCGAGGAACACCGGCAGCACCGCCGCCTTCGTCGCCTCGAGGTCACTCGGCAACACTTCAGCCGCGGCTTTCGCAAAATCTTTTTTGGCGTAGACGCTCCAATAGCGCTGAAATGCCGTTTCGACGGGCTTGGTATCGGCTGCCTGCGAAGCAACAGCGAAGGCCACGAGAGCCAAGAGGGAGATAAATTTCTTCATGGGATTTTAGGTAAAAACGAAAACTTGAGCCACAGACCACCGCCCAAGGCGATGCCGTTTTTTCGCCCCCGTGCGGGCCTACCTTTTCCGAATACCCGAAGTGCTATCCGCCGAGCACGTTCCTTGCGGCCAACCAAGCCCACCGACCACCTGAGACCACACCGCTGTTTGCTCATACGCACGAGATACCGAGTACCTCAATTCGCTCCAGCGGCAGGCTTCGTCGTCCGGGCCGATCTCCTTGCGCTCCGCCCCCGATCACTTCCGTTCGCAACGTTTCCATCTATCCCGATAGTTTACCCGCCTCCGCTCGTTTTCGGTGAGGGGGCCTCCGCCCAGTCGTTGACGTTTCGTTTCCTCCGCACCGTGCCCGCTGTGCGCGCGCTTTTCAGGTGATTCCAGTGGCGGCTGGATTTCCATACACGACTGTTTCGGTGAGCGTCGACCTGGCCAGCGGGCACGTTCGAACGCGGCGAGAGGACAAAAAAAGGCCGCCCGGGCGGGGCGGCCTTGAGAGGCGACAAGCGGTTGCGGGCTGATCAGAAATTATACTTGATCAAGAGGCGGCCCATCGTGCCCGGCAGCGGGAGGATCGACGCATTGCCGTAGACCGCATTCGGTGGGGCCCAATTTTTCTCGTCGCTGAGGTTGCTCAAGCTGAGACGGTATTCCCACTGTTTGGTCCGGTAGGCGACGCTTCCGTCGATCTGGAACTGACGCGGAATAACTAAGGTACCCACGAAGTTGTTATTCATTTCGCCGGTCACGAGGCCGTTGGCAGACAGGCTCCATCCGTTGTCAAACGTGTAGGACACGAGGGTATTAAACAGGTGGCGCGGCAGACCGGAAACTTGGCCATCCGTGCCCTTGGAGGCGTAGAATTGTCCGACGCCGCCATCGGACTGGAAGCCGGCAGAAGTCTTGGCAGAAATGTAAGAATACGAGATCGTCCCGTAGAGGTGTTTCCCGGGCTGATAATTCATCTCGGCCTCAAACCCTTCGGTGCGGAAGTTCTGAATGATGGTGCTGCTGGTGCTCTTAAACGTGCGCTTCTGGTCGAACACGGCGAAGTTCAGGAATACTTTGTTCTGCATCAGGGCATACTTGGTACCCACTTCAATCAGCTCACTCGGTTGGAGAAAGTTATCCTTGTAGAGTGCGGTGCCCGCCGCGTTCCAACCGGTGATTCCGCCGCCGTTGCCGACGGCTCCCGAAGTGTTGCGGCTATTATTGTAGGTCACGTACACGCTCGAGGCCGGGGTGGGTTTGTAGATGATTGAAGCGTTATAGTTCGGGATCCAGACGGTGATACTGGCCTGCGGGCGTTTCGGGAGCAACGGCTCCGTCACATCTGCATGAAAGTGGTCGAGGCGACCACCGGCCACTAGACTCAATTGATCGGAGAACTTCCACGAGCCTTGGGCAAACGGCCCGATCGTGGTGCCCTTGGAATCGTTGGTATCACCATTTTGAATGCCATCGGTCGCATAGCGGCCGGGCCAACCGGGGACCGGCAGGCTCGTGAAGGGATTCGGGAAATTGACGGATTTATAGATGTCCACGAAATTCATGTCCTTCGTGAGATCCCAAACGTTGACCGGCTCGGTGAAGTAATCGTCGTAGGCCTTGGTCCTTTGGTGACGGATATCGAGACCCGTATTGACGGTTCCGGCACCCTGGGTGAACACGATTTCAGTGCGATTTTCAGCGAACCATGATGGATCGATGATCTCGGAGTAGTAGTAGCTGCTCAGCGTATTACGGGCGGTGTAGCTCGCGATCGAATTGTTGGTGATCTTCAGCGTCGGGCTAATCGTAAAGGTCTGAATCGCCTGGGCGTTGAACTCGCGACCAGTGGAGTGATCGCCGGGCTTCAGCAGACGTTGGTGACGACTGATCTGCACCGTGGGTCCAAAGACGACCCGATTGCCGGCCGGGAAACCGGAGGTGACCCACTTGGAATTTTGCGGATCGGAAACCGGCGCCGCGGGGCCACCGATCGTGTTGATATTCCCGAACGAAATCGGGGCTCCCTTTGAGTCGATAAAACCCAAGGGATACTTGGCAAAATCCGGCGCCGCGTTGCTATTAACGCCAGTGAGGTAGCGGCCGTTGTCGATGAGATCCTGCGTCACCCGGTTGAAGCCCCAATTTTCCGTATAGCGATAGAATGCTGCGGTGGCATTGATGAAGATCTCGTAACCTTGCGTGGGCCGCAACGTGAGTGCGCCGTAAATGGAGTGGTTTTTATTATAGAAGTCCCACGAGTAGCCCTTGCTGTCGGTACCGGAGTAACTGAATCGGTAGGCCGCCGTCTTCGAGATCGGGCCACCTTGGTCGATCGTCCAGTCTTTCTGCGAGTAGGAGCCAATTGTGATGCTCACCGAGCCCTTGCTGCTGTCGAAATACGGGCGCTTCGTGACGAGGTCGACGAAACCTCCCACATACATCGACGTTCCCTGCACGGCGGTCGCAGGACCTTTGACGATGTTGACCGACTCGACGGAATTGAAGTCGAGGGGCAGGCCATTGCCGTTAGAAGTGATCCGACCGCGCACGCCGTTGATGAAAATATCGGCGGTGAGGCCGCGGATCGCGGGATTCGAAGGCGCTCCGAAATTCGTGGTCGAGTAGGAACTCGAGGTGAGCTTCGTGAAGTCGAGTACACTCGCGATGCTGATATCACTCAGCTGCTGGCGAGAGATGATCGTCACGTTGCGCGGGACGTCGATGATGTTATCGTCCGTGCCGAACACGGAGGTGAAGGGCCGGGCGGTCGGCAGAATCTGCTGAGCGATCGGCACATCCTTTACTTCGAACTTAGTCATCGTGACGACGTCACCGGCCGGTTTGGCTGGCGCAGTCTGCGCGGTAAGCTGAGCAATCGAGGCGAGACCGGTAAAAGTCATCGCAGCGAAGACTTGGCGGGGATTAAGGGTGGTCATGGTAATCACCCCCGTGGAGTAGCAATCCGCACGCCAAAAACAAGCGCTCGCTTAGTTTAAATAAAAAACGATCAGCTGCCGCCGCGGGCGCACTCAAGGGTCATACAAACAACGGCAATATCTTCATACCGAGAACATCAACCAAGCCCTTGTCAGTCAGCCGCAGCTCCGGAATTACGGACAATGGCAGCAAATTAAAGCCCATGTAAGGCACTTTGCAGCCGACTTTTTTCCAGGCGCGCTTCAACGCGGTGGTCGCCTTGGCCACGACCGGCGCACGCTGGTCAGAAAGTAATCCAGCGATGGGCAACGCGACGCTCGCGAGCACTTGCCCGCCGCGCACCACGCTGACGCCACCACGCATTTTTTTCACCGTCGCCAACGCGAGCTGCATGTCTCGCTCGTTGGTGCCGGCGAGGACGATATTATGGGCATCATGGCCCACGCTACTCGCCACCGCACCGTCAGTGAGGCCGAAATCACGCAGCAAACCATAACCCACCCCACCCGTTTTTCCGTGGCGTTCGACGACCGTGAGGAAACACACCTCGTGTTTCGCAAGGTGGTCGGTCCACGACGAAGCCGGTGAGAGCACCACTCGATCATGCGCCGTGACGATCCCCGGAGGCACGACGCGAATGACATTCGCCGTCACGGGCTTGGTCGGGAGCGGCGGCGTCAACGTGACTTTGCGCGGGAGCTTCACGGTCGAGTAAGCAGCGCGCGGATACCGATAGGGCTTGCTCAGCGCTCGCTCTAGGAGCGGCGTGATCTTCCGGCGCTCGACGACCAGTTCGCCACCATACCACGTATTTTGGACTTCGAGGGCATCATTGAGCAGCACAATGTCCGCGCGGCGCGCCGGCGCGAGGCCGCCGAAATCGCCATCCATCGCGTAGCGCGTCGCCGGGTGCAACGACCCCAAGCTCCACGCCGTCGTCGTCGGCAGTCCCGCCGCCACCGCCTGACGCACGACCCAGTCCATGCCAAAGAGAAACAGGTCGTCGGCATCGCGGTCGTCAGTGCACACGCAGACGCGCTTCGGATTGGCACCGAGTTCGGTCACGGCCTTGATCGCCTGCGGCAGCGAGTGCCATGGCGTCGTCGGATTCCCGCCGCGCAAAAAAATCCAGACGCCATTTTCGAGAAAATCGTTCGCGATCTCCCGGTCGATGGACTCGTGGGTGTCGGTGATGCCGCTCGCCGCCCCGGCTGCTACAAAGTCGCGCCCATAGATGTGACCGCAGACCGGCTTGCCCCGCTTCAAAGCCTCAGCGAGCACGCCGTGACTCCGTTCGTCGCCAAGGGCAACGGACACGTAGTCCATCTTCTCGCCCAACGCCGCCGCCTCGGGCCACTGGTCGAAAATGCGACCGATCTTCGCGGGCGTGAGATCGCCGCCCGCCGTCTCCAGCGTCGCATTCGTGGCCGGCACCGTACTCGGCACAGTCAAGAAAATCGACAGCGGCGCGCGCCGCGCATCCTCGAGCATCCACTCAATCCCCGCCACGTCGCACACGTTGCCAATCTCGTGACTGTCGCAGAACACCGTCGTCGTGCCATTGAGCAGTGCAGCCTCCGCAAACGCACAGGCCGTCATCATGCTACTCTCGATATGCACATGAGGATCGACCAAGCCGGGTGCCAAGATTCCGCCGCGGGCTTCGTAGCGCTTCGCACCCGTGAGCCGTGATTTCGTGTAGGCCCCCGCTGCCTTCACCGCCGCTATGCGGCCGCCCTTGATCCACACCTCGCGATCCGCGTGGATGCGCTCAGTGTAGGTCGAAAGCACCCGAGCTCCGGTTATCACGAGGTCGGGTGCGGTCCGCCCCATCGCAACGCTAGCGAGCGAGCGGGTCATGGTGTGCAGCGGGGCGACCGAGAAGCGGGTGAGCATGAATGCACTGAAACCACCCGTGGGCCCCTGCGCCACGTCAATTTTTCGGACGCCCGATCACGTTCCTTCGTAAACCGCCGCCAGCGCCAACAACAGCTTCTCCAGCTCAGCGAAATATTTCGCTGCTGCCATCTTCGCCTTTCCTTCGCGCAGCTTGGCGATCTGCAACTCCAACGCATCGCGTCGCGCCCGCGCTTCGCTCGGCAACTGCCGCTCGGCGGCGCTGCGCACAAGGTGAAATTGGTGCGCCCGAGTCCCGTCAAGCGTAGCCCCGTCCTTGGCCTGTTTCGTCGCCCGCACTCCGCGGAACCAATCGGCTGGCGTGCCGAGTCCGTCACCATTATCATCCATCAAAGCGTGCTCTGTCGCGAGCCGACCTTCTGTTTTGTAGAACTCCGCCGTCCGCTGAGATCCGCTGAGAAACGCTTCCAGCAGTGAAATCTGGCCATCTTTATCGAGGTCGCTCTTAGGGTCACCGATTGCTTCCGCGAAAAATTTCCCAAACCGCGCGTAGTTTTGCTCGTTACCGCTGCGCGTCGAGCTCACGACCACGCGGCCCTTGCCCGCGAGTTTACTGAGAAACGGCGCACTGGCGGAGGCTGTGTCGATGATCGCGAGCGGACGTTGAAACGGCTTCAGCCACTCAGCCAAGTCCGTCGCGGCGAGATCGAGCCCGCGCAAATTGAGCTTCGCCTCTTTGCCGTTAAAGGTGCCGTGGCCCACCAACACGATCCACAGTTCGTCCGAGCCGGTTTTCGTTTCGGCTTCCAATGCCAGCTTCACCCGGTCGCGGTCCGAAGTCGCCTCGTCGGCCTCCGCACCGATCACAATCGGCTTAGTCCCCGCCTGCGCGCAGACTTTCTTCCACGCCTCAACCTGCTGCGCAAACACCGTGGCATACTCCTCCTCCCCGGGCGCACCCGCGACCACGATGACCGTCGCGCGTTCACTCGCGACGCTGCGCGTCCCCGCAGCCAACAGGACACAGAGCATCCAACAAAATCGAGTTTTCATGGCATACCTTTCCAGCGCCGCAGTCCCCACTCCGCCAACAAACACGCGAGCGCGAATCCGAACAAGAGCGGCGTATGCCACGCCGGATACGACCACGTCTCCATCACCGGGGCGCGTAACTGCGGCAAACGTTTCGCGAATTTCTCGAGATCAACCGCGGAGATCACTGCGCCGCCGGTTTTCCGTGCGAGGTCTTCAAGCAGGGCAACATTGGGGGTGAGCGAGCGGAATTCCTCGGCCGCTAGGTCCGTGCTCCAGCCCGCTTCGGCGCGACCGAGATCGGCGCCCGCCGGATTCTTCACGCTCGCGACGACTTTGTAGCCACCGGTCTGGCGCGGCACATAGGTCACCTGATAAAGCCCGGGTTCGCTGAGGGCCGGCTCGGCCTCGAGTCGGATCGTCGGCACCGTCGCTCCCTCGGTGCCGGCAAACACCACCGGCTCCACATCGATCACCACCACCGCATCATCCACCGGTTGAAATTTTTCATCGCGCACGCGCACCTGCACGCGCACCGCCCCGTTTGCATCCGCGGCGAGCGTCTCCACCGCGCAATCGACGCGATTCGGCACATCGGCCACCAGCCAGCGCGCGAGCTGCCGCCACGCCTTCTCCATATCCAAACGCGACGCCGCATCTTTCATACCCCACTTCCAGAGATCACCGATCATCAGCGTCGCGGTGCGGCCCCGGCCAAAACGCTGCACCGCCAAGGCGGGCAATTCCTCCCCTTTTTCATCGCGCACGCTCGCGATCACACTCGCGCCGGGCTTGAGCGCACGCACGCGATTGACCACGTCAAACGTCGGCATCCCGTCGATCCGCGCACGCTCGTCGCCTTCATTGTCACGCAGCCGCGCCCACGCCTGCAACCAGCCTTCACGCGCGAGTTGCAGATGCACCGGGCCGAGCGGCGCGGACGCCTGCGCCTCGCGGTCGAGGTAAACCGGAAGCATGTCACCAATCGGCGTGCGCACGTATTTACCCTCTTGGAAACACTCCATGCCGCCGAGCATCAAAAAACCGCCGCCCCGCTCGGACACAAATCGCTGCAACAACAGAGCCTGTTCCGGCGCAAAAAATTCCGCCTCCAGGTCATCTAAAATCACCGCGTGGTAACCGAACAAATCCTCCGCCGTGCGCGGAAATCCCGCACGCAGTTCGATCTCGTCGCGCGTATTGAGCCGCACGAGCACCGGTTGATCGTAACCCTGCACGTCCTCCGCCGACTGATTGCCGAAGCCCCGAAAGAGTGGATTGCTCGTTTCGCCCGCACGCCCACGGAAATCGAATTTCGGCTCGCGTTTCGCGACCCGGATCAACCCCACAAGCTGAAGCTGTTCGTCACTCATCAAAGCACGATTGAGAAACTTAAACTCCCAGTTCGGCCGGCCGGAAACATAGAGAATGCGAAAGGGCCCCTGCCCCCGATTCACCGCAATGACGCGCGCGTTGTTCGCGAGCGTGGCCTCGTCCGTCTTGGGGGGAACCGCGGGCACTGCGGTCGTCGAAGGCGCGGTCGACTCAGGTGTTCCGGTCACCGCCGGCATCGGTGCGACCAGCGCAGGCGCTAGCTCGCTCCGCGCACCGACCCGCACTTGATAAAACGACAGACCCGATTGCTCAGGCTTCAACTGAAAACGAAACGCCACCGCCTCACCATCGCCGCGAGCGTCGGCCGACTGTTCTTGCAGCGTCTTCCCCGTGCGGTCGATTAACCGCGACACAATCGGCTGGCCGCGATAGCCCGCCGCCGTGATATCCGCTTGGACGGACACTGGGGCGTCTTCGAAAGCACTTTGACTCACCGCCACCTGCTGGACCGCGATGTCGCGCACGGCATCACGCTTGCCGATGACCACGGGGTAAATCGGCGGCAGGCCCTTCAAGTCGGGCAACGCTCCACCTGGCAGATCCGTCGCATTACCATCAGTGAAAAGCAACACGCCGGCCAGCGGACGCCCCTGAAATCGTTCCGTCAACGCGCGCAGTGCCGAACCCAGCGCAGACGAACGGCCATCAAACGCCAATTCGTGAAAATCATTAGTTGCCTGCAACCGGGCATCAAACACGTAGCGCCGCAGGTCGAACGTGTCACCTAGCGAGGACTGCCAGCCCGCCGCAGTCGGGTCCACGAGCGTCCGCAGCCCATCACCGCGGCTGGCCGCTTCGCCGCGGTCGTGGATCTGCAAGCCCGCGCTATTGTCGGCCACGACCGCAAAGAGATTAGCCCCGGCCCGCGGGCGTTGCCCGAGCCACAGTGGCTCCAACAGGCAAAGTGCGAGCGCGACGATTCCCGTAATCTTCAGCGCGAGGCAGACCCCGCGCAAAGGCTGCGCCGCCGAGGCGCGGTAGCTCCACGCGAGCACGAGCGCCGCCGCGCCCACCATCGCCACGCTCGGCCAGAGCCAGTTCCAAGAGGAGAAGGTAAGTTCAGACAACACAATCATTTCAGGGAGAGACTTCCTTGTCCTTGCCGAGCTCCTCGTAGTAGCGACGCACCGACTCCGCGAAACGCGCCGGCACCGGATCGCGATCGATCGGCGCAAGCGATTCTTTGGTATCCCGGCGGGACAATTCCTCGGCCACGCGCGCGCGGACTTCCACGAGCGGTTGCAAAATCTGGAGCTTCACGACCGCCCAATCGGGTTTCTTTCGGTCGTTCACGATGTCGCTCCGCAGGAGCCGCGCCCGCTCGCGCGCAGTCGCAACCGCGTTGCGCAGATCGGGCGAATCGAGCAATTGCTCGACGTCGCGCAGCCGTTCGTTCCACGGCGCGAAATTCCCCCCGATAAACGGACCGCCCCGATACATCCCGCCGATCTCGCCGCCGCGGCCGATGCGTTCGTCCCCGCCGTCGTTGCCGCCACCATTGAGAATCGTGTTCACATCCAACCCGCCACGCTCGCCACCAGCGCGCGGTGGGTTGCGGCCATCGCGACCATCACCGGCGAGTCGATTGGCCTGACGCCCCGGCTGGCCCGGTCCACCGGCACCCTCGCCCGCAGCCTGACCTTCGCCCGGCTGCCCGGACTGGCCTGCGCCGCCGGCACCCGCTTCTCCCGCCTGTTCACCTTGGCCGGGCTGCTGCCCGCCTTGACCGGGCTGACCGCGTTTCCCGCCGGGCTGGCCACCCTTTTGGTCCGCGCTCGCAAGACCTCGCTTCCCCTGACCGGCCTGTTTCCCTGACTGTTTGCCACCTGCGCCCGGTTGCTGCCCCGGTTCGGTTCCTGCACCGGGCGTTCCCGGTTCACCCTCGGTACCCGGTTCGCCGGGCGCACCTTGGCCGCGCTCGCCGCCTGGCTGCGTCCCGGCCTGACGCTGCTTCGGATCGCCCGTGTTCGGCTCACCACCCGGAGTTTGCCCTTGCCCCGGCGGTTGGCCCTGCGCTTGGGCAATCTCGCGGGTGAGCTCATCGGTAATTTTGTCGAGTTCCGACTGGGCCATTTTCAACTGCTCCGCGTCGTCACCGAGCACACTGTCCGCCGCGCGCTCGACGCCGCGTTTCAATTCATCGATGCCCGTGCGCGCGCGTCGGCCCGCCTGCGCGGCCTGCGGGAGATAGCCCTCGTTGAGCAAGTCCTTCGCGAGATCCATGGTCTTACCCGCGCCTTCGCGATCGGCATTTTTATTCAGCCGGTTGAGGAGATCTTGGGTCAACATTCCCTCGCGGAGCAGTTCTTGTTTCGATTCCTTCACTGCGTTCGTATCGTCCTGACTGAGCTTGCGCACGCTGTCGTAAAGCTGGCGAGACAGGAGCGGCTCGGTGTTTTCGGATTGCTCGGAAACCTGCTGGGCTCGTTCGGTGAACTTGGCCGTGCGCTGTTTTTGCTCCGCGAGTTGATCGAGCAGTTCCTTGCGATCTGTGGATTCGTCGAGCGACTTCCTCTTCTGTTTTCCACCGAGCGCGTCCAACTGTTGACTGATTTTTTCCTGTTCGCGGGCGAGCTCGCGGGCGTCTTGGCGCATCCCGCGGAGATCCTCGGCAAACTGACTGGAATTTTGTTTCCGCATCTCTTCACGCAGTTCCTGGAGCTTGCGTTGCGCACGAGTGCCGGCGGCGAGCGCTTGCGGTACCGAGCCCTGGGCGGCGGCATCGGCCGCCTTCTGAATATCATCGCGGGTCTGGTCGAGCTGTTGCTTTTCATCCGCCATACGCGACTGATTTTCCGGACGCTCCATCCGTTGGCGCATCTCATCCACATCAGCGAGCATCTGCTGCTGTTCCTCTTGGAGACGTTTGAGGCGACGTTTGATGTCCTCTTTCTC
>CANIJN010000061.1 GCA_947467625.1 Opitutia bacterium | reverse complement strand
TCGACATCCGCCACGCGATCAAAGCGCGCGAGCAACTCCACGTTTCCGTTCGGCGCATTCTCGGTAGGGAAGAACCGATTGGTGACCCCCATCTCGTTCACATACGCATCTCCCGAAAACGCCAACAGCGTCGCCTGCTGAGCCTTCCAGCCAAAACGGCCGATCAGGTTTTTTCCGCTCACGACATCGCTCACCACCGAAACTTTTCCCGCGATCCCCGCCGGTTTCCGCGCCAGCGTACCGAGCACGATCGTGCTGTCTGGAATCGCCTCGATCAGTCCCGCGCCAAACAGCGGGGTCGCCAGCCGCCGCGCTACCGTGTTCGCCTCGCGTGGCACCACTTCGCGGATACCCCGATTGATCGACCGCTCCTGCAGCAGCGAACCACCTTGCGAGTCCAGCGGATCAAACACCCCATTAACCGTCCGTCCAAATCGCGTGACCGTCCGCCGGCTCGCCCCGCCCGTGCCGCCGGCATCATGACACGCGACACACGAAACGTCGTTGAAGATCGGCCCGAGCCCGCCGGCCGCCGTCTCGGTAGCGCGAAACTCAACCCCGCCTTCGTTAAACGCCGCCAACTCCGCTGCCGTCAGCCCAGCGAGCGGCTGCCCGAGTGGATTGATCTGCGGGGCCCGCCGGCCGGCATTAGGGTTGGGCGGGGCCGCCACCGGCGCGGGATTTGCCACCGGCACCACCACGGGCGCGAGGGGCGCTTGCCCCGGACCTTGCGGCGCCTGCGGGCCGCGAGGGCCCTGCGCAAAAGCAGCCGAAGCCGCGACGAGCCAACTGACGACAACCACACGACGACCGACGGAGCCAAGCATGAACGTTTTCATTGGGTAATTTTTTGAGCCTTCTGAGAGCTAGTTTTTTTGTTTCCGAATCGGCCACAGTATCGCAGCCCAATGTTAAGCCCGTGTCTCGGACCACGGCCAAATTGTTAAGACCATGTAAGCGTGGCGCATTTTATCCGCGTTCACCTGCGTCCACCCGTGGTTAATTCTACCGAAACACTCTCCGCGCGCCCGCGCCCCGCCAGTTCCCCTTCATCGGCGTCATCGGCAGCAAGGCCAACGTTCACCTCCCCAAGGAAAGCTTCGGTTCCGGCGAAATGGGCAAAGTCATCGTCGACGGTTTCGTTGATGTATTCGACACTGCATGACTAATTTCGGTGCTGCTGTGCGGTCTCGCCAAAGCCTTCGAGCGTGGGATTTGCCGCGTAAAATTCTGCGCCTTCCTTGGCTTGATCGTCGCCGCGTTCTACGATCGCGTGCGCTCGACCATCGTCGGCCTCGTCCTCAGAGAATTCGTCACCCCCCAAAGCCGAACCGTCCACGGTCTGAACACGCTCCACAATTCCGCGCGCTCCTCGTTCCGTCCGAAAAATCCGAGGATTGCGCGGAACTCCCTCGCTCTCCACGTTTCCACCCCGTCATGCGCCACCTCGCTCGCACCGCCCTGATGCTCGCTCTCCTCGCCCTCGGCCTACGTGCCCAAGTCACGCCGTCCCCTGAATCTAGCCCGGCCAAAAAACCCGTCTCCGCTGCGACCGAGACCCCACCACCAGCGCCGAAGCGCAACCGCGCCATCTCCGGCGATGTGGCCGCCATGCTCGCCTCCAACCTCCCGAAATATACGCCGCCCCCACCCGCCCCTCCGCCACTCACCGACGCCGAGCTCGCGAAAAAAGCTGAGGAAGACGCCGCCGATCTCCGCGAAACCGATAAACCGAAAAACGCCATTGTCCGCCTCGAAAAATTCGTCGTGCAGGAACAGCGGCCAGTGATCTTCTCCGAACGCCAAATCCATACCAAGAAGGGCCTGGCCGCCCTCGCCATGCGCCGCTACATCTCTGACGCCGACCGCGCCCTCAATCGCTGGACGCTGCCGCTCTTCGGCTCTTCCTCCGAAGCCCGCGCGCTCGCCATGTATGCCGACGATGAACGCCTCAAGAACATGGCCGACCTCTCCGACAACGTAAACATGGTCATGAAATCGGACCCGACGACCGGCGGCGCGGCGAAGGATGCCGCTCAAAAGACCTTCATGCGCTCCACTCAATTCGGCTACGGCGGCATGGCGCCGAAATAGTTTTCCGCGCGGCCCAGCGCCCGCGTCGTCCGCGTTCGTCTCCCTGGCTTCAGCCGGAATGCGTGCTCACTTGCCCGCTCCTCGTCCGACCAGCTCGCGCACCAGGGCCGCCCATTCCGCTTCGAGCGTGCATCCCTTGGGCGGCCCCGATCGCCCCGCGCGCGCATACCAGTAGCCCGCATTGCCTTCGTCGCCTTCTTTGCGGTGGAGATACGCATGCACCCACGATCCGTCGTGACTCGTGTCCTCTTGCGCGCAGTCGTGCGCACCCTCCCAATCGCCACGCCCATCGTACCAAAGCGCCTGCAACGCCCCGCTCCATCCCGCCGGCACGGCCGAATCGCGCACCAACGATTGTTGAAATTCCTCAAATGACATTTGCGCAGCCTCCCCGACCCGCGTCTCCTTTTCAACTCCACTCTCCCCTCGAATCGTTCTCATTCTCGTTCTCATTCTCATTCTCATTCCCTGGTTCCAGTCTCCCCCTCTCCGCCTTCCGCCTTCCGCCCCATGCACACCGCCGAACACCTGATCCTCCGCGAGCTCCTCGCCCGCGATCCCGACTGGGTCTCCGGTTCCGCACTCGCCACCAAACTCGGCGTCAGCCGCGTCGCCATCTGGCATCACATGGAAAAACTCCGCGCCGCCGGCTTCACCTTCGAGGCGCAACGCGCCCGCGGCTACCGCATCACCCAAAAACCCTCCGCCGCGCACGCGTCACTCATCGACTCTCAACTCAAGGTCCGACCCCGCGGTTTTTCGCTGCTCGTCCTCCCTGAAACCGACAGCACCAACGACGAAGCTGCCCGTCAACTCGCGGCCGGTCGCCCCGTCCCGTTCGCCATTTTCGCGCATCGCCAGACCAAAGGCCGCGGCCGCCTCGGTCGCACCTGGCACAGCCAAGCCAACGGCAATCTCTACCTCAGCGTCGCCTTCCGCCCCCGCGTCGCCCCCGATCGCATGGGCGCCTTCACCCTCTGGATGGGTCTCAACGTCTGCGAACTCCTCGCCAACTTCGCCAGCTTGAAGCCCGGGCTAAAATGGCCCAACGACATCCTCTTCGACGGCCGCAAAGCCGGCGGCATGCTCACCGAAGCTCGGATCGACGCCGACCAGATCCGCGATCTCGTCTTCGGCCTCGGCCTCAACATCAACAGCCTCTCCGCCGACTGGCCCGCCGCCCTCGGCGGCCGCGCCATCTCCCTCTCGGAGGTCACCGGCACGCCCCTCGACTTCAACCGCCTCGCGGCCGCCCTCCTCGGTAGAGTTTTCCTCGCCTACCAAAACTTCATCGACGGCAGCTACACCACCGCGTTCGCCGACCTCTGGCACCGCTTCGATGTCTTGCGGGGTCGCTCCATCGCCCTCCTCGAGGGCGGACGCCGCCACACCGGCACCGTCACCGGCCTCGATGACGAAGGAGCCCTCCTCCTCCGCGACGAAAACGGCCGCACCCAGCGTTTCCGGGCCGGCGAGGTCACCCTCGAAAAACTCGCCTGAGTCGCGCCCTCGTTCACGAGTGAACGAGGTCACTGGAGGCGCGACGTCCCCGTCGCGTTGCCCATTCCGTCCCGCCCGCCGCCCGCCTAGGTTCTCCACCTCCGGAATCCCCGATGCCCGCTGTCAGCTGTCTCCAACGTCATCTGAGTTTTTCACTCCTGGTAGCTGCGAGCGTGAGCGAGCGGTCTTTCGACTATCTTCCAAATATCACGAAACGAGGGGCGACCCCGTTCGGCTCCCTGACCCCGTTCGGCTCCCCGGACCGCCCGCGAATCTTCAATTCCCGGATGAATTTGGCTCGTAGGGTGGGAATAGCCCCGCCACCCTTGGAGCGTAATGAGTACGCTGCTACACCCGCTCAGCCCTCACGCGATCCCCCGCGCCGCGGCTTCGTTCAATCAGACGCCAGAGCCGACGGCCCAGAGCGGCTGTGGCTCACCTTGAACGTTGGGTAAAATCATAATGGAGCCCGGATTAAAAACCCCCGAGAGATTTCGGACCCTAGGGGTAATTTGGATCTGCTTCGCTCCCATTGCCTTGGCCATGGCGATGATTTCCAAGGTTCGTTCCCCGACGACGTATTACGTTCAGCTTGCCTCCTTCTCGTTGGTTGCGCTCGCCGGCCTTGTGTGCGGTATCGGTGCGCTGTCTGATCGCCCTTGGGCGGCGCGGGGGCTGCTCGTTCTGACCTGGCTCGCGGGAGTATATTTCCTTGGCGCTCCGCTCATCTTGGCCGTTTGGCTGCTTTTCTCGGCGCGATGAAAAATGAGCTAGGCGCCAGAGCCAACGACCCAAGCGGCGGTGGCTGATGCAATGACCGATCTCAAACGTTCGGCAAAATGAAGACCTCCTTATTTTCCCTGTTGTGCATCCTCTGTATTCTGCCGCGGTTCGCTCGTGGCGATGATCCACTTAGCGAGTCTGAAAAGCGGCACCACACCCAGCTGACCGGCTCACTGCCACTTGCGAAGTCTGTGGAACTCTTCTATGGAACTCCGCGGCGCTATGGAAAATGGGAGCTGCCCAGCGAGCGCGTTATTCTTTTAGGGGACTTCGAGTTCTATGCCGCTTCGAAGACACTCAGTGCCGATGTCGGAAAGAAGATTACAGCTCTCGTTTCGGATCCCGCCTCGCATGGATCGTATAGCGGAATGAAGCTCTGTGGAGGGTTTCACCCCGATTTCTGTATTATCTGGCGATTCGAGAAGGACGGTCAGCCATGGGAGACCAAGCTATTCATTTGTATGAGCTGTCATGAGTGGCGGATGATCGACACGCTTTCTGCTCTTCAAGACGAAATCCGACCTACGGCGTTCGCGGCGATTAAGGCTCTGTTTCCCAAAAAATGAACAAGGAGCCGACCCAGAGCGCTACCGCGCAACGCCGCTGCTTGGCCCGCTGCCGGGCTGTGTCCTCCCAGCGTGGCTGAACGTTAAGATCGAAAAACCAATCGGAAATCAGTCTCAGGCTTTGGGGGCTGGGGTCGAAAACGGGGTTTGCTAATCGTTCACTTGAGCGGGCGAAAAACGGGGTCCTCGGTTGACTCTTGTCGGTAGGGACGAAGTCCCCCGGACCAAAGTCCGGCGCACGTCTTCAGCTCGCAGCTCAGTTTTCTGGCGCTCACGCATGGACAGGAAACCTACGCCCTGTGACCCGGGATTTCCCTCCCGCAGGTTTGCGGCGGTTTCCCGAAAACTCATCTGCGCTCAGCTTCCCCACCTCAAAGTTGCCCACCTCAAAGTTGAGCATTGAGCGCACGGAACCGTCTCGCGAGAATCACGTCTGTCTCTCGTCTCATCTGCCAACGATTTCATGTCCGCACCCGCCAACGCGCTCCAGCCGCTCGCCATCGAAGTCTCCCACCTCGTAAAAACCTACGCTGGGGTCACTGCGGTCGCAGATATCAGTTTCACCGTGGCGCGCGGCGAAATCATCGGATTCCTCGGACCCAACGGCGCCGGTAAATCGACCACCATGCGCATCCTCACCGGTTACCTGCCGGCGACGTCCGGCAGTGTCCGTATCTGCGGCCTGTCCGTCGCTCACCAACCCGATGAGATCAAACGCAAGATCGGCTACATGCCGGAAAACAATCCGCTCCCGGAAGACATGCGCGTCTCGGAGTATCTCTATTTTCGCGGCCGCCTCAAAGAGGTCTCCCGTCGCAAACTCGGGCCGCGCATCGACGAAGTTCTCGAGCTCTGCGACCTGAAACGGGTCCGGCACAAAATCATCGGCCAACTTTCCAAAGGCTACCGCCAACGCGTCGGCATCGCCGAAGCCATCCTCGCCGAGCCTCCCGTCATTATCATGGACGAGCCCACCATCGGCCTCGATCCGCATCAAATCCTCATCGTCCGCGATCTCATCGCCAGCCTGCGCGGCCGCATGACCGTCATCATCTCCTCGCATATCCTGCCCGAGATCGAAATGACCTGCGACCGCGTCCTGATCATCAACCAAGGCCGCGTCGTCGCCCAAGGCACGCCGACGGATCTCCGCCGCGAGGTCCTCGGCGGTTCTCACTACCAACTCGAAGTGGCGGGCGATCTCACGTCGCTGCCGGCTCACCTCGCCCTCGTCGAACCGACCCTCACAGTCACCGCACAGACCGAAACCGACGCCGCCGGCTTCCGCTCGGTCCGTCTCTCCACCGACCGCGTGGACGAGCTCGGCGAGCCTCTCCTGCGCGCCCTCCTCGCGCAAAACTTCCGCGTGCGTTCCCTCAGTCGCGTGCACTCGACCCTCGAAGACGTTTTTCTCGCCGCTACTCGCCGCAGTTGGG
Organism: Opitutia bacterium; assembly: GCA_947467625.1. GTDB lineage: Bacteria > Verrucomicrobiota > Verrucomicrobiia > Opitutales > Opitutaceae > GAS368. Next base: position 19,933 of record CANIJN010000061.1, on the reverse strand, counting down.
ATGCCATCGCCGCGCCCAAGCCCGCGGCGAAATGACCGCAGGCCCCATGTCTCATGACCAATGATCATCGCTCGCATTCAATTCTCAACCGTCCCTCCCATTCTGGCCGCGCGCCTGCGCACGCAGTCGCCCGCCCAACCGCGCGCCTCCGCCATTAGTCATTAGACATTAGTCATCGGTCATTAGTCGTTGGTCATTTCCTCGTGAAACACTACCTCACTCTCCTCAGTCACGAAGTCCGCATGTTGCTCGTCAACCCGAGCACCTACATCGCGGCTGTGATGTTTCTCGGCGTGATGGGTTTCATGTTCACCGGCATCCTTGAAAGCTACAGTAAGACCCCGCAGGACACCTCACCCGCCCAGGTTTTCTTTTCCATCTTCTGGTTCCCCGTCCTCTTCATCGTCCCGCTCCTCACCATGAAGTGCCTCGCGGAAGAACGCCGCCTCGGGACGATTGAAACCCTCCTCACCACTCCCGTGACCACCACCGAAGTCGTCCTCGCCAAATACTCCGCCGCCTACCTCCTGTACGTTTCGCTCTGGGCCTCAACCGGCGGATTTTTCTACATCCTGAAAAAATTCGCGGGCGACTCCCGCTTCCTCGACTCGGGCCCATTGATCGGCGGCTACCTGTTCGTCGCCGTGTCCGGTCTGCTCTTCATTGCCGTCGGCGTCTTCGCGAGCTCCCTCTCCCGCAACCAATCCGTCGCCGGTATCCTCTGCTTCGCAATGCTCGCCGGTTTGATTGTCGGGGTCCGTTTTCTCGCTGATGCCACGTGGCTCAACCGCGATATTTTCGCCTTGGCCAAGTCCGCCGTAGACTACGCGCAAATCTTTTCCCACTACGAAGACTTCACCCGCGGAGTCATCGACGCCCGCCAGATATTGTTCTATTTTAGCGGTACCGTCCTCGCCCTCATCTTCAGCATCCTCGGCGTCGAAGCCAAATTGCTGCATTCATAAGTTAAAAGCGGAGCGTTGAGTGTTGCGAAACCGAACCCAATCATCTCCGCCACAGCATTCCCAGACCACTGCTCGCCAACGCCTGACTCTCAACGCTCAGCCCTCAACTAACTCCGCTCCGCCTTGTCCTCCCCCGACAGCTTCCGTACCGCCCGCTGGATCCGCACCATCAATCTCGTGCTGCAGGCCGTGCTCTTCCTCACGCTCTTCGGCGGCCTAAACTACCTCGCCCGCAACCTCCACTGGCGCCGCGACCTCACCCAACATCGCAGTTTCTCCCTCTCGCCCGAGACCCTCTCCTACCTCCGGCAACTCGACCGGCCTGTACAAATCATCGCCACCGTCGGAGACGACCATGAGAACACTCAGGTCCGTGGCCTGCTCCGCGAATACGCCAACGCCAGCGACGCCTATCCCGCCGGGAAGATCACCGTCAAATACCTCGACGTTTATCAAAACCGCCGCGAAGCCGAAGCCCTCGGCCTCGAACAGTCTGACGTGGTGCTCCTCGTCTGCGGCGAAAACCGCCGCGCTGTACCCCTCGCCGAACTCTACCGCTACAAGGATCAACAGCGCGCCGCCTTCCTCGGCGAACAGGCCATCACCGCCGCCCTCCTCGACGTCTCCAGTCCCGCCCGCAAAAAAATCTACTTCCTCGCCGGCCACGGCGAACTCCGCCCCGATGAACCCGACGGCAACCGCGGCCTCACCGTCGCGCGCGATCAACTCCGCGTCCGGAACTTCGAAGTCGACGGCCTCGACCTCACGGTCAGCCGCAAGATCCCCGCCGATGCCGCGCTCCTCATCGCAGTCGCACCGCAAAGCCGCTACACCCCCGCCGAGGAGGAACTCCTCCGTGAATACCTCCGGGCTCAGGCCGGCCGGCTCCTCCTCTTCCTCGCTCCCGGCTACGCCCATGGCCTCGAAGACCTCTTGCTCGACTGGGGCGTCCTCGTCGACGACGACCTCGTGTTCGACACCGGCCCCGAGAACGTCAGCGACAGCGGCGAGCTGGTCATCCTCGCCTTCGACAAGACCCACCCCATCACCCAGACGCTCATCAATTATCAATTCAAACTCCTGCTCGGCCGCACCCGCACCGTGCGCCCCGACCCCGGTCGCACCACCGGCACCAGCCTCAACACCGTGACCGTCGCCGCCACCTCGACGTCCGCCTGGGGCGAGGTCAGCTACCGCGACCTCAGCCAGCTCCCCCGCTTCAACCCCGGCATCGACATCAGTCCCCTCCCCGGCATGGACCCCGCCAACCGCCTCGGCGTCATCGTTGCCTCCGAGCGTCTCGCTGTCCGCGACAACCTGCCGTTCAGCGTCCGCGGCGGTCGCCTCGTCGTGTTCGGCAGTGGCGATCTCCCCGTGAACAACCGCATCGTCAACGCCGGCAATCTGAATATTTTCCTCAACGCCGTGAATTGGACCGTCGACCGCGACACCCAGCTCAACGTCCCCGCCCGCCCCATCGAGCGCTTCCAGCTCTCCCTCAGCGCCGAGGTGTTTTTGAAACTTCGCTACGCCCTGCTCTTCGTCCTCCCGGGCCTCGCCGCCCTCCTCGGCCTCGCCGTCTATTGGGCGAGGCGGCGCTGAGGCGCGCCGCGCGCCCGTTGCAGTAAGCAGTTCAAGTCGCAGAAAAACCCAACGCACCCGACTCGCGCCGCCTGGTCCTTAAACTTAAACTTCCGACTTAAACTTTTTGTATGCGCACCAAAGTCACGCTCGTCCTCGTCTTCCTGAACGTCGCGCTGTTCTTTTTTATCTTCAAACTCGAGCGCCAATGGCTGACGGAACCTCGCGCCCGCGACGCCCGCAGCCGCGTACTCGGCCCCGAGGCCGCCGACATCCGCACCTTGGAAGTCACCAGCACCGCCCCGGGCGGCTCGTTCGCCCTCGCCCGTCGCGGCGACACCTGGTGGCTCACCAAACCCCTCGAGTGGCCCGCCAATCCCCACGCCGTCAGCAGCATCATTCACGAGCTCCAGCTCCTCGAAAACGTTTCCAGCTTCAGCGCCAAGGATCTCGCGAGCAACAGCATGTCCCTCGCCGACTACGGCCTCGACCGCCCCAAACTCACCGTCTCCTTCGCGTCCGGCGACCCGGTCGCAGCACTCACCCCGCAGCTCTCCACTACGCTGCGCATCGGCGACTCCACCAATATCGGCAATCGTTTGTATGTACTTTCCCCCGACGGCGAACGCATCCACGTCGTCGCCCGTGGTCTCGCCGACAGCCTTTCGCTCGGCCTCGATAAACTCCGCGCCGATACCCTCCTCACGGTGCCCGTCTACGAGGCGCGCGGGCTCCTCGTGCAATCGGCCGCCGTGCGCCTCCGCATCCGCCGCGAGAACAACCGCTGGCTCTTCGACACCATCATCAACAACGCGCACGCCAGCAAAACCGCCATCGATCTGGCGATCACCGGCCTCAATAACCTCCGCGTCAAATCCTTCAGCCCCGCCACCCCGCCAGCGATTCTCCCCGCCACCACCCCCTCGCTCCGGATCACCCTCGAGGGCACCAACCGTCGCGAAACCCTCCTCCTCGGCGAACCCGTTCCCGCGGCCGGCTCGCCGCCTCCGAACCTCCCACCCTCAACCCTCAACGCGCCACTTCCTCCAGACGTGTCCGGCTCCGTCGAATACTACGCCCAGCTCGAAGGCCGCGCGGCCCTCTTCACAGTCGCCGTGCCTTCGGCCCTCGTCGAAACCCTGCGCAACGCCCAAGTCAGCCTCCGCGAAAAACGCCTCCTCGCATTCGAACTCCCGAGCGTCACCGCCGTTGCCCTCACCGCCCCCAACCAGCCGCCGCTCATCCTGCAACGTATGGACGCCGGCACCACCACCGCCGACGCCCCTTGGCAAATCGTCCGCCGCGGGGCCCCGGCATCCGGACCCCAGACGCTCCCCGCCGATCGCGCCGTCGTCCAAAGATTGCTCGAACAACTCAGCCTCCTCGCGGCCAAAGACGCCGGTGGTTTCATGAGTGACGCGCCCGCCAATGCCGACTTGGAAAAATGGGGCTTCAACCGCCCCGAGCGCGAAGTGATTTTGACCCTCGCCAGCGCCGGTGCGCCTTCCGCGAACGGCCAACCTGCCAAACTCAACCCGTCCTCCACCGTCACGCTCCAACTCGGCACCGACGCCCAAGGCGCTCTCTACGCCCGGCTCGATCCGCTCACCAACCCCAAGGGCTCCATCTACGCCGTCGACTTCGACCTCGCCCGCGAACTTTCCTTCACCCCCCGCGACTGGCGCGAACGCCAACTCCCCGCCCTCCCTCCCACCGCGACGATCACGGCCCTCACCCTCACCTCGACTCAAGCCGACGCTGCTCCGCTCTACACCCACAAGCTCGCCGCCAACGAATCCTGGCCCACCGTCTTCGCCGCCGAGTCCGTCGCAAAAAAATCCGCCCTCGAGGTACTCGTTGCTCAGCTCCGCACGCCGCGCGCCAAACGTTATGTTCAAGACACCTTCACCGAGCGCGTGACCGTCGCCGGCGATGACCGTCCATGGAGCTACAAACTCGAAGCGACCGTATCGCTCCCGGGCGGCACAGGCGGCGAGCAGACGAGCACCCGGACGATTTTATTTACCGAACGCGTCGGCGGCGCCCAGCAACTCGCCGGCTCCAAGGAATTCGATGCCGTCTTCGAAATCGAACAAACCCTCCTCGATGCGCTCTGGACCTTGACCTACGGCCCCCGCGACCCCGGCGCGCCCCCCAAGTAAGGCGACTTCGCTCCGCCTTCCGCCGCCGCTCCCATGCGCCGCACGTTAAACTACCTCTGGACCGGCACCCGCTGGGGCAGCGCGTGCGCCTTCACCGTCAGCCTGTGGTCAGTCTGGCTGGTCCTCGTGTGCTTGCTCGCCGTCCAAACCTACATCGCGAGCCACCAAGAACTGGAAGTCCCCGCCTTTTTGCTCCGCTCACTCGAGGAGCGCCTCGCCGCCTCCGGCGTCCGCGCGACCTTCGGCCGCACCTCGTTTGACCCCACCGGTCGCGTCTTGATCGAAAACGCTCGGCTCTCCCTCCCCGCCTTCGTTGAACCCGTCATCTCCGCCCGCGCCATTTACGTGCGCCTAGATCCGTGGGCGCTCGCGACCGGGCAATTTGAGCCCCGCGAACTCCGCCTCTCAGGCGCGAGCCTCGCCATCCCCGCGATGCTCTCCCCCAGCGGCCTCGCCGAGGAAATCCTCCGAGATCTGGATACGACCCTCGTTCCGCACGAGCAATCCCTCGAACTCGCGCAACTCTCCGGCCGCGTCGCCGGCATTTCACTCATCGCCCACGGCGCCATTCACCTCCCGCCACGAGACCCCAACCGGACCGACTCCCTGCCGATCGCCGAATTTCTCGCCCGCAACTACCCCGCCATCTCCCGCCAGCTCGTCGCCGTCTCCGCCCAACTCACCGCACTTGACCAGCCCACCCTGCAACTCGAACTCGCCCCCTCGGAATCGCGCATCGCCATCGCGCGCGTCACGCTCTTCGCCCGCGGCCTGAAACTTACCATCCCCCAGCCCGTGCAGGCGCACGGGCTGCACATCGTCACCAAGATCCCTCTCTTCGGCGACGCCCCCGTGACCGCACGGCTCGATCTCACCGCCGATTCCCTCGCGCTCCCTTTCGGCGCCCACGCGCTCCAGGTGCACGCCCTCGTCCAGGGCACGCTGCGGCCCAGCCGACTGCAGTTCCTCCCCCGCGAGCTCGACGTCTCGGCCGATTCACTTTCCGCCGCCGGTTTCTCCGCTCGATCCGTCGTCGCCAACCTCACGCCCGGGCCTCTCCCGCAACTCACCGCCACCGTCCACGGCCTCCTCATGGGGGCTCCGCTCGCCTTTGAAGTCGAGGCTGACCTCGCCGCGCAAACCGCCACCGTGCGCTTCGATGGCACGATCTCGAACACGAACCTCAAGCCCTTGAGTGAAATCATCCGGGTCGACGTCCGGAAATATTTTGATTTCGCCACCCTCGACCACGCCGCCGGCGAGGCCCGCCTCGGCCCCGGCTGGAAATTTGAGCACCTGTCCGCCCGCGTCGCCTTCCACGGCATCGACGCTTACCGCGTCCTTCTGGACGAAGGCCGCGCGGTCTTCGCTTTCGATGGCCGCCATTTCCACGCGTCCGAAGTCGCGGTCCGCATCGGCGAAAATGTTGCGCACGGTACGTTCGCCCAGGATCTCGTCACCTTCGACTACCGCTTTCTCCTCGAAGGCAGCCTTCGTCCCCTCGCGATCTCCGGTTGGTTTCGCGATTGGTGGCCCAATTTCTTCCGCCAACTCGAATTTCCCGTCGCCCCACCCGCCGCCAGCGTGGAGGTCGCCGGTCGCTGGGCCGAAGGACGCCGATCAAACGTATTTGTTTTTGCGGACAGCGTGAAACCCGTCATCCGCGGCGGTGCCCTTGATCGCGTGCGCGCGCGCCTCTTCATTCGCCCGGGCTTCATCGACGCCCCGGATGTTTTCGCCACGCACGCCACCGGCACCGCCCAAGGCTCCTTTTCTTACACCAGCGATCCCGTCACTATGGAGCGACGTTCGCTCCGCTTTGACGTCGCGTCCTCGCTCGATCCGTCAGTCGCCGTCACGATGCTGGGCCCCTTGGGCGAGTCGATTTTCTCACCCTTCAAATGGTCCGCTCCGCCGGCCTTGAAGATCATCGGCCAAATCGATGGCCCCGCCGCCCCCGGCGGCGTCCACACGACGTTTCAGATCTCGGGCCGCACGACCGGAGCGTTTCGTTTCCAAGACTTCCCCCTCGAGGACCTCGTCTTCACCGCCACCACCCAGGATAACGACATCGACCTGACGAGCATGCAGGCCCGCTTCGCCGAGGGCACGCTCACGGGAAACGCAAAAATCTTCGGACAGGGCCCCGCTCGCCGTATCCGTTTTGACTACACGCTTAAGGACAGCGGCCTCAGTCGTGCGGTCGCCACGTTGCAAGCCTTCGACGCTCAGAGAAAAGGCCTGCCCGCCCCGCCCCCGGGGAAATTCATGCAGGAAAAAGCCCACGTGCGCCTCGACCTCAGCGCCGCCGCGGAAGGCAGTTATCAGGACTTGCTCAGCTACCACGGCGCCGGTCAGGCCAGCTTGCAGGGCGCCGGCCTCGGCGAAGTGCAACTCCTCGGCCTCCTCTCGGAGCTCTTCACCTTCACCGCGCTCCGCTTTAACACCGCCCGCACCACCTTCCAAATCGACGGAGCCAAACTCACCTTCCCCGATCTCACCCTCCGCGGAGCCAATTCTGTCATCGAAGCCCACGGTAACTTCGACCTCAACCGCCGTGAGCTCGACTTCAAGGCCAAGGTCTTTCCGTTTCAGGAAAGCCAAAGCCTGCTCAAGAGCGTCGTGGGCGCCGTGCTCACGCCCTTCTCAAATATTTTTGAGGTGAAGCTCAGCGGTACCCTCGACAAACCGGATTGGTCCTTTGTCGCGAGCCCGACAAATTTCCTCCGCTCCCTCGCTCCAGCCGACACCGCCCCGACACCCGCACCACCCCTCGAGCACCCGACCCCCACTCCGTCAGCCTCGGCCCTCCCGAAACCCTGACGCACCCGCATCGAGCGAGGAAAACGCTTCGCCGAGTGCCCAACCTGTGTTTCGACAGGCAAAACACCCTTCACAAACGGTCACACGTGTGCACGCGGTGAAAGCGCCCGAAAAACATCTTCCTCGCTCCTTGCGGGTTGCTCCTCACGCTGCCACCTAAGGCGCTTCCTATCGCTCTGCCCACCGCTCGTTCTTCCCTCTTTCCGCTCCGCATGATCATTGACTGGCTCACGTTTGCTCCCGCCCTGTGCCTCCTTCTCGTTCCCATCGGGCTTTTTCACGGCAAAAAAATCCACTTCTGTGACATCTCGCGCGATTGGGACGGGCACCAGTCGGCGATTTTAGCCCTCGGCCTACACTGGATCGACCTCGGTCGCGCCGCGCTCGGTGGCTGGTTGCTGATCCACGCCCTCAAACACGCTCCCGGCGTCGCAGGCTTCATGCGCTACAGCATCCTCGGCACCGAGGGCGCGGTCATGGTCCTCGCGGTCGGCCTCCAGACCTTCGTCTGCAAAGAAGAGGACTCCGCGCACGCGCCGTTCGCCTTCGTCACCGGCTTGGTCCTGGGCGTCTATCCGCCCATCGTCGCCGGTTTCTCCATCGTGCTCGCTATCGCCCTAGCGGCGGGCTTACGCATCCCCGTGACTTATTTCCCCGCGCTCGGCCTTTTGCTGGCGGGGATCGGATTTTGGTTCGAGGGCAAGAAAGCGATCATTCTCCTTGGGCTGGGTACCTGTGCCTTAATTTTACCTTGGCTGTTCACGATCATGTTCCCCCGCGACCTCGTGTTCAGCTACCGTGCGCGCCAGCGTAGCCTTGATGCAGAAAAGGCGCTCCCTCCTCATCGCTAGCCGCAGCCAGCTTCCGAGTGTCTGCCATGGAGAATAAAAAAAAATCCGCCATTTTTCGTCAGCCGAACAACCCCACAGTCGGCTCTCGCCGAGCGACGCTCCCCATGAAAAAGATTCGCCGCGCCGCCCTCTGTTTTGCCTTCGCCGGCGGCCTCACCGTCGCCACCCACCTCACTTCCGCGCAAGACGCCACGCTCCCGCCAGGCGCGCCGCTGCTCCCCGAATCCGCCCTCCCCGACTACGAGCGCTCGCTCGATCACGCAGCGCTGATCCGCGGTTGGAACAAGGCCTCACTCGCCCGCGGGGAAAAAATCTACCAGCTCGTCTGCCACTCCTGCCACGGCGACCTCAATCTCGCCGGCTCGATCCCCCAAGCGTTGCGTTTCGCGGAGGGCACATTCGCCCACGGCAGCGATCCGCTTACGATGTATGCGACACTCACACGCGGCTGGCGGCTCATGGCACCGCAGCCGCAGCTCGTGCCGCGCGAAAAGTACGACGTTCTCCACTACATCCGCGAAACCTTCCTCGCCGGCCGCAACCCTTCGCAGTACGTCCGCGTCACCGACGCCTATCTTGCCGGCCTGCCGAAGGGCGACACCACCGGCCCCGCCGCGACGAAGCGCGAACCGTGGCGCGAGATGGATTACGGCCCGTTCCTCATCGGCACCTTCGAAATCGCTGACGACGCACGCCGCGCCGCCGCAACGAAGCTGCCCGGCAACGCTCTCGATACGATCACGCCCGACGCCAATCTCGCGTACAAGGGCATCGCCGTGCGCCTCGACTCCGGCGCAGGCGGAATCTCGGCGGGCAAAGCGTGGCTCGTGTTCGAACACGACACCTTGCGCGTCGCCGGCGCGTGGACGGGCAAGGGCTTCATCGACTGGGAGGGCATCAACTTCAACAGCCGCCACGTCGTCCACCCGCGCACCGTCGGCGATCCGCAATTCGAAACCGGCGACGGTCCCGGCTGGGCCAATCCCGCCACCGGTACCTTCGACGATGCCCGCGTGATCGGTGCTGACGGACGCCGCTTCGGTCCGCTCCCGCGCGCCTGGTTGCGCTACCGCGGGCTCTACCGCCAGGGGGAGCGCGCCGTGATTTCCTATTCCGTCGGCGATGCCTCTGTGCTCGAGAGCCACGACCTCGAGACGCTCGCTGGCCAACCCGTCTTCGTCCGCACGCTAAATGTCGGAAAATCCTCCCGTGATCTTATCCTGCGCGTCGCCAACGCGGGCACTGCTGCTGCGCTCTCCGGCCCGCGTTCCCTCGCGCTCGCGGCGACCGAGCTCTTCGTCACCCTGCGCATCCCCGCGTCGACCACGCCGCTCCGCCTCGCCGTTCACCTCGCAAAATCCGGCACCGACGCTTCGGCCCTCAACGCTCTCGCCAGCCGCGCCGCCGCGCCCCGCGATCTCACGGCATTCACCCTCGGCAGCCCCGCGCGCTGGACCGAAAAAATCGAAACACCCCTCGTCCGCAGCTCCACGCAGGACCCGTTTTCTTGGGAACGCTTCACCCTGCCGCAGTCGAATCCCTGGCGCGCCCGCATCCGCCCGAGCGGCCTCGACTTCACGCCCGACGGCAAGGCCGCGCTCCTCTGCACTTGGGACGGCGACGTGTGGCGCATCGACGGTATCGATACGCCCGACGCCACCGCCGTCACCTGGAGCCGCATCGCCTCGGGCTTGTTTCAACCGCTCGGGATCAAACTCCGGGGCGGCGAGATTTTCGTCACCTGCCGCGATCAGCTCGTCGTCTTGCGCGACCTCAACGGCGACGGCGAGACCGACTTCTACGAAAGCGTCAACAGCGACCACCAAGTCACCGATCATTTCCACGAATTCGCGATGGGCCTGCAGACCGACGACGCCGGAAATTTTTACTACGCGAAGAGCGCCCGCCACGCCCGCACCGCACTCGTCGCCCAGCACGGCACCTTGCTCAAAATTTCCGCCGACGGCGCGACGACCGAAATTCTCGCGAACGGTTTCCGCGCCGCCAACGGGGTGTGCCTCAACACCGACGGTTCGTTTTTCGTGACCGATCAGGAAGGCCACTGGATGCCGATGAACCGTATCAACCGAATCACGTCACCGAAATTTTTCGGCAACATGTGGAGCGGGGGCGCACCCGCCGACAACGCCGACACCGCGATGGCCCCGCCGCTCCTCTGGGTGGACAAAGCCATCGACCGTTCGCCCGCCGAGCTGCTCTGGATCAACAGCGAGCGTTGGGGCCCTCTCAACGGCGCGCTCCTCAACCTCTCCTACGGTCAGGGCCGCATCGAAATCGTCCTCTCCGACGGCACCGGCGACTCCGCTCAAGGCGCGCTCTGCCGCCTGCCGATTCCGGATTTCCCCACCGGCATCATGCGCGGTCGCGTGCATCCCACCAACGGTCAGCTCTACCTCGCCGGGCTCTCCGCGTGGGCCTCCTCGCAAACGGAGCAGGAAGGCGGCTTCTACCGCCTGCGTCCCACGGGCAGACCTGCCGCCCTACCCACGGCGTGGCACGTCATCCACGGCGGCATCGAACTCACCTTCAGCGAGCCGCTAGCCAGCGCCACTGCCACCGAAGCCACGCGCTACGCCGTGAAAGTCTGGGACCTCAAACGCAGCGCCAACTACGGCAGCCCACGCGTCAACGAGCATGCACTCACCGTCACACGCGCCGAAGTCCTCGCCGATTCGCGCAAAATCCGCCTCACGATTCCGAAGCTCGCGCCCGCGCACGTCGTCGAAATCACCTGCCGCCTGCGCGACGCGGGCGGCGCCGAAGTGAGCCGCGTGCTCTCAGGCACGATCCACCGCGTGCCGGGCGCGCCATAATCTGCGCAAACGGCTGGCGCTGCTCGCAAGTCCCCCCTGTCTCGGCCCGCACCACCGCCATCACCCACATCGTTTGGAATCTCGGCCGCACCGCCACCGCGGTCGACGATCAAGCGTCTCATACCATCGTCCTTTTAACTCCAGACTTTTCGGTAGCCGCGAGCGCCAGCGAGTGGACGGATCATCACTCCCTGGCGCTCGCGACTACCCGGCAAATCAAAGTCTGAATCTTTTGGGCGGTTGAGATGAGCCGTGGCATGACAGTCTCCCCGCCAAGCGCCTGCTCGTGAGCCGCGTGGATCCCGACGGCGCGCCGCGCAACGACGGTCGCCAGCCCAACCGCGAAGTCATCCCATCCTTCGAGCTCGCGCCTTGACCTTGCGCGGCGGCGCCGCGGCGCGCGGCGATTCGCAGCACCCTGCGCTCTGCTCTTGGCTCTCGACTGAATTTCTACGGCTTACTAGGTGTTGACGCTTCTATGAATTCACCTCTGACCTCAGATCCCGCTACGCCCGGTAGTTATCCTGCGCTGACGGTCTACCCCAAAATGCGACCACCGCTCGATCCTGAGTTTATGCCCGCCGCGCTGTGGCGTCGCGCCTACTCGGCGCTCGTGGCGCAGGATGCCGGCGCCCGCCCCTTCGCGCTCGTGCTCGTGCGAACGGATGGCGCGGTGTTTCGCCATGATAGCCGCGTCTTGTCGGCAGGCCATCCGGCGGCGGCACTCACGCTGATCTATGCGGAGCGGTTGTTAAAATTTCTTCTCTGGATGAAGGGCGGTCCACAGGTGCTCGTGGCCGGTGCCGACGACATTGCTGCCGCGCTTGCGAAAATCTACAGCCCGACGGGCGCGCGGGCCTTCGATGACGCGTTCATGGGCGCGAAAATCTTTGGCCGCAGGTTTTCGGTCGAGGCGTCTTCCTTCGAAGCGCTGCCGGCGACGGTCGAGACCACTGTGCCGATGGGCCGGCATCTCGAGGGATGCCGCATCGGCTTCGACTTGGGCGGCAGCGATCGCAAGGCCGCGGCGCTCATCGATGGCAAGATCGTGTATTCCGAGGAGATCGCCTGGGACCCGTATTTCCAGGCGGATCCTCGTTATCACATCGAGGGGGTGCACGATTCCTTGTTGCGAGCAGCGGCGCATTTGCCGCAGGTCGATGCGATCGGCGGCAGCGCGGCGGGGGTTTATGTGAACAACGAGGTGCGCGCGGCGTCGTTGTTCCGCGGCGTGCCGGCCGACGCCTTTGAAACACACATCCGCCGGATGTTTTTCACCCTGCAAGCGCGCTGGGGCGGCGTGCCATTTGAGGTCGTGAACGACGGCGAAGTCACCGCCCTCGCCGGCGCAATGTCGATGAACGACAACGCCGTGCTCGGCGTCGCGATGGGTACGAGCCTGGCCGCGGGCTATGTGACACCAGCCGGCAATATCACGTCGTGGTTGAACGAGCTCGCCTTTGCCCCCATCGACTACCGACCCGACGCGCCGCGCGACGAGTGGTCAGGCGACAGCGGGTGCGGCGCGCAGTATTTTTCTCAACAGGGCGTGGGCCGCCTCGCCAAGCTTGCGGGCTTCGCCTTTCCCCCGACGCTGCCGCTGCCCGAGCAGTTGCTCGAGGTGCAGCGCGCCATGCAGGCCAGCGACGCCCGCGCACGGGCGATCTACGAATCAATCGGGGTTTGCTTCGGCTATGCGATCGCGCACTACGCCGATTTCTACGAGGTGAGGAATCTGCTCGTGCTCGGGCGCGTGACGTCGGGCGAGGGTGGCGAAATCATCCTCGAACGCGCGATGGCCGTCTTGCGTGCGGAATTTCCGCCACTGGCAGAATCGATCCAGTTACGAACACCGGATGAGCACAACAAACGCCACGGGCAGGCGACTGCCGCCGCCAGTTTGCCCGCCTTGCGCGCCCGCCCTTCTACCAACGTCACGTGAGATTTTGAGCATTCATGGCAGGCCTCCTGCACGCAGGCGCTCCTTTGGGCGCAGCCAGCGCCGTCACCGCGCGCTCCACCGCAAAGGACATGCGGTTCATCGCGGACGCGTTCATCTCGCCGACCATCCGCGCTTTATCCCTCTCGTTTGTGGTGATCGGCTGTGTTGGGTGGCCGACTCGTTGCGGGTCGCGCACGCTCTTTTCCCCGGAACGGGAAACCACCTGCTTGCCTAAGCCGCCGCGATGCTTTCCGTTCCTTGGTCTCCTACTCTGTCCTGCTCCCTATGAACCCTGCTCTCCCTGTATCTAAACTGGCGCCCGCCGGGTCGCCCCCGCCCAAAAAATCGAATTTAAAGTGGTTCTTGCTCGCCGGAATCGTCCTGTTGATCGGCCTTGGCGTCGGCGCCTACTTAAAGAAAAAGAGCGAGGGCCAAACCGTTGTCGTCACCACTGAGAAAGCCATTACCAAGACCATTATCCAGATCGTCTCGGCCACTGGTAAGGTGCAGCCTGAGGTCGAGGTCAAAATCGCCCCGGAAGTGTCCGGCGAAGTCGTCAAATTACCCTTCCGCGAGGGTGCAGTCGTCAAAAAGGGTGACCTGCTGCTCAGTATCAAACCGGACGTCTATCAAGCCCAAGTCGAACAACAGCAGGCCAGTCTCGTCGCCGCCCGCACCGGTGTCGTCCTCAGCAAAGCGCAACTCCTCAAGTCCAAAGACGACCTGAAGCGGGCCGAGGATCTTTACAGCAAAAAACTCATCTCGGATTCGGATATCCTCAGCTCGCGGACTAACCTCGAAGTGGCCCAAGCCAACTACGAAAATGCCCAAGCGACCGTGCTCCGCACCGAAGGCGCTCTCAACCAAGTCCGCGATCAACTCACCAAAACCATCGTCTACGCACCGATCGACGGCAAGGTCAGCTCCCTGAGCACCGAACTCGGCGAACGCGTCGCCGGCACCGGATCCTACGGCGGCGCCGAAGTCATGCGCGTGGCCGACCTGTCCAACATGGAGGTGCGCGTAAACATTAACGAAAACGACATCATTAACGTTAAGGTCGGTGACAAGGCCAAGGTCGCGATCGACGCCTTCCCGGCCCGCAAATTCGACGCGATCGTCAAGGAAATCGGCTCTGCCGCCAAAGTGACCGGGATGAATACGCAGGACGAAGTGACCAACTTTCTGGTTAAGATCCGCATCCTCGACAAAGAGGTGCCCCTGCGCCCGGGAATGAGCGCCAATGCCGAGGTCGAAACTAAGACGGTCGAGAGCGTCGTCGCGGTTCCCATCCAAAGCGTCACGGTTCGCGCGAAGGACTCGAACAAAACAATCGAAGAAGTTTCCAAGGGTCGCGAGCAGTCCGCCAACGAGAACAAGGGCGAAGGCTCGGCGGCCGCGATCAACGACAAGCAACAAAAGCAGACCGACAAAAATGACCGGGAGAACCTGCAACGCGTCGTTTTCGTCAAGAACGGCGACACCGTGAAGCTCGCGAAAGTCGAAACTGGCGTGCAGGACACCACCCACATTGAAATCAAATCTGGCCTCAAGGCCGGTGATGAGGTGGTCAGCGGAAGTTTCGGGGTCATTACCCGCACCCTGAAGGACGGCACCAAGGTCGGCCTGGACAAGACCAAGAAGAGTCCGGACAAAAAATAACCCCGCATCGGCTCGCGCCGTTTCTGCACGCCCACCACCCTTTGATGAACGCCAGCCCCTCCGCCGCCCTACCCCGCACTCGTTCGATCCGCCCCCCCGGCGCGCTCGTCATCGAGATCGAAGCCGTCACCAAACTCTACAAGATGGGGGCGGAGATCATTCACGCGCTCCGTGGGGTAAACCTGAAGATCCATCGCAACGAATACCTCGCGATCATGGGCCCGTCGGGCAGCGGCAAATCAACGCTCATGAACATGCTCGGCTGCCTCGATACGCCCACCGCGGGGCGCTACGAGTTTGGCCAAAAAAATGTCGCGACGATGGTCGACGACGAGCTCGCCGAAATCCGCAATCGTGAGATCGGTTTCGTCTTCCAGACCTTTAATCTCCTGCCCCGCTCCAATGCGCTGCACAACGTCGAGCTTCCTCTCATTTACGCCGGCCTCGGCCGCAGCGACCGCTTGGTAAAAGCCCAACATGCGTTGGAGAACGTCGGCCTCGGGGAACGGCTCCATCATCGGCCGAATGAGCTGTCCGGCGGACAACGCCAGCGCGTCGCCATCGCGCGGGCCCTCGTCAACGATCCCGCAATCATCCTCGCCGACGAGCCCACCGGAAATCTCGATTCGAAAACGGGCGAAGAGATCATGGCGCTCTTCGAGCAGCTCTATGAACAGGGCCAGACGATTATCGTCGTCACCCACGAAGAAGACATCGCCCGCCATGCCCGCCGCATCGTACGTTTGCGCGACGGCCTGATCGAGAGTGACGCCGCCGTGTCGTGAGCTAGATTTCCCCCGTGACCCGCATTGTCTACGAGACCGTCGAGTCCTTCGCCATCGCGTTCGCCCAGATCGCCGCGAACAAGCTGCGCTCGGCCCTGACCGCACTCGGGGTAATCATCGGCATTGTGGCCGTCACGCTGATGGGCACCGCCATTCTCGGCATCGACGCCGGGGTGGAACAAAGTCTTTCCGGGTTTGGCGACGACGTGGTCTACGTGACCAAATGGCCGTGGAAAGACACCAGCGACTGGTGGAATTTCCGCAATCGCCGCGACATTAACGTCGAGCACGCGCAACCGATCAACGACTGGATCGCCGACCATCCCCAAAGCCCGCTCAAACTGGCCGTCCCCGCAGCCAATTGGGGGGCCAGCGTCATGCGCGGCGAATACCGCGTGAACAATATCCGGATCGTCGGCAGCACCGCGGATCTCGGGCGCATCGTGCGCTCGGATATGAAAGAAGGCCGGTTCTTCTCCGACATCGAAAATCGTAGTGCCCGCAATGTCGTCGTCGTGGGCTTCGACGTCGCGGATGCTCTCTTTCCCAACGTATCACCGATCGGGAAAGAAATCCGTATCCGCAATCAACTGTACAACGTCGTCGGCGTAGCGGCACGCCAGGGTAGTTTCCTAGGCCTGTTCAGCTGGGACTCGCAAGTCATTATGCCCCTCGCCGCCTTCGGACGCTCCTTTCCGGTTCGTTATGCCGACCCCGAAATTCGCGTGCAGATCGATCTGGAGCGGGCGGAAGAAGCCCGGGACGAGATTCGCGGCATCATGCGCCGCATGCGCGGACTGAGCCCGGAAAAGAAGGATGATTTTGAAATCAACAGCCAACAAGTGATCCGCGAGCAACTCGACCCCGTGAAGCGCGGTATCGCCATCGGCGGCCTCTTCATCACGGGCCTCGCCCTCTTCGTCGGTGCCATCGGCATCATGAACATCACCTATGTCAGCGTGAAGGAGCGCACCAAGGAGATCGGCACCCGGAAAGCGCTCGGGGCGCGTCGCCGCACGATTCTCCTCCAGTTCCTCATCGAGGCCGTGAGCATTTGCGTGCTCGGCGGCATGGGCGGACTCGCCATGGCTTGGGGCCTCTCGGCCATTGTGAGCGTGCTGATGCCGTCATTCCCGCTGGTCTTTTCCATCGGACTCGTGCTCCTCGGGCTCGGGGTCTCGGTCTTCACCGGAATTTTCAGCGGCTTCGCGCCAGCCTGGCAGGCGAGTAAATTGGATCCCGTCGTCGCGTTGCGCTACGAATAACTCACCCGCGCCATGCTCATCGCCGAAATCTTCCGCCTGGCGTTGTCGTCGCTCACCGCGAACAAGCTCCGCTCCAGTCTCACAGTGCTGGGAATCGCCGTCGGCGTGTTTTCTGTGATCGGGGTCATGACGTTTATTAACGGGATGCGCGGCTCGATCGAAAGCGGCCTGAACGTCCTCGGGGCAAATAGTTTTCAAATCAGCAAATTCCCCGCGATCAGCTTTTCCGATTGGAACCGTTTTCGGAACCGGCGCGATGTCACCTACGCCATCGCCAACCGCTTTAAGGATTTGATGGGGGATACGGCCAAAGTGAATCTACAGATCGGCCGCGGTGGCCAGGTAGTGAGTTATCGCGACCGCCGCACAAATCCGAATGTGCGCCTCATGGGCACCGACGAGAATTACGTTACGGCACTCAACTTCGACATCGTTGCCGGACGCAATCTCGGGGCGGACGATGTGGAATATGGGAGGCCCGTCTGCCTCCTCGGTTCAGATGTCGTCCTGAAGCTGTTCCCCGGCGAAGAAGCGCTCGGTCAAGGGGTCCGCATGAACGGCCAGAATTACACCGTCGTCGGCCTGCTCGCGCCGAAAGGAACGGCGTTTGGCGGAAATCCCGATGCTTTGGTGATCACGCCGATTTCACGGTTTCTCGCGGTTTACGGGCGCTCCATGCGCTCGATCAACCTGAACGTGCAGGCACCCAGTCAAGCCGAGCTCGCGGCCACCCAAGAGAAATCCGTTGGGATGATGCGTCTCGTGCGCGGACTGCGTCCGGAAGACCTCAATGACTTCGAGATATTTTCAAACGAATCGCTGATCGATGCTTTCAATAAAATCGCCGACGTCGTTTCTGCGGGCGCCCTGATCATCAGCGCGATCGCGTTGCTCGCTTCCGGTGTGGGCGTCATGAATATTATGCTCGTGAGCGTGACGGAGCGCACCAAGGAGATCGGTATCCGCAAGAGCATCGGCGCTAAGAAACGCAGCATTCTCCTGCAATTTCTCGCCGAGGCCGTCGCACTCTCGCTGATCGGCGGGATCGCCGGTGTCGCCGTCGGAGTGGGCGGGGGTAACGCCGCCGCCTACTTCATGAATACCGAGATTAATTTCCCGTGGATGTGGGCCGGCATCGGTCTCGCCGTGTGCGGCGGTATCGGCGTGATTTTCGGCCTCTACCCCGCGTGGAAAGCCGCGTCACTCGATCCGATCGAGGCGCTGCGCTACGAGTAAACGGATTTTCGATTTTAGAATTTCGTTCACAGGGAAACCGAAAATTCGCAATCGAAGCTCCGTCACCCGCGGCGAATCTCTGATCCCTGGAAGCGGAGCTGAATCCGGAAAACTTTTTTCATGCGACACGTGATCAGGCCCGTGGCGACATCGAATTTCTCCGGCACTTCGATCCGGTGGATATCCACGACGGCATGAAATCCGCGCTCTGAAAATACGTCGATCAACATGGCCAAGGCGGTGGGGTCACCGAGGAGTGCTTCTTCGGTATTCACCAACGCCGCACCCGAGATAGCGTGGCGTTGCACAATCGGCAGAATTTTTTTTGCGATGAAACTAACGACCTGGCCAAAAAGTTCCGGCTGGCCGAATTCGTAACCATCGAGGCGCTTCACCAGTTCCTGCCGAGCGTGGACGATAATTTCATTGGCCACGGGCACATGCCGCAGGCGATCCACCGTGCGCGGGTCGAGTTCGAGGGTGCTTTGGTAGTTGAGCTCCTTGAGGATGTTTTGCTCGACCTCGTGCAGCGTGCCGTGCGCGTTGATGAAGTGATAGTGGAAGGTCTCCTTGAGTGACTGCAGCGCGTCCCACGT
This sequence comes from Opitutia bacterium, assembly GCA_947467625.1. GTDB lineage: Bacteria > Verrucomicrobiota > Verrucomicrobiia > Opitutales > Opitutaceae > GAS368. The sequence goes on along the minus strand of CANIJN010000061.1, from coordinate 1,231 downwards.
CTGGTCCTTAAACACCCGGTAACGCCGACGGGCGAGTCCCTCGTCATGGTCGGTCGGACGATCTTCCATCATTTCCCCGACCCCCGAACGCAGCACTTCGTCGTTGTGCGCCCTCGTCTCCATGCCACGCCTGAGCTGACGGGCGACCGATTCCTTTTCATCCACAAACAGCACCATGATATGCACCGTGGGTTGACGAAAATGGATACTCAAAGGGGAGCCGTAAAACTCGCGACGCAGGCCATGCATTTTCCCCACGAGGAGCTTTAAGCACTCGACCTGCACATGGGTGCGCGGGAATCCGTCGAGAATCGCGCCATCGTGATAATCGTTACGGAGCAAGCGACGCAGCAGCAGACCGACCACCTCGCGGTCCCCCACCATGTTACCACCATCCTTGAGCGACTTGGCCTCCGGCGAATCGAGGAGCGCGCTGATGACGATCGGTGGGCACGTCAGACCGCGGGCCCGGGTGATGAACGCGGTGTTCGTACCTTTTCCGGAGCCCGGCGCACCACCGAGGAGAATGATCTCTTTGGGAAACCGCAGGTTCTCCCGCCCGTACTCTTCCTCCAAACGCTGCCAAACTGAACTAAAGATCAATTGCGCGTCCTTGATTTCGAGGTCGGTCAGCTTGGGAGCAGCCGGGGCTGAAGGTTGAAGTGGGACAGCGGGGATGGACATGACGTGTGACGAGGGTGTGACGACGGCGCTTAGAGGGTTTTGGGGGCGGGACGGACACAAGAAAAATCTGCCGTTCCTCGCCGCCGAGGGTACAGCTCCCGATGCCTTCCGCGCACTCAAGGCGATCGCGGAGGAATCGTTCGACTCGGTTTTTATCGAGCTGAAACTCGGCTCCGACGATGGCATGGAGGCGCTCGCGAAACTCCGGCAGTACCCACCCTCGCTCGCGGTCGTGAGGCTACGAATCAGGGCCGCAGTGGGCGGCCTACGTTTTCTTGGTGATGATGCGTGGCGCCGTTTCCATCTGGCCGCGGGTAACGCCGAGTTGGTTGATCAACTTGAGCTCACGCCACAGGTCCGCGCCGGTGATTTCACCGCGTATGAGTTGGCCGTAGCGTGTCAACGTCCGCGTGACCTCGTCGGCACTCTCATTGACGAATTCGACGCGGAAGCTGCGGGCCCCGAGTTCGATCAGCCGCGAGACATATTCGGCGCCGGTCTGGGCGCGATTATTGAAGACCGTGTTGCGGCAGCCGGCGTCGGCCTT
>CANIJN010000060.1 GCA_947467625.1 Opitutia bacterium | reverse complement strand
CGTTCGGGACCGACCCTCCGTCTCGGGCTGCTCCCCACCCCGCCTTGCGGCGACGCAGTTGCCTTCGACTGCTCCGCAGTCTCTGTCTCCACGGAGGTAATGACTTTCACATTCTGAGTTCATGGTTTCATGGACGCACTGGCACGGGCGTCTCGCCCGTAGGTTTGGGTATAAATTTCAACTGTCCTTACGCTGCGCGGCGATGGCCGTGGATTTGCCCTCGCGGGCGTTTGATACGGTGAAGGCCTCCATGACCTGAATCGTCGCCCGAGTGGTGCCCTCGGGGCGCACCTCGGTGTTGTTGACGTATTCCTTGGTGGCCGGATTAAAAATCCGACCGTGGATAGTGCCGGTGCCGGGTTGAGCGTTCAGCACCCCGGCGGCGAGGAGCCAGCCCAAGAGGAGGGTTAACATCAAAGCATAGCGCCCACGGAGGCAGGCACGTGTAGTCATAGTAGGGTTTATCTTGGGAGAGGAGAGCAACTCACCCGACACCCGCACCCGCTCAAAACGTCCCCTTCACGCCGAACACCCAATTCGCACCATATTCTTGATACTGCCGGAGTCGGCGCGACTGGCCTTCGACGAGGCCCGTCGGGGTGTCGAACCAGCGCAACGGCACATCCGTGATGTTCCGGCCCTGCACATAGAGGGAGAGAATATTCGTCAGCCGCCAGTTTAACGACGTGTCGAACTGTGCCACTGCCTCGCGGAAACGCCCATAGGCCCCATCCGGCCGCTCCGCCGTCAGCACGCCACCGATCGAGCCGTTGAAACGGCGGTAAGCATAGCCGAGCCGGCCGGAGATGCGATGGGGCGCCATGCCGTTGCGCCGTTGGCTGGCGTAGGTGCGGGCATAGGACAGATTCACGCTCGTGCCCCGCAACAGCTCCGGCAGAAAGCCGAGCGTTTGGTTGTAGGAGATATCCAGATTGCGGAAGCGTCGCTCCTCGTTGCTGTTTCGCGTCGTACGAAACGTATAGCTGGCGAAATCCGGATCCTCTTCGCCAAACTCGGACGCGGTGTAGTCAAACGTCTCGCGCAAATTGCTGATATCGTTTTGCGACACGGCGAGCGTCAGCTGGCCCGGCGCCCGGTTGCCAAAATAGTAAGCGAGGCGCGCTTGATAATTTTTCGAATGCTCGGGCTTCAACTCTGCATTGGGCGCCTCCACCCGCTGCACATCTTCCAAAATATTGAACAGACCCGTCAGGCTGTCCACCGGCGGACGCGAGATCGCCTTGTTCACGCCGGCCTGAAACTCGAGGTCTTGCGTGAGCTTGTATTTCAGGAGCAGCGAGGGGAACACGTTATAGTATTCCGATTGCCGGGCGACGCGCGGATTGCTGAAGAACTGATACTGCAACCCCTCCACCGTCGTCGCACGCCCCGCCGCGTTGACCGGAAACCCGGCCGCGATGATTTCCCGCCGAAAGCGTGGATCGACTTCCAGGAAACGATTCGCCGTTTCCTCCACGCGCACGCCGACTCGCACCATGAGCTGCGTGGTCGCGCGCACATCCGCCTGGCTGTAACCGGCGGTAACCGTCTGCCGAAAATCCCGCCGATTCGCGACGAACGCTGTGTAATAATTATCCGGCGTCGCCACCTTTATGAACTGCGTCGGTTGCGCGTAGAACAGCGCGCCGATCTTTCCGCGGTCCGCGCGCGGCAAATTCCCCACCACCCCCGCCGTGTTAGCAAAGGTCAGCGCCCCAGTCGTGCCCGTCTCGAAGGGATGCGACGCGACGTAGCCGAGATTAGCCCAATTGCCGTTGGCGGTGACATTGGGTACGCCCACGGCGGAATACGTGCCGGCAAACGTGTCGCCTCCGTGCCCGATATAGCGCCAGAGCTCCCACGGCGCGTAGTTGTTATTGTTGCGCGTCTCCTCGTTCCACTTACCGCCAAATTTCACCACCGTGGGGACCTTGCGCAAAAACGGCAGCGTCCAACGCGCATTTACCTGGCCGCTCCAGATCTCCGTTGTCCAGCGGCTATCGGCACTTTGCACACGCGTGCCACCCGTCCAATTGCTCAAGTTAAATGGATCGGGCCCCGACGTCTGGCGAATGGTCCATTGGTGCGAGTCGGCGGCCGGACGGGTCGCCGTCCAATCCACGGGGATCGACAACGTCTCCGCTTGGGAGATTTCTCGCTCGAGGGAAACGTAGCTGTTCACGGAGCGCGAATAGGCCGCCGCACCGTCGAGCACGAGCTGGTTCAGCTTGTATTCAAACTTTGGTGAAAACGTCCGCGTGTACGTCTCCGCCGCCGCCGTACCGCCACCGTTGTTGATCGCCGGAATCGTGTTCGTGGTCGTGCGCGTCGTCCCGATCGACAGCAGCCCGTCACCACTGACCCGCGAGCGGCCATTGTTCACGTTGTTGTTACTGTTCGCCGCGACGAAGGTGAAGTTTCGGTTCCAAAACTCGCCTTCGACGTAGGTGTAAATCGCATTCAGGGAAAGCACCAGCCGGGGTGTCGCCTTAAAATCCACCGCGAGTGACAGCGCATCTTTCAAAATAACTTTCGGGCCGTCTTTGAAATCGATCTGCCGCACCACCATCGGGCGCGGATCAGCCGCGGTCGGGCTCTTGTTGTAGTCTTGGGTAAACGAATATTGCTCCGTGTAGGAGTTCGCCCGGCTCAGCGTCGCCATAATGCCGAGACGCTGGTTGAGGAACGACTCGGAGTATTCGAGCGAGAGATTCGGCTTCCACTTATAATTCTTGTGCTCGTTCGCACCCCACGCGCGGTTCACGGTGAATTCTTCGGAATTGAAATTGATGCTGGTATTGAAGCCCATGCGCCGGCCTTTGCGGTCAAACGCCCGCCGCGTTTTCATGTTGATCGTGCCCGCCGGCGAATCGGCGTCCGACTCCGCGCTCGTCGTGCGACTGATCTCGATCGACTCGACCCCGCTGATCAAAATCGCCTCAAAGCTCGTGCCCCGCGAACCCTCACCGCCCCCGCGATTCGAGTCGGCGCTGGCCGTGCGGATGCCATCAAACGATACGCCGACATACTGCGGATCGAGCCCGCCCAGCCGGGGACTGCGGGCCTCCGACTCGACATAGTCGATATCGACGCCGGGCAGATATTTGAGGAACTCACCCATATTCCCGTCCGTAATGTCGCCAAAAATATCCGAAGAGACCGACGTGCTGATATCCATGTTGCGCCGCTGGTCCATGATCGCCTTCGAGTTGCCCTCCCGCTCGCTCGAGACGGAAAACGCCTGGAGCTGAACCACGCCGTCCTTCATCTTGGCCGGTGCCGCGACCGCCGCGCTGGTCAGCGTGATCTCCCGCGCCGCGATCTGGCCCGCCGTCACCGTGAAGGATTCGCTCACCGAATTGTAGCCGGTATAGTTTACCACCACCGTCGCCGCACCCGGCGCGACTCGGGTAAACTGAAACGAGCCGTCACTTTCCGTGTAAGTGATTTGGTTCGTGCCCTCGAGCCGCACCTCGGCATTGCGCACGTACTCTTTCGCGACGGGGTTATAGACGCGGCCCTGCACGGCGCCGGTACCGGCGGTTTGCGCAGGCAACGCCACGAAGGCCGCGAGCCAACAGCCCGCTAACACGATGAGTTTCTGCCAATGCGGCAGCGGAGACGGGGCGGGAACGTTCATGGAGTTGGGTCGGAAGCTAAACGTAGCCGGAGTGGCACACGAAACCACGGGTTGCAGCCAGTGATTCTTCTCCACCGGTACGGAAATCGCACCCCACGGCAAGCGCTTTGGCCATGGCCCAGCGACAACCCGCACGCTGATCGCGACTGGGCCGCTCAGCCCGCCCTTCGCCTCCGAGCGCTCCCCCTTTCCCCCACCGGCGGTGACCACTGCCACCCAAATCCAAAACGCGGCTTTGCGCTTCGCGAACTTTCCCCCACTATCCTCCTTTCCATGTCCGCCGATCTCACCGAGCTCTACCAGCAGGTCATCCTCGACCACAACCGCCGTCCGCGCAACCGCGGGAAGTTGCCCACGGCCAACCGCGTCGCCCACGGGGACAACCCGACCTGTGGCGACCAATGCAGCGTGTACCTGCGCATGGACGGCGCTCGCATCGCCGAAATCTCCTTCGACGGCTCCGGCTGCGCTATCTCCCAAGCCAGCGCCTCCCTGATGACGACCCAGGCCAAGGGCAAAACGGGCCCCGAAGTCCAAGCCCTCTACAAACATTTTCACGACATCGTCACCACGGGCAACGCCCCCGAGGAAATCAGCGACCTCGCCGCCTTCGCCGGCGTCCATTCCTTCCCGGCCCGCATCAAGTGCGCGACCCTCGGCTGGCACGCCGCCCTCGAGGCGCTGAAGTCCGATCCGCTGCCCACCACGACCGAGAGCCACCTCGATTAGCCCATCTTTCTCGTCCGCGTACTCTTGCTCGTTCTCTCAAAAAGACGGGGGAAACGATTACGAGCACGCAGCACGAGCACACTTCTTCACATGCCCTCCTGGAAAAACGTCCGCGCCGACTTCCCGATTTTGCACCAACAGGTCCACGGTAAGCCCCTCGTCTATCTCGACAACGGGGCCACCGCACAGAAGCCGCGCGCCGTGATCGACGCGCTCGTCCACTACTACGAGCGCGACAATAGCAACGTCCACCGCGGCCTCCACGCGCTCTCCATGCGCGCCACCGATGCCTACGAAGGTGCCCGTGCGCGCATCGCGAAATTCATCAACGCCGCCGATCCCGCCGAAATCATTTTCACCCGCGGCACCACCGAGAGCATTAACCTCGTCGCCCGCAGCTGGGGCCAAGCCCACCTGAAGCCGGGCGACGTCGTCCTCACGACCGAGATCGAACACCACTCAAACCTCGTCCCGTGGCAACAGGCCGCGCGCGCCAGCGGCGCGACACTCAAATATCTCCCCGTGCTCGGTGCCGACGGCGAGGGCGGCCTCGACCTCGCCGCACTCGACCAGTTGCTCACGCCGCAGGTGAAGCTCTTCGCGTTCACGCACATTTCAAACACCCTCGGCACGATTATTCCCGCCGCCGAATTCTGTCGCCGCGCCCGCGCAGTCGGTGCCGTCACCGTGATCGACGCCGCACAATCCATCGGCCACACCCCCCTCGATGTGCAGGCACTCGGAGCCGATTTCGTCGCCTTCTCGGGTCACAAAATGTGCGGACCGACTGGTATTGGCGTACTCTACGGCCGTCGCGCCCTGCTCGACAAACTCGCCCCCGACGAGACGGGTGGCGGCATGGTCGTCAACGTCACCTACGAAGGCGCGACGTGGAAGCCCACCCCCGAGCGCTTCGAGGCCGGCACGCCCAACGTCGCCGATGCCATCGCCCTCGGCGTCGCCTGCGACTACCTCGACGCGCTCGGTCGCGAGCACATTGCCGCGCACGACGCCGTGCTCGCGCGCGTCGCGATGGAAAAACTCTCCACGCTCCCCGGTATCCGCATCATTGGCCCGCGCGTGGGGGCCGAGCGCAGCGGCCTCGTGAGCTTCGCCTTCGCCGACGTACACGCGCACGATATCGTGACCTTCGCCGACGAAGACGGCGTCGCCCTCCGCGGCGGCCACCACTGCAATCAGCCCCTCATGCGCAAGTTCGGCCTCACGAGCACGACCCGCGCGAGTTTCTACCTCTACAACACCGAGGAAGAGATCGACCGCCTCGTCGCCGCCCTCCGCCGTACGTTAACGTTTTTCGTCGGGACCTGATACCCGCTTCGCTCCGAGTGCGTAGTCCCGCCTTCAGGCGGAAGGATTGGAGCGGTCCGTCAGCCAATCCTTCCGGCTATGAAAACCATCCAAGATTGCTTCGGTCATAGCGTGAGGCTGACTGATGAACGGATGGCGCACAGTTTGGAACACCCAGAAATGAACGGGCTGGGCGCGGAGATCGAGCGGGTATTGACCGCTCCGCAAACCGTGCGTCGTTCGCGTTCTGATGATACCGTGCGCTTATTCTACGAATTTTACGCCCAGACAATGGGCGGGGGAACGTGGCTGTGCGTGGTCGTAAAATACTTGGGAGACGGTGCATTTGTCGTCACCGCCTATCTGACCGACAAACCAAAAACAGGAGACTCATTATGGCCGAAAAATTAAAAGTCTGGTTTGATGCCGAGGCGGATTTCTTGGAAGTCCGCTTCTCGGACGTTGCCGGTTACGAGAAAGAGACGAATCACGACGCGGTGATGGAGCGGGTGGACGCCCAAGGTCACGTCGTCGGGTTCAGCATCATGGGCGTGAGCCAGTTCAAAAACAGGAAGCCGCTGGAAGCCGATCTGGCCTCGACCTGAGCCCGCCGCCGCCCTCGAAGACCGCATCGAGCTGCTCCACCTTTCCCGCCGCTCGCCGCAGCTCAATTTCGAAGAGCTCCAATCCCAGAACGCCTGATACCGGAGCCCGCCCCGGTGCCGCCGCCTTCCTCGCAGGCCTGATCGACGGCTGCGTGATGCCAAGAAAACTGCCCGCGCCCCCGCCCACCGCCGTGCGTCGCTTCCGGCTCGCCTCGCGCCCGCGTTACGACACGTTTCGCAAACCATGAAATTACGTTCTCTCCGCTCCCCCGCCCTCGCCGCGCTCCTCGCGTTTGCCGCGGGCTCCGTCGCCCGCGCCGACGAAGGCATGTGGCTCTATTCCGCCCCGCCGCGCGACCAGATCAAAAAGAAATACGGCTTCGATCTCACCGACGCATGGCTCGACCACCTCCGCCTTTCGTCCGTCCGTTTTAACAGCGGCGGCTCTGGCTCCTTCGTCAGCGGTGACGGTCTCGTCATCACCAACCACCATGTCGGCGCCGATGATCTCCAGAAACTTTCCGACGAAAAAAACAATTACCTGCGCGACGGATTCTACGCGAAAACCTCGGCCGACGAAAAGAAGTGCGTCGATCTCGAGCTCAACGTTCTCCAGGCCATCGAGGACGTCACCCTGCGCGTAAATTCCGCGATCCCCGTCGGTGCCACCGGCGAGGCTGCCGTGCTCGCCCGGCGCAAGATCACCGCCGAAATCGAAAAAGAATCTCTCGCCAAGACCGGGCTCCGCAGCGACGTCGTCACCCTCTACCAGGGCGGCGCCTATCACCTCTATCGCTTCAAGAAATACACCGACATCCGCCTCGTCTTCGCCCCGGAGCAGGGCGTCGCGTTCTTTGGGGGCGATCCCGATAATTTCGAATATCCCCGCTACAACCTCGATGTGTGCTTTTTTCGCGTCTACGAAAACGGCCAGCCCGTTAAGTCCGCGCACTCCCTCAAGTGGTCCGCCAAAGGCGCCCAAGACGGCGAGCTCTCCTTCGTTTCGGGCCACCCCGGAACCACCCGCCGCCTCCTCACGGTACCGGAACTTGAATACATCCGCGACAACCAGTTTCCCTACCAGCTCGCCCTCCTGAAGCGCCGCGAAGTCCTCCTCTCGAACTGGGGCAACCGCGACGCCGAGAACGCCCGCCGCGCCAAAGATGAACTCTTCGGCATCCAAAACACCCGCAAGGCCCGGGACGGTGCCATCGCCGCACTGCATGATCCGGAATTCTTCGGCGCCAAAATCGCCGCGGAGGCCACTTTCAAGAAACACCTCGCCGATCGCGCCGACGGCCAAGACGCCCTCGCCGCGTTTGCCCGCATCGCGGACGCGCAAAAGGCCATCGCCAAGATCGCCACGCGTCAGCGCCTCCTCGAAGGCCTCGTCGCCTTCAATGCTGATTCCTACGGTCTGGCCCGCCACCTCCTCCGCGCCGGAGACGAACGCCCCAAGCCCAACGGCGAACGTCTCAAGGAATACTCCGATGCCCGCCGCGAGTCCTTCGAGCAGCAGCTGTTCTCCGACAAGCCCATCTACCCAGACCTCGAAATCGTCACCTTGGCCGACTCCCTCACCTATCTCGTCGAGCAACTCGGCGCAGGCGACGCGGTCGTGAAGGCAGTCCTCGCCGGAAAATCCCCTCGCGCCCGCGCGGCCGAGTTGATCAACACCACGCAGGTCCGCGATGTCGCCTTCCGCAAAAAACTCTACGAGGGCGGGACCGCCACCGTCGCCGCCGCGAAGGATCCGCTCATCGAGGTCGCCCGTGCCGTTGACACCGAAGCTCGCGCGCTCCGCAAGACCCTCGAATCCGCCGACGAGACCAAGCAGCAGGCCCAGGCCATCATCGGCAAAGCCCGCTTCGCCCTCGAAGGCGCGGGCAATTACCCGGACGCCACCTTCACACTCCGCCTCAGCTACGGCCCCGTCACGGGCTACGAGGAAAACGGCCGGAAAATCCCTGCGCACACCACCTACGCCGGCCTCTACGAACGCAGCGCGAAGCAGGGCAACAAGGGCGACTTCGAACTCCCCGCGCGTTGGTTGCAGAAAAAGTCAGCCCTCAACCTCGCCACGCCCTTCAACTTCGTGAGCACCGCCGACATTATCGGCGGCAACTCCGGCAGCCCCAGCGTCAATCGCGCCGGCGAGTTCATCGGCATCATCTTCGACGGCAACCTCGCCTCCCTTTCCGGCGACTTCGGCTACGAAGACACCCAAGCACGTGCGCTCAGCGTCGACAGCGCCGGCATTCTGGAGGCGCTACGCAACGTCTACGAAGTCCCCGCCCTCGTGAACGAGCTCGTCAACGGCAAGCGCTGATCAGGTCAGTCTGGTGAAGCTTTAAGGCCGCCCTTCGGGACATCACCGACGTCGACCGCAACGTTTACCACGACCGCGCTGACAACCCGACGAGCAACCCCGCGCTCACTTTGCCCCTCAGCTCGGGGCGCTCGCTCGACGTGGTATTCAAACGTGCAACCAATGGGGTGGCTCCTCGCCGCCGACGTTCGCAACGGCAAACAATCACTCCATCGCGCGACGTTTGACGCCCTCAGCAGGAGCGCCCGGTTGGGCGAGAGGTCCCTTGGGCCATCGCGGCTATTGCACCCTGACGCCATCTCGAGCGCTCGTCAGCTCGCTGCCGTCACCCGTTGGACTTAACGACGCGGCCGAAAAACTCACCCGAGTCGTCGGGCGATGTGTTTCTCCTCCTCGGCGGACGCCGCCAAAACGATCCGCTTGGCCGCAAAGGTGACGGCCATCGGGCAGATTGATCGCCAGCCCGAGAAGGCTCCGCCTCAGATATTCGCCAACCGTTCCACCCAGCACAATCATCCGGCACCATGAAACGCGCGCCGAGCGCCTGCGCTTTCTGCACGGGCCTCCACGTAAAATTCCGGTGACACGCGCGCTTGCGATTTGCCCTGCCACCGAGGTTGCGCGGGAAGTCTAGGGATGAGTCACCTCTCCGTAGATCTCGCAATCATCGGTGCCGGGATTGTCGGCCTCGCCCACGCCCTCGCGGCAGCCCGCCGGGGCAAACGCGTCGTGCTGCTCGAGCGCTCGGAACACGCCACCGGTGCTTCCATCCGAAATTTCGGCCTCGTGTGGCCCATCGGTCAGCCGGCCGGCCCGCGGCACGACCGCGCGCTACGCAGTCGTGAAATCTGGAGCGACGTTTCTGCCGATACCGGAATTTACCTCGCCGCGACCGGCTCGCTCCACCTCGCCTACCACGACGACGAGTGGGCCTTACTCAACGAATTCGCAGGCCCGACGATGGGCGACAACCACGGCCGCGCCCTGCTCAGTCCCACCGAGACGCTCCTCCGCAGCACCGTCGTGAACCCCACCGGTCTGCGTGGCTCACTGTGGAGTCCCACCGAAGCCACCGTCGACCCACGCCAAGCGATCCGCACCCTCCCCGAGTGGCTGCGCGATCGGCACGGCGTCACCCTCCAATTCGGCACGACCGTCCACGCGATCAACTTACCTCGGATCGACACGTCGGTCGGCCCCGTGTTCGCCGAACAGGCGATCATTTGCAGCGGAGCGGATTTCGAGACGCTCTTTCCCGCTTCCTTCGCCGCCGCGCCGCTCACCCGCTGCAAACTCCAAATGCTCCGCACCGTCGACCAGCCCGCCGGTTGGTCACTCGGCCCCGCCTTGTGCGCCGGGCTTACCCTCACCCACTACGAATCCTTCCGTCACTGCGCCGGACTGGCCGCGCTCAAGACACGCATGCAATCCGAATTCCCCTTTCACGTCGCCCACGGCGTGCACGTGCTGCTCTCGGAAACCTCCCGCGGCGCGCTGACGATCGGCGACTCTCACCACTACGGGCTCACGCCGGAACCCTTCGACCGCGAGGACATCAACGCCGCCATCCTCGGCTACCTCCGCTCGTTCGCCGTCGCCCCGACCCTCGAAATCGCCGAGCGGTGGCATGGCGTGTATCCCAAACTCACTGACGGCGGCAGCGAGTTTATCGCCTCGCCCGCTCCCGGGGTCACGATTGTGAACGGTCTCGGCGGTGCCGGCATGACCCTGTCCTTCGGTCTGGCGGAAGAAGTGATCGGGCGTCTCTACTGAAGCGGACGCTCGCCCGTTTTAATCCGGGCGGCGATCTCCTCCAGCACGGGCGGGCAGTCGGCTACAGAGTTCACCACGAAGCTCGCCCCGGCGGCCCGCAAAGAGTCCCGCGCCGCCACGAATTTCACGGCTCGCTCTGCAGGCTCCAGCGCCGCGGTCTCAGCCACGGAAAGCCCCAGCGCATTCCCGGAAAGCGCGACGCCGATGGTCCACGAACCTGCATTGATCCCTTCCGCGATGTCACTCGGCGTGTCGCCGATCTTTACGATTGAACTGAGCGGCCACACCCCGAGGCGCAGCGCGTTCGCATACATCATGAACGGCGCCGGCCGCCCCGCCGCCCCAGCCACCACCCGAATCATCTCGGCGGTGTAGCCAGTGGACGTGCCAATCCGCACTCCACCGGCGTGTAACCAATCGGCAAACTCCCGAGCACCCGCCACCAAGACCGCGTGATGCTCCAACTGTAGAAACATTTCCCGCTCAAGCGCAGGATACAGTTCCTCGGTCGCCGCGCCCACCCCATGGGACACCAGTAGCCCGCGCAAATGGTCTTTCTTCGCCAAGCCCATGCCGACGCGTGCCTCAGCCGCCGAGACAACGAGACCGTGGCGGGCCAAGACCGTTCGCAAGGCGACCACCGGGGCCAGGCAGCCGGGATCGATCATCGTGCCCGCCCAATCAAGGACGACGGCCGGGACCAACGTTGAAAGATTTTTCATGATAGGCGGGCTGGTGCTTTTACTTCTAAGGACAAGGCAATCACGGCCGAAACCAGACTGATTCCAGCGAGGACACAAAATCCGAGGGCATAGCCACCCCGGTCGAGCAGCCACCCAAACGCCGATCCCGCCAACAATCCGGCGACATAGCCCAATGAGTCGACGATCCCAGCGACGGTGCCGGCGCAGGCCTCGCCCCGCAGTTGCACCGCAAAATATCCGGCCAGTAAACTGCAGGGCCCGAGACTAAGAAAACCGATCAACCCCACGGCCGGCACCGTAAAGCCCAACCCCAGGGAGCACTAATCGCGGCAACACCAACAGGACGGCGCACAACGCGAAGAGACTGCCGGCCAGCAACCGCGCCCGGCCGCGCACCGAGAGCCGTCCCATCATTGCACCTACAAAGAGAATCCCCCCCGCCCCGCAGAGATCAAAGGGCGTCGAGAGGAACGCCGCGACACTCGTCGGTAAATGCGCTCCACCCTCCGTCCGGATAAAATCCACGGTCCAATCATTAAACGTCTCCCGCACCAGCGTCAGACTGAAACTCAACGCACTCACCACCCAAAATCCCCGCAAGCGCACCAGCTCGCGCACCAGTCCCCAGCTGAATCCCGACGCGCCCAGCCCCGATCGTTCGGAGCCCTTTCCGTTCACCGCTCCGGAATCACGCGGGAGCAGCCACCACGCCGCCGCGAGGAGCAGCAACACGAACACCGCCGGCACACCCATCACGGCACGCCAGCTCTGCCCACTCGCATCCGCGACAACGCCGGCCAAAGCCACCGCCGCCGCGCCACCGAAGACATAACTCAAACTCAGTACCGCCAACGCTAACGCCAAATTCTTCGGACCAAACCATGGCGGCACCTGCTTTACCATACTGGCCCAAGCGATGGAGCCACCAAAACGGTTGAACGCATAAACCATCGCGAGTGCACCGAGCGTCGGGGACAAGGCAGACGCGAGGCCAAACCCCGCCACCACCAGCAGCGAGGCGAAAAAGCACCGCCGGCCGCCGAACCGGTCCGCGAGGGGGCACAACACCATCTTGCCGATCGCGTAAGCCAGCGTGCCCACACTCGCGATCCGACCGATCTCCTCCTTGGTCGCACCAAACTCTTCCCGCAGCAACGGCACCGCGACCGCATAATTTTTCCGGCAGAGATAAACACCGATATAGCCTGCCACCAGCACGCCCAGGAGCAGCCACGACCGGCGAGAGTCGGGCGTCGGTTGCGCGCGCATGGCTGTTCAGACGGACGCGAAGATCCGCGCCTGTCGCACCGAACGGAACACGTGCCGGTATTCCGCCGGCGCCAACCCCGCATTGATCATGACCGCGAGCGGCTTCCCGGCCGGCAAAACGTGGCGCGCGACGAAGGCGGCGAAAGGTCCGTCGGTCACAAAATCATTGCCGAAGGCCGCGATCACAAACACCGGCTGCAGCGGCGACTCGGCTTGGCTCGCCCGCACGATCTCGTGCAACCGCGCCAACTTCCCTTCGCCGAACGGCACCGGATACACGACTTCGCGCGTGAGCCGCCCGTCGGTCACGCGCACCCGGATGCCGTGAATCCGCTCGGGCGCAATCCCGAGGCTAGCCGCTGCGCCCCGCACAAAAACCTCCGGGCTCGCCGAGATCACGTGTTGCTCCACCCCGTCCGCCGCCAGTCCATCGAACCAGAGACGCGACGCGGCGAAGTAGTGCCGACTCAGCGTCACCGAAAAATGCTGACGCGCCAATTCCTGCAACGCCGCCTCCTCGGCGCCCGCCCACACTTGGGCAATCCACGGATAAGCGAGCCACGGCCCAACCCGCCGCTTGAGCTCCGCATAATCATCCTTCCACGCCGCGTAACCGCGCGCGACCGGATAATCCGCCGATAGTCCCCGCGCGATCGCGAGGCGCGCGAGCCCCGGGTAGACCTCCCGCCCGCGCTCGGCATAACCCTCGGTGCAGTCGCCCCGCAGGAGCGTGCCGTCGAAATCCCAAAACGCTAGGCAGCGCGCAGTGGGAAACTGCTCACGCACCGACGCACAGGTCTCGCGTACGTCTGCGAGCAACTCCGCCGCATGGGGCTCGACGACAACCGATGACATGACGCCCCCCTCAAGCTCGGCGATAAGGCACCAAGCGGTTCTCCACCGAACCGTCATCGTAGAAATCCACGAGCGCATAGGCCGGCGGAAATTCCTGGTAGTCGCCCTTCCACCAGCCACCGCTGACGGCCCCGTTACAGAGATAGCGCACGCCGAGATAAGTAATGTCGTCGGCCAGATGCACATGACCGCTCAGGCACACTTTCACATTGGCGTGCTTACGGAACAGATCCTTGATCCGGCGCGCGTCGATATGGGTCCAAGCGCCCGGAATCACCCAACTCCCGGTCGCCTCCAGATCCGTATCAAAAAAGACACAGGCGCTGAGGATGGGGATGTGCGAGAGCACACACACAGGCATGGCGGCCGGCGTGGCCGCGAGGTCTTTCGCCAGCCACGCAAACTGCGCATCGTCGAGGCGCGCCGTGTAGCCGTGCTTGTTGCCGTAATCGCGCTGCACGGAATCGAGCACGACAAAGTGCCAGCCCGCCTGATCGTAGGAATAGTAGCGGTCTTTCAACGCGAGCCGCTCCAGCGCGAAGGTCTTGCCGTAGAGCGCCTCCCCTTCGAGCGCCGCATCCCGTATCCCCCAACCCCACACATCGTGGTTGCCCAGACAAAGCTTCGCCGGGATTTTCACTTCGGCCGATACGACTTTCCCCCATACGTCCCACTGGGCCGTCACTTTTTCCTTCTCCAGCTTCAGCGCGTCCATAATCAGATCGCCTCCGAAAAAGAGCACATCCGGCTTGTCAGCCTGCGCTTGGGCGTGGCGGATGCACTCGGCCATGCCGGCGGCCGGATTCTGGAATCCCTCCATTTCGGGCATGACGTGTAGATCAGTCAGATGGGCGGCGCGGAGCACCCGCCGGCGACCCGCCGACGGACCGGAGGCTGCGGCGAGGAGGCCCGACGAGGAACCGACGGCGGTGCCAAGGGCGAGCGCGGCGGAGCGATTGAAGAAGGAGCGACGGTTCATAATAAAGGAGGGAAACTAAAAGACAAAACGCGGCGCGGATAGGCCGCGCCGCGCATCAGGTTTTATATTACAAATTGGCGGGATCAAAAACCGAGGCTCACCGAGAAGCTCACCGTACGCGGTGCGCCGATGTTATAAAGCATCGTGGTACCGGTGGCGTCGCTCTTGACGTAGCCCTGGTCGTTCGTCGACACCGCTCCCAGATAGCTCTTATCGGCGACGTTGGCCACATTCAGATCGAAGCCGATGCTCCGAATGAAATCACGGCCCGGAAACGTGCGAGTGTAGCCGAGGTTGAAGTCGAACACCGAGTAGGCCTTCGCGTAATTGTCGTTGCTATAGCTACCGTAGAGCTTGCCCGTGCTCTTGCCCACGAGACCGGCACTAAAACCATCCCGGTTGTAGAGCAACCCGTAGGACGCAATCAGATCAGGCGTATCGACGACTCGCTTACCCTTGAGGATCGTGCCATCAGGCGTGTTTTCAGTGTAGGTCGCGCGATTGGAGCTGAAGGTGCCGAGCAAGCTGAAACCACCGCCCAAGCGATAATTTGCGGCGAGCTCGGTGCCGTAGGACTCCAGACCGCCGACGTTCACGAGCACACTGCCGGCACCCGTGTTGGTGTAATCCTTGGCGGCGGTGCCACTGAGATTCACGATCTTGTTGGTGTAAGTGATGTGGTAGACCGTCGCGGAGAGACCGACGTTGCGCCCGGCATAGCGGTAGCCCCCATCGAAGTTGTCGGCGTATTCCGGCTTCACGCGCGAGTAGTCAGTACCGGTCGCGGTCACGTTGTCCGTGAACAGCGTGTCCTTCAGCGCAGAGAAGTTCTGCGTGTAGCTCGCGAAGAGCTCGCTCGCAGCATCGAGCTTGTAGATCGCGCCGACGCTCGGCAGCGCCTTGGAATTGCTCTGGATCGTCTTCGAATAAGTCGTGCCGTCGGATTGGAGCAGCGACTGGGTACCCTTAAACTCGATACTAAAATACTTCACGCCCGCGTTGACCGTAAGCTTGTCCATCGTGAATTTGTCCTCGGCGTAAAACATATGGGTCGTGGTGCGGTAGTTCCAGTGAAACGACTTCAGGTAGGCACCGTCGTTGAAGGCCGAGCTCTGGGTAGGATCAATCACCGCGTGCCACGAGCGGTAGCGCTCGCGCTCTTGGAGTTCGTTCCACATGCCGAAATGCAGCTCGTGACCGCCGCCCGCCTTGAGGGTCAGCCCGAGGTTGTCGCCATAGCGGTTGTTCAGGTAGCGGCTGAAACGCGCCGAAGAGAGCGGCTTGGCCGCAGTCTGCTGGGCGGAAGTCAGCCACGTGTAGGTGGCAATGTTGAACGGATCCGCCGCGGCCGCGCCCGTCGTGGGATTGGCGGGAGCGATATCATTGCCGCTGCCGTCCGCGAAGAAGACGAGCGCCGAGGCGGCGCGGCTCGCCGGGACGTAGTTGCTCTCTCGGGAAGGATTCCCCGCGAGATCGAAGCGGCGGACTTGGTAGGGAGGCAGGAACTGGCCCTTGCCCTGTTGGTGCGCCCAATACGGTTGGAACGATACGTTCAGCGCGTCGCTCACCGGGGACTCAAACTTCAAGTAGCCGAGCGTATTGGTGCGGATCGTCGTCCAGGTAGGCGCGTAGTTCTGGTCGGGATTCGGTTTCCCGGTAAAACGGAACGTGAGCCGATCGTTGTGCGGATCCTGCGCGAACTGCTGGAGCGACACGCCTTGGAAATTGATTTCCGGATTCACGTTATCGATGCCCGCGTAGGCGGTGAGCTTGAGGTTACCCATCTGGGTCACACTCTTCGCGTCCGCATGGAGGCGCTTCGAGAGCGCCTTGTCGCCGCCGACGTAGTCGCGCACCCAGTTGTCATACTGCTGCGTGGAGAAGCTCAGGAATGCGCTGCTCGTATTGCCGCCGAACTTACCCGTATCCAGCCGGACAAACGCTCGCTGCGTGTCGAACGATCCGCCCGTGAGCTTCGTGAGCACCGTGAAAGACTCCCGCGGCACATCCGTAAAATAAGCGAGGGTGCCGCCCAGCGCCTGCGTGGAGGCCGAGCTGATCTCGGCCGCGCCTTGCGAGACGACGACACTGGCCAGGTTCTCGATGTCGATGTAGCGGTTCGGCTTCGCGCCGCCGCCGTAAGACGTGTAACCCGTCGTGACGCCGTCCACCGTGAAGCCGAGCTGACCCTCGGTAAAACCGCGGATGTTGATCCGCGTCGACCAGTCGTCGCCACCGATCGCATCGCCTTGGGAAAGGCTCACGCCGGGCAAAAATTTAATCACATTGATCACGCTCGCCGCCGCCGGCTGGAGAGTGATCTGTTGTTTGTCGGCGAGGGTGTTGGCCGTGGCCGCCGCCACCGACTGGACGACGAAGGCGTCCATTTTGGTCGCAGCGTCGGCCGCCGCGGGGGCTGCGGACTGCGCCCGGAGCAAGGGATTCATCGGGAGCGCAACGAGAGCGGCGCACACGTGGAGGAATATTTTGGTAGACTTCATGGATCGGTGTGGGAGGTGTTCAATCTGATCTTTGTAGTGTCGATCGCGGGTTGAGTTCCGCAGCGACTTTTCCACACAGGCGGTCTTCCCGTGTGCCGGTCAAACCGCGTCCGCCACCGTCGCGGAACTATCACCGGTCCGCCTTATTCGCGTCACTTACGTGACAAATCAGGCGCAGCGGAAACAACGCCGCGCCGCCCCGGTCGACACGTCCTCGGGTATCAAAAGCGTCTCCCCTGTGAATCCCCCTTGAAAGCCGCCATCGGCGCGCTCGCCGCGGAATTTCCCGCCAAAGCCGCAGCCACGAACTCGTCGGACACTACGTCGAGACGCGTATCACCAAGAGCAGCGTCGTTTATCCCATCAGGCCTTCGACCGAGGGCGGCGAAAGCGGTCAGGCCTCCTGCGCGTCCGGCGAACTCTAGGTCTTCCGCCGAATCACCGAGTTCACGACCGCGGATGCCGACACCGTCCTCGTCTCACCTGCCACCGTCGGCGTAACCGTGGCTCAATCCCGAAATTCTCGACACCCGTGCCCTGCTCGTCCCGTGCCTACTTGCTCAGCGCAACCACCGAGTGCCCCACGATTGCAGGCCTCTCAACAAACGCGGGGCCCACCGCGACGGCGGCCTTTTCTTTTTCCGCTTTCGCTCCACGCTCCGGCCCATCATGCGACGCCTTTTCCCGCTGGTTTTATTCTGCACCGTCATCGCCCGCGCTCAAGACTACGACCTCATCATCCGCCGCGCATCGCTCATCGATGGCACCGGCGCGCCCGCCGTCACCGGAGATCTCGCCATCCGCGGCGACCGCATCGTCGCCCTCGGGCAGCTACCTGCCGGCGCCACGGGACTCACTGAAATCGACGCCGCCGGCCGCATCGTCGCCCCAGGATTTATCGACGTCCACACCCACGCCGAAGATATCACGGACCTTCCCGTCGCCGAAAACTTCCTCCGCATGGGCGTGACGACCATCGTCACGGGCAACTGCGGCGGCTCGAAACTCAACGTCGCCGAGTTATTCGACGCGATCACTCGCACCACAGTCGCCGTCAACGTCGCCACCCTCATCGGCCACAATACCGTGCGCGGACAAGTCATGGGCGGCAGTTTCGCCCGTCCCCCTACCGCCGCCGAACTCGACCACATGCGCGCCCTGGTCGCTCAAGCTATGCAGGACGGTGCCGTCGGCCTCAGCACCGGTCTCATTTATCTCCCCGGCACGTTCGCCAAAACGGACGAGATCGTCGCCCTCGCCAAGGTCGCCTCGGCCCATGGCGGCATCTACGCGAGCCACATGCGTTCCGAGAGCACCGGCATTTTCACCGCCCTCGACGAACTCACCACCATCGCCCGCGAGGCCAAGATTCCAGCCGAGGTTTCTCACCTGAAACTATCTGGCCCCGTCACGTGGGGCCGCGCCGATGAAATCATCGCCTACCTCGACAAGGCCCGCGCCTCCGGGCTCGCGATCACCCACGATCAATACGCCTACACGGCCTCCAGCACGGGCATCTCTGCCCTCATCGATTCCGAATTCCGCGAGGGCGGCGCCAAACGTTACCAGGAACGTCTCGCCGATCCCGCCACCAAGGCACGCATGGTCGCCGAAATGAAAGACTCCATCGCGAAGGGCAAACGCGGCGACTACACCTACGCGGTCGTCGCCAATTTTAAGGCCGACAGACGCCTCAACGGAAAAACCATCCCGCAAGCCGCGAAGATCCTCCGCGGGGCCGACACCCTCGACGACCAGATCGAGACTATCCTCGAAATCGAGTCGCGCGGCGGCGCCCAAGGCGTGTTTCACGGCATGAGCGAACCCGACCTCAAAAAATTCCTCGCGCAACCCTTCACGATGATCGCTTCCGATGCCGGTGTGCGCCGCTTCGGCGACGCGGTGCCCCACCCGCGCGGCTACGGCAACAACGCCCGCATCCTCGCGCGCTACGTGCGCGACCAAAAAGTGATTACCCTCGAGGACGCCGTCCGCAAAATGTCCTCGCTCCCCGCAAAAACCTTTCAGCTGCGCGACCGCGGCGAACTTCGCCCCGGTGCCTTCGCCGACATCGTCATTTTCGATCCCGCGACCGTGTCCGATCCTTCCACCTACGACGATCCTCACCACTACGCTGTCGGCTTCACCGAGGTGATCGTCAACGGCGTCCCCGTCATCCGCGACGCCCAGCTCACCGGTGCCCGCCCAGGGACACCCGTGCGTCTAAAATAGCGCGCCGCTCCACCCTTCCATTCCGCCTCCCGCCGCTCGCCGTCCTTCCCCGTGTCCCGCCTGGTCATCGCCACCTTCGGTTCACTGGGCGATCTGCATCCCGTCCTCGCGCTCGCGCACGAACTTCGCCGCCGCCGTCACACCGTCGTGCTCGCCACGTCCGAACTTTACCGAGAAAAAATCTCGGCCCTCGGCTATACCTTTGCTTCCCTGCGCCCCGCGATCTCCATCCTCGATGCCGGCCTCGTCCGCCGCGTCATGGACGGCCCGCGCGGCTCCGAATATTTGCTCCGTGAATTAATGCTGCCCGCCGTGCGCGCGATGCACGGCGACCTCGCACGCGCGTGCGCCGGTGCCGACCTACTGATCACCAACGAGCTCGTCTATGCCGCTCCGCTCCTCGTCGAGCAGACTGGACTCCGCTGGGTGTCCTATGCGCTCGCACCGCTGTCGTATTTTTCCATCCACGATCCGTGCATCCCACCCTTCCGCGGTGGCGGCCCGTGGCTGCACGCGTGCCCGCCCTTCGTCGTGCGCGCCATGAACCGCTGCGCCGCCCTCCTCACGTATTCATGGTGGGCCCCGGTCCGCGCCTTCCGCCGGGAACTTGGCCTCGCCCCCGGCGGCAACCCACTCTTCGCCGGTAAGCACTCCCCGCTCCTCGACCTCGCCCTTTTTTCTCCCGTCCTCCAATCGCCACAACCCGACTGGTCCGCCCGCACGGTGCAAACCGGCTTCTGCTTTTACGACGAAAACGAAGATCCCTCCGCCACTGCTTCGCCCACGCCTCTCCCGCCCGCCGTCGCGGCCTTCCTTGCCGCCGGTGCCCCGCCCATCGTCTTCACACTGGGTTCTGCCGCCGTTTTCGCGGCAAATAATTTCTACACCGCCAGCGCCCGCGCAGCTCAACTCCTCGGCCGACGCGCCTTACTCCTGCTCGGAAAAAATCTCCCGCCGCCCGACCTTCCGCCCACGATCCTCGCGTGGGACTATCTCCCCTACGCCCAGATTTTCCCGCACGCCGCCGTCGTCGTTCATCAGGGTGGCGTCGGCACCACCGCGCAGGCGCTGCGGGCCGGTCGCCCCATGCTCATCGTGCCCTTCGCCCACGACCAGTTCGACAACGCCGCGCGCATCGTCCGGCTCGGCGTCGGCCGCACGCTCTCGCGCCCACACTACACCGCAGCCAACTGCGCCCGCGCACTCACCCCGCTGCTGGGCGACCCGCACATCGCTCAGCTCGCCGCCAAACAGGGCCAGCGTATCCGCTCAGAACGCGGGGTTGCCCTCACCTGCGACGCCCTCGAGAGCACGCTGCCAACTCCGGCGTAAACGCCACGCGTTTCGCTCCATTGGCATCACCCGTCAAGGCCCGCACTCTCCGCGCAACCCGAACCCATGAAATCCATCCCTCTCCCGCCCACCCCGCATCAGCCGCAGCCCTACGCCGGTCCCCCGCTCGATCAGGTGCTCGCGCAACGCAAACAATTCCTCAACCCCGGCCTTTTCCTCTACTATCAGCAGCCGATCATGATCGTGGAGGGCAAAATGCAGTACGTCTGGGACTCCACCGGCAAACGCTACCTCGACGGCCTCGGCGGCATTGTGACCGTCAGCGTCGGCCACTGCCACCCGCACGTCCTCGCCGCCGCCAACGCCCAAAACGCCACGCTCCAGCACTCCACCACCATTTACCTCAACCCCAACATCGGGGCCTTCGCCGAAAAACTCGCCGGGAAAATGCCCGGCGATCTCAAGGTCGTTTATTTCGTCAACTCCGGCTCCGAGGCCAACGACCTCGCGCTGCTCATGGCGCGCCTCTCCACCGGCAACTACGACGCCATCGCGCTCCGCAACGGCTACCACGGCGGCAGCCCCGCCTCGATGGGCCTCACCGCCCACAGTAGCTGGAAATTTAACACGCCCCATTCCTCCGGCGTCCACCACGCGATCGCTCCGTATCCGTACCGCGGACACTTCGGCTACGGCGACCCCGACGCCGGCGTGAAATACGCCGACGATGTCAAAGACCTCATCAACTATGCGACGCCCGGAAAAATCGCCGCGTTCTTCGCCGAGTCCATCCAGGGCGTGGGCGGCTTCGTCGAATTCCCCCAAGGCTACCTCCAGCACGCCTACGAACACGTGCGCGCCGCCGGCGGTCTCTGCATCGCCGACGAAGTCCAGACCGGCTTCGGCCGCACCGGCACCCACTTCTGGGGCTTCGAGACGCAGGGCGTCCTCCCCGACATCGTCACGCTGGCCAAGGGCATCGGCAACGGCGCTCCGCTCGCCGCGGTCGTCACCACGCCGAAAATCGCCGCGGTCATGACGCAGAAAACTCACTTCAACACCTTCGGTGGCAACCCCGTTGTTACCGCGATCGGTAAGGCCGTCCTCGAAGTCATCGAGCAGGAAAAGACCCAAGAGAACTGCCTCAAACTCGGTGCCTACCTTTTCGCTGGCCTGGAGAAACTGAAAGCCAAACACAAAGTCATCGGCGATGTTCGCGGCAAGGGCCTGATGCTCGGCATCGAGTTTGTGAAGGACCGCGCGACGAAAGCTCCCGGTCGTGAAGAGTGCGCCCAAGCAGTCGAAAACGCCCGCGAGCTCGGCCTGCTCCTCGGCAAAGGCGGCCTCTGGGGCCAGACCATCCGCTGCGCCCCGCCGATGAACATCACGCCCGCTGACGCCGATTTCCTCCTCGCCGTCCTCGACGAAGCCATCGGGGCGATCTGAGCCCGCGGTCGCGCCAGGATTCAGCCCCCATCCGAAAAATCATCGCTCGCCACTCGTGCTTCAAAACGCGAGCTGAAGCCTCGCGCTGCCCGCTACCCACTGTCCGCTTGGCGTCGGACGTCAGTCCGCTTTCTCAAGTTTTTGTTGCGGGCCACTCCCGCAACCGCTCTCTCTCCCTCCCGCATTCACGCGCTCCAACCTTTCCCCATTTATGTCCTCCCACACCCATTCCCAACCACCGCCACCCGAAACCGAGGGCGATGCACCCGACGCATCCTTGCTCGAGCGCGCCGTCGAAGGCTCGATTTTCTCCAGCCGCTGGCTCCAGGCCCCCCTCTACCTCGGCCTCATTGTCGCACAAATGGTCTACGTCTGCCAGTTCTTCGCCGAACTCTGGCACATGCTGCACGTTTTCCTCGCTGGGGGCGACGTCGAGACCGTCAGCACGCACATCATGATCGGTGTCCTCGGCCTGATCGACGTCGTGATGGTCGCCAATCTCGTCATTATGGTAGTCATCGGTGGCTACGAAACCTTCGTCTCCCGCCTCGATCTCAGCGGCAAGGCCGACAAACCCGAGTGGCTCAGCCATGTGAACGCCGGCGTCCTCAAGATCAAACTTGGCACCGCTCTCATCAGCATTTCTTCGATCCACCTGCTGAAAACATTTATCCAAGTCCGCGAGCCCACGTTCAAGATCGTCAATGAGGCCATCGCCTGGCAGGTGGGCATCCATACGATATTTCTCCTCTCCGCCCTCGTTCTCGCTTGGACCGACCGCATCATGATGAACGGCGTCCACGCCGACGCAAAAAAACACTAAGACCGGCGAACGCCACTCACCCGACCACCTCGTCGTGCCGCTCGCGTGAGCGCGCCCTCCAGGTGAGCGCGCCGTCAGGGTGAGCGGGCTGTCCGGCGATTTTCGCTCACGCCTACCGGAGAAATCCGACGGGCCTGACCTTGCGCTTTAGGCAGCCAGACCGGGTGGGGGCCACTCCGGCGGCGGTAAAGAGCGCTCCCGTTTCGCGCGCTCCTGATGATGCGACCTTGCAGAGGAACCCCCTGAGCAGTGGAATCGCCGACTCTCGTGAATCTCGCCTCGCCCACCGAATACCTCAACGTCTTCAAACCGACGACGCGCACCCAGTGGGATCTCCTCACCCCGCTGGCCTTGGCAGGGCTAGGGCTTTTCGGGCTCGCTTTCATCTACTCCGCTCAACTTTCCGCCCAAGGGGAAGACTGGATCAAACAGCTCATCTTTCTCTGTCTCGGCGCTGGCGTCTATTTGGCGGTCTCCCTCATCGACTACCGCTTTTGGCTCAGCGTCGCGCACTGGTTCTATGCCGCCTGCCTCCTGCCCCTCGTGCTGGTGCTGTTCCTTAACAACGGCCAAAACCTCAAGTGGGGCGCCCATCGTTGGATCGACCTCGGGTATTTCTCGTTCCAACCATCGGAAACCGCCAAAATTGCCGTGCTGCTGATCACCGCGAGCCTCCTGATCCGCTCAAAAATCGGCACCCTAACCCAATCCTTGGGCACCTTGGGGAAATTGGCCCTTGCGGTGGGCGCGCCCATGATCCTTATCCTGAAACAACCCGACCTCAAATCGGCGATTGTTCTGCCTCCGATGGTTTTTTCTATGCTTTACGTTTCCCGACTCTCCGCGCGTTTCTTCGCGGGAGCGCTAGGCGTGTTCGCCCTCCTCTTGGGCTTGGTGACTTGGGATATCTATAACTACAAGAGCTACATCGAGTCCCATAATTATCCATGGAAGCATGCGGAGCAAAACGTCTCCGGCTCTTGGCTCCCGTTTCGAGATTACCAACGCAACCGGATCGTGGGTTTCGTCTGGCCCGACAAGGTCGGCGCCAAAGGTGCCGGCTGGAACCAAAGCCAGTCCCTTATCTCGGTCGGCTCTGGCGGCCTCACCGGCAAGGGCTGGACCGAGGGCACGCAGGCCCAACTCGGCTACCTGCCCCGCACGGTCGCGCACAACGATTTTATCTTCTCGGTCATCGCCGAGGAAAAAGGATTTCTGGGAAGCCTCACGGTTCTCGGTCTGTTCGGTCTGGTTCTGTTCAACGGCATTCGCATCGCCGGTTCCGCAAGGGACCGCTTCGGCACTCTGCTCGCCATCGGCGTCACTGTGTTGTTCGCCGTGCACGTGTTTGTGAACATCGCCATGACCATCGGCCTCGTGCCCATCACGGGCATACCGCTTCCCTTCATCAGCTACGGTGGCTCTTTCGTGCTTAGTTGCTGCTTGCTGCAAGGACTGGTCCAGAGCGTCTGGCGCTTCAGGAAGGACTTCGCATGAAGCCCCTTCTTCGCACCAACGACCGCTCTGCCGGAATTTCCTGTGCCGCAACTACCGCACCGAGTGCCGCCGTGCATAACCCACACGACACGCACCATGAGCGATCAATCGCAATCCACCGGCGTCCCTCCCGACGTCGCCGCCAAATACGACGAGGAACTCGTCAATCCCCCCGCCCAGTCTGAAGCCGGACCCGTCGACACCGACGAACTCAAAGCTGGCGCCCAGGAACGCGCCAAACAACGCCCGCTCCTCCAAAAGATCCTCGCGGTCTTCCAAAAAGAGAAGGGCTCCTATCGCGAGCTCATCATCAATTCCGAACCGCTCGAAAAACGCGTCGCCCTCCTCGTCGACGGCCGCCTCGAGAAGTTTGAAATCGAACGCGAGTCCGATAGCCGCATGGTCGGCGGCATCTACAAGGGCCGCGTCAAAAATCTCGATCCCGGCCTCAAGGCCGCGTTCGTCGATATCGGCTACTCCAAGAACGCGTTTCTCCACTACTGGGACATGCTCCCCGCCGCCACCGACTCCTCCGTGGAAGTCGTGCGCGTGAACAAAAAGAAGAACGCCCCGCCCCGCCCCGCCGAGCCGACCGTGAAGGACATCCCTTCGATGTATCCTCCCGGCAGCGAGATCGTAATCCAGGTCACCAAGGGTCCCATCGGCACCAAGGGCCCGCGCACCACGACCAATCTCTCCATCCCCGGCCGCTACCTCATCCTCACACCGTTCTCCGACGGCTGCGGCATCTCCCGCAAAATCGAGGACATGGCCGAGCGCAAACGCCTCAAAACCCTCATCAACGAGCTCACCATTCCCGAAGGCGTCGGCGTCATTGTTCGCACCGCCGGTGAAGGCAAAAAAGCCCGCTACTTCGTCCGCGATCTCCACCTCCTCCTCAAAACGTGGGAAGACATCCAGACGAAGATGAAGAACGACCGCGCCCCCGCGTGCCTCTACCAGGAGCCCGACCTCGTCGAACGCACCGTCCGCGACTTCCTCACCGAAGAGGTCGACCGCGTGCTCATCGACAGCAAGGACGACCACGCGCGCACCCAAAAGCTCGTGGCCCAAATTTCGAAACGCAGCGCCAGTAAAATCGCACTCTACAAGGACAGCATCCCCATCTTCGAGCGCTTCAACATCGAGCGCCAGATCGAGCAGACCGGCCAGCGCAAGGTGCCGCTCCCCTCCGGCGGCGAAATCATCATCGACGAAACGGAGGCCCTGATCGCCGTCGACGTGAACACCGGTTCCCACAAAAACCGCGGCGGCGACGAGAAGAACGTCATCTACGCTGTCAATCTTGAGGCCGCCGCCGAGATTGCGCGCCAGATCCGCCTTCGCAATTTGGGCGGTCTGATCATCATGGACTTCATCGACATGAAGGAGCGCCGCCACCGCAACGCGGTTTACGAGAAAATGGTCGAGCTGATGTCTACCGACAAAGCGAAGAACCACATCCTCCCGATTTCCTCGCTCGGCATCATGCAGATGACCCGCCAACGCCAGAGCGAGTCGCTCTCGGCCAATCTCTACACCGATTGCCCCTATTGCCGCGGTCGCGGTATCGTCAAGAGTGCGACGACCGTCTCGGTGGAACTCCAACGCAAACTCAGTTCCGTCGTCCGTCGCCTCCAGTTGCGCAACGACGGCAAGGAATATTCGCTGCGCGTCCTAGTGCACCCGAGCATCCTTGAACGTCTCCGCAGCGAAGACGCCGACCTGCTCGTGCGCATGGAAAAATTGTTCGGCGTGAAGTTGGCCTTCCGCGCCGACCTCAACTATCACGTCGAAAATTTCAAAATCATCAACGCCCTCACCGGCGAAGAATACCGCTGAGGAAATCGTCCTCGTTCCTCATCATCGTTCTCCTCGGCCGCCCCTCACCGGGCGGCCTTTTTTTGCGACCCGCTGCGCGCACCTTCATCACAGATAGCTCCCCATGCGAAGGCACGGCGCCCCCGAAAACCTCCTGCTGCGGTCGCCACGATTCCGTCCATTTAGAGAATCTTTGCGACCTGAGGTTTTCCCGATAAAATCCCTCCGCACCCGTCGGTGCGACTCCTCGACCGATACGCCGTCCGCCGTAGCCCGACTACGGATTTTTTCACGACCGAGAATTCGAGATTGCGGCCGACGAGCTGAGACGTGATCGGAACTTACGACGTCTGACTGCTGCCTTCCAGCGACCTCCCACTACTCTTCCCGACGGCACGGTAAGGCGATCACTCACCCACCGGCTTTACTACATATTGATAGTAAATCCACTTTACTACTTAAAGATAGTAACTTGACATTACTATCTTTGAGTAGTAATTATCCCGCCATGAACTATCCTCTCGACACGCCGGCCCAAGCCCAAGCCGTGCTCAAGGCCTTGCGTGCCGCTCAGGGCCTCAGTCAGGCGCAGGTCGGCGAATTAATGGGCGTGAATCAGAAGCGCATCGCCCGCATCGAAGCCACGCCCGGCAGCACGAGCGT
>CANIJN010000059.1 GCA_947467625.1 Opitutia bacterium | reverse complement strand
GGCCGACCCGCAATTCGCTCCTCTTTTGTGTGAGCGAAGTGTGTCGTTCATACCATGCTCCTCTCCCCATGAATAATAAACTGCGTCTCACGATCCTTGCTTTTGCCTTATTGCTGAACACGGGCAGTCCCCTCTTTGCGCAGGTCGCACCTCGCGCCTCAGCCGCGGAGCCGGTGGTCGAGCTCAGCCCGTTCACCGTCGATACTTCGCGCGACACCGGTTACGCTGCGGAAAACACCCTCGCCGGCTCGCGCCTGAACGCCCGCTTGCGCGACACCGCGGGCTCCGTGTCCGTGTTCACGAAGGAATTTCTCGACGATCTCGCGATCACCGACCTCGCGGGCCTGCTCAATTTCACGGTGAACTCCGAGCTGGATACCAGTGCGTGGCAGCCTGGCCAGCCCGGCCAGAATCCGTCGATTAGCGGAGAGAATCTTCTTAACCGCACGATGGTCCGCGGCCTCGCAGCGAGCCAGGGCATGGATTATTTCACCAGTATCACCAATATGGATCCCTACCGCGTGGGGCGCTTCGACGATACGCGCGGTGCCAACTCCCTCCTCTTCGGCGTCGGCGCGCCGGGCGGCGTGCTTAACCAATCTTCCAAGACCGCCGTCACGCATCGCAGCAGCGCCAACCTCCGCTACGGCTTCGGCTCGTGGGATCGCAGTCGCTCCGAAATCGATGTGAACCGCGTGCTCGTAAAGGACCGGCTCGCACTCTCGCTCGCTGGGCTGCACCAGGAAAACGGCGGCTGGCGCCAGTTCGATTTCCAAGACAAGCGCCGGATCTTCGCTGCAGTCACCGCGCGCCCGACGCGGACGTTGACCCTGCAGGCGATGGGCGAGACCGGCCGTGATCAGGGGGCCGTGATTAAGACCCTGCCCGCCGTCGACGAAATGCTCGCGTGGTATGACAACCGCAACGCGCGCGGCGTCGGCGCGGTGACGTTCGCTCCGACCACCGCCGCGCCCACTGCCGCGATGATTGCGCTCGGCGTCACCACGCGCAACGGCACGACCGGCGGCTTGAACCGCCGCGCGACGTTCATCGAAAACGACGGCACGATCTTCGACGCCATCGGCACCTATCTCTCTGGGTCTTACAACAACGCTGCGGTGCGTGCGCCTGACGGCACGCCCGGCCGCACCACCTCTGCGCTCATCATGACCGATCCGTTGTTTAATCCCAAACGCGGCAATGCCGGCGGCCCCGGTTCACTCCGCGAGCAGCGATTGCACAATTACACGCTCTCCGCCGACTGGCAGCCCACGCGCAAGCTCAGCTTCAACCTCGCGCACCACGCCCAGCGCACGACGCTCACCACCCGAACGCTCGTCGGCAACGACCCCACGTTCCGCGGCGAGCCGAACACCACCCTCGGCCTCAACGGCCCGGCGAATCCCTTCGCTGGCCGGCTCTACGTCGAGGGAAATTGGCGCGGTGACATCCATTTTGGCGAGTACCGCGAGTCGCGCGTTTCCGCCACCTATGCGTTCGATCCGGAGCCAACGTGGCTCGGCCGTCATCGCCTGGCCGCGGCCGCGGCCACCTCCGCGCAAACCGATATCAATGAACTGTCCTGGCTCTCGCTCGTGGGCAGCCCGTTCGGCGCCCTCGCCAGTGCCGCCAACAACCGCATCGCCGTGCGCAATTATATCGCGGAAGGCCAACTCGACTCCTATCGCGCGGGTGACTGGCGGCAGCTGCCGAAGTCCTTTAACTTCGGTGGTCGCGCTTACCCGCTCGCCTTTGCCAACGACGCTGCCGGTGCCAACAACAGCGGTATGCGGCAGGACACCGAGAGCGGTCTCGCCGTCCTGCAAAGCTATTTCTGGCGCGATCGCTTCGTGACGACCTTCGGCTACCGCACGGATCGCGTCAGCGTGAACCAGTTCGGTTATTATACGGATTCCGCCATCGGCGATCGCCCCGATCGTGATCCAGCCAAAGCGACCGTGACCAACGTCAACGCGAACACGCGCACCCTCGGCGCCGTCTTCCACGTCAACGACTGGTTTTCACTCATCGCCAACCAGTCCTCCAACGTGGGGGTACCGCCGCTCGCGCGCACGGTGTTTCCGCTCGGCAACCTCGCGCCGCTCTCGCACGGCCGCGGCGAGGACTACGGCATCGGCCTGGATCTGCTCGCTGGGCGGCTGAGTGCGCGTCTCGTGCGTTTCGATGCCGAAGAGCAAGGGCGCATTACCTCGACCGGCATCGCCGGCGCGCCCGGCCTCAATACGCGCGTGATGGACGCCTTCGCCAGCGTGCTGGCCGGAACTGGCCGCCCGATCACCTCGGCCGACTGGGCCGCGATCTATAAAGCCTACACGCCGCCGGCCAACGCGGTCGCGTCCGATTTCGTGTCACACGGCTACGAGGCCCGTATCACCGCCAACCTTACGCGCCAGTGGCGGCTGTTGCTCAATTATTCCTACACCGACTCGCTCCGCACGCGCCTCGGCAACGAAATGGTCGACTGGTATGGCCTCAAGCCCGCCGCCGGCGGCGTGCGCCTCGTGCAAGGTGTGAAGCAGGATGCCACGGGCCGCTACGTGATTGATCCGAGTGCTTATCTGCCCGGCGGGACCGTCGCCAAATGGATCGCGCTCGGCGCGACGACCCCCGCGGCCAATCCCTCGACGCTCACCACGGGCACCGGCGGGACGACGGTTGCTCAGGAAATTTTCGATTTCACGGAGTCGGTGAGCAACACGAAGGAAGAAAACGAGAAGCGCTGGGGCGTGCGCCCGCACAAGGCGAGCGTGTTTACTGCTTACGATTTCAAGTCCGGCCGCCTCAAGGGGCTCACCATCGGCGGCGGCGGCTACTGGCGCAGCGCGAATATCATCGGCGCGAATGCCGCCGGCCGCGAAATCACCGGCACGGAAATCTCGTCGGCCGAGGCGATGCTCGCCTACTCCTGTTCGTTCGCGCGGCTGCCGGGCCGCGTGCGCTTCCAGGTCAACGTCTCTAATCTCCTCAATAAAACGGAGATCATTCCCGTGCGTATCGCGACGGGCACCGGTGCGCCTGACGGTTTCATACTTCCCGGCAGCAACCGGGGTCTCGCTTACAGCCGTTACGACCTCGTGGCCCCGCGCGAGGTGAAGTTCACGACGACGTATTCGTTTTGAAGTTCGGATCGGAGCAGGTGCGCGTGCGCGGATCGGACCGCAGACCACCGCGGCGTTTTAGCGTCACGGCGCACTCCGGAGGAAGGCGAGGAGGTCGAGAATTTCGCTGGCTGAGAACGTGTCCAGCAGGCCGGACGGCATCAGCGAGATTTTCGACGGCGTGATCGTGACGATTTCGGATTCCTTGAGACGCACGCCTTGCGCCGGGTCGAAAAGATTTTCCGAGAGGACGAGTCCTTGCTCAGTGTAGTTGATGATGCGGCCAGAGAGCCGCCGACCATCGCGCAGGGCGATTTCGGACGTGCCGTATTGGTCGCTGATTTCGCGGCTGGGTTCGACGATGGCCTCGAGGAGATCGCCGGTGGCCAAACGGGAGCCGGCGGCGGTGAGATCCGGGCCGAGCGCGCCGCCCTCGCCATTGCACGTATGGCAGGCGAAGCAGCCCGCGGCGGCAAACACGCGCCGGCCACGGACAACGTCGCGCGTGAGGGCAGACTTTGCGACGAGGGTGGTCAGTTCGGCGACGGTCCACGGATGGCTCGTCGTGCGAGACGTGTTAGGAATGGCGATACGCGCAGAGGCCAGGGTGGCCGCGAGCGAGGTTTCTAAGGCCGCGCGGGCGGCTTCGGGTGCGGAGGCGACGGCCTCCTTGCGCAGTTCCTTTAAAAACAACGTGAAGCTGGAGCCACCGCGCCAATCGCCGGTGCCGTGCAGCCACGCAAGGTAACGCGTCCGCTGGTCGGGGGTCCACTCGGCGAGGCGGTCGCGCAGCGAGCGCACGAGGTCGAGTTGCGCTTCATGAGTGACGGCGCCTTCGAGGGCGGTGAAGCCGCGCACGCTAGCCTCGGGCGCACGGAGGAACACGAGGAGTTCGAGGAGCGTCGCGTCGCGGGTGGGATTCACGGAAGGGAATAGCGGCGAGAGGAGGGTGGCCCACGTCGCACGCTGTGCGGCGGAAATTTCGCCGCCGCGGATCAGCGTCAGCGTGAGGATCCGCAGCGCCTCGTCCTTCAGGGAGGGTTCGAGGGCAGGCGTGAAGTGGCGCTGGAGTACGGCGAGGAGTCTGGACTGATGCGTCGCGGCTTCGAGCCGCGCCAGCGCGAGCAAGGCGGCGAGTGCGGGACGGGGAGCGGTTTCGGAGAGGGCACGCTCGGCCCACGTCGCGACGGGTTGTGCTTCGAGGGCGGTGCGGGCGCTGCGGCGAACGATCGGGTCTGCGTGAGAGAGCGCGGGCCAGACGGTGGCGAGGGCGGCGGGGTCGGCGCGGCCGTGAAAGGCTTCGAGGGCGCTGCGTTGGGCGACTGCGGGTGGAGGGGTGGGGAGCGGCGGTGCCGGTTGTGCGGCGAGCGCCGGATCGCCCGTCCACGTGAGACGATAAATGGCGGACTCGGTGCGCCGGCCGCCAGTGGCGAAATAGAGCGCCCCGTCCGCCGGGTTCACGCAGATCGCGGTGACGGGCAGCGGCACGCTCGTGACGATCGCCTTGGACGTGGCGCGGAAACCGGCGCCGTCGGGGGTGAGCTGGAGTGCGAGGATGCGGCCGTAACTCCAGTCGGCGACCCACAGCGCTTCGCGATAGTGCGGCGGGATTTTCGCTTCGCGCGGAAAGAGCACAGCGGTGGGCGAGCCGAGGCTGAGTGGTAACACGGCGGGCCAGCCGTCGGGCGCGGTTTCGGGGACTTTGTGGATACCGCCGCGCCAGCCGAAATCGGCCCCGCTGACGGCGTGCAACACGCGAGTGGGCCGATACCACGGCAGGTTGATTTCGAACTCGGTGTCCGAGTCAAAGGTGAAGACTTCGCCGCGCCGATCGACGGCGAGCGCGTAGGCGTTACGCAGGCCGCCGGCGACGAGTTCCCACGTGCGGCCATCGAGGTCGGTGCGGCAAATCCAACCGCCGCCGAGGCGACCCTTGGCTTCACTGCCGAGGATGGTGGCCAAGGGTGGCAGGAGCGCGTCGTCGCGCCAGAGCTGCGGCACGCGGGAGCGCGCGAGCGCGGGGAGGGGGGTGGCGTTGCCCGCGAGGACGTAGAGTGACTGACCGTCGGGCGAGGGCATGACGGCGTGGGGGCCATGTTCGCCGTCACCGTCGAGGGGGTGTAGGAGTTCGACGCGGTCGAGTTCGCCGTCGCCATTGGTGTCGCGCAGGCGATGGAGACCGGTGGGGTGAACGGACTTCTGCGCCGCGACGGCGTAGAGATCGCGCCCCACCCAAGTGAGGCCGTGGACGCCGCCGATCGGCAGAGCGAGCGCGCGGGCAGTCGCGGTATCGCCGGTTTTACGCGGCAGCGTGAGGCGATAGAGCGGGCCGTATTGGTCGGACGCGTACAAGCCGCCGGCCCCATCCGGAGCGAGGGCGACCCACGAGCCCTGCGACTCGCGCGGTACGGAGTAGATTTTTTCCACTGTGAACCCGGGTGCGGTTTGGGTGGCGTCCGCGGCGTGGGCACCGGCCAGGGCAAGAAAAGTGGTGAGGACGAAGAGGACGCGCCCGGTGCGCGAATGCCGAGTGCAGTTCATTCTGGATCAGGCCAGCAGCCCCTTGACGAGGGTGCCGTGCACATCGGTCAAACGGAAATCGCGGCCTTGGTAGCGATACGTGAGGCGCTCGTGGTCGAGGCCGAGTAGGTGGAGCAGCGTGGCGTTGAGGTCGTGGACGTGCACGGGGTGTTCGGCGATCTTGTAACCGAGGTCGTCGGTTGCGCCGTAGGTGATCCCGGGTTTCACGCCGCCGCCGGCCATCCAAATGGTGAACGCGTCTTTGTGGTGGTCGCGTCCAAGTTTGGTGGTCGCGCCGGTACCGGAATCCGTTTGCGCCATCGGCGTGCGGCCGAATTCGCCGCCCCAGATCACGAGCGTATCTTCGAGGAGACCACGCTGTTTCAAATCGCGGATGAGTGCGGCCATGCCGCGGTCGACGTCCTGGCATTTGCGGGGCAGGCGCGTGGCGAGGTCACCGTGGTGATCCCAGTCGGCGTCGTAGAGCTGCACCATGCGCACCCCGCGCTCAACGAGCCGACGGGCGAGCAGACAGTTGTTAGCAAACGACGCTTTACCCGGTTCCGCGCCGTAGAGTTCCAGCGTGGCGCGCGACTCTTGGGAAATATCCATGAGCCCGGGCACGGCGGTCTGCATCCGATAGGCCAGTTCGTATTGCTCGATGCGCGTCGCAATCTCCGGGTCGCCGGTGTCGGCGAGTTGGGCCTCGTTGAGTGTGCGCACTGTATCCAGAACGTGGCGGCGGTCAGTGGCGGAGTGGCCTTTGGGATTATCGAGAAACAGGACCGGTTCGCCGCCGCCGCGAAACTGTACGCCTTGGTGAACGCTCGGCAGAAAGCCCGACGACCACAGGCTCGTGCCTGCCCCGGCGAGGGGGCCGGATTGCAAAACGACGTAGGCGGGCAGATCGGAGTTTTCGGAGCCCAAGCCGTAAGTGACCCACGCGCCCGTGCTCGGCCGACCGAGACGGCCGAAACCGGTGTGGAGAAAAAGCTGCGCGGGTGCGTGGTTGAATTCGTCGGTGTGGACCGATTTCACAAACGCGAGCTCGTCGGCCACAGTGGCGAGGTGGGGCAGTAACTCGGAGATTTCCGCGCCGCTGCGTCCGTGGCGGGCAAATGCAAAACGCGAGGCAGCGATGGTCGGATACCCCCGCAGAAAAGCGAAGCGCTTGCCCTTGATTAATTCGTCCGGGCAAGGCTTCCCATCGAGGGCGCGCAATGCGGGTTTGAGGTCGAAGAGATCGAGTTGCGACGGCGCGCCGACCATGTGGAGGTAAATCACGCGCTTCGCCCGCGCCGGAAAATGGGTGGCGCGCGGCGCGAGCGGATTCGCGGCGCCGGCGGCGAAGAGACGCTCGTTGAGCAGCGAGCCGAGCGCTACCGCGCCGAGGCCCACGCCGGAGCGTTGCAGAAACGTGCGGCGTGTGACGGCGCGATAATGGGCTTCAAGTGGATTCATGGGCAGGCGGATCAGGAGGCGGGAAATGCGGAGGTCGGAGCTTGCGGGCAAGCGATTCGGGGTGCTTGCCGCCCTCGTGCGCTGAGCATCGCCCGCAAGCGGGCTCCTACACGGAGGCTATTTGAGTTCATCAGTTTTTCGTGATCATTTCGTCGAGGTTCAGCAGGGCGCTCGCGACGGCTTGCCAGGCGGTGTCCGACGTGGGGTGGGCGGCGGACTGTTGCGCGTGCAAACGTTCGAGCGCGGCTAACTCGACGGGCGACGGAGGGCGCGCGAGGCAGAGTTGAAACGCATGGCGGAGGCGAACGGGCACGGCAGCGTCGGGACATTCGCGGACGACGCGGGTGGCGAGCGCCCGGGCGGCTTCGACGTAGACGGGATCGTTGAGCAGGGTGAGCGCCTGCAACGGAGTATTAGAACGGGAGCGTCGCACCGTGCACGCCGTGCGGGCGGTGGCGTCGAAATTGATGAAGCTCGGGTACGGCGAGCCGCGTTTCCACACCGTGTAGAGGCCGCGGCGATACGCGTCCTCTCCGGTGCTCAGGTCGTAGGTCACTTTTTCGCCGCCGACCTTGTTGTCCCAGAGACCTGCGGGTTGAAACGGGCGGACGGGCGGGCCGCCGAGCGTTGGGCTGAGGAGTCCGGCGACCGCGAGGGCGTTATCGCGGATGGCTTCTGCGTCGAGGCGGAAGCGCGGGCCGCGGGCGAGGAGGCGGTTCTGATCGTCGCGGGTCCACGCCTCCGGAGAGATACGCGACGACTGGCGGTAGGTGGCGGACAAGGCGATGAGGCGGTGAAGGTGTTTCATGCTCCAGCCGTGTTCGACGAATTCGACGGAGAGCCAGTCGAGTAACTCGGGATGGGTCGGCGCGTCGCCCTTCGCCCCGAAATCCTCCGGTGTGCCGACGAGCCCGCGACCGAAAAACTCGGCCCACCAGCGGTTGACGGTCACGCGGGCCACGAGCGGATTCTCCGGATCGACCAGCCAACGCGCGAGATCGAGGCGGGTGGGCTGGGCAGTCGAGGAAGGGAACGGATGCAGTATGGCGGGGGTGCCCGGTTGCACCGGTTCGCCGGGATCGAGAAAGTTTCCGCGCGTCATGACGGTGGTCGCGCGCGGTTGCGCGAGCTCGCGCATGACGAGTGTGCGGGGGCTGGATACCGGGGTGACCAGCGAGGCGAGCCGGGTTTTTTCTTGCCGCAGCGCGGCGACCGCGGGGTCCGAGGCGACATGATACGCGTGCAAGGCCTCGGTCTGTGCCGCGGTGCGCTGGGCCGGAGCGACGGCGAGAGCGGCGGCGACTCCGGCGGGAATCGTGGTGCCGCCGATCCGGCCCGTCAGTGCTGAGAGGCGCAGTCGTCCGATCATGCGGGCGGCGCCATACTGTTGGGTGAGACGAAAGGTGAACGTCGTGCCGGCCGCCGAACCCAGAGGTGCATCGGTTTCGAAAATTGCCCAGTGATCGCGGGCGAACTGGGGGCTGATCGCCCACCCCTCGCGCGGATTGATTTCGGGGCGGAGCAGATTCTCCACCGCGAATTTCGCCTGCGAAAACGATGCGCTCGCCCGGACGAGTTTGACCGGTGCCGGCGGACCGGCGTCGGGCGTGGCGGTGATTTGAAACCCGTTGAGAATAAAATTGGGCCGCGCCGCAGCGCCGCGGCCGGGTCCGGAACCGGGCAGCGAGGGATCGGTGAGTGCGTCGAGCTTGAAGCCGGTGATGCCGGTGAGGTTTGTGCGGACGGTGACGACGTAGATGTCGCTCTCCGGTCCGCTGTCGATCACGAGCGAACGGTCGGGCAGCTGGCGGAATTCGACTTCGCCGCTGGATTCGAATTCCGCGATTTCCAGCGGATGGGTCTGCCCGGCAGTCGCGAGCGAGGCCACCAGCGACTGTGCCCACGCCGGGAAGTCGGCGAGGGCGCGGGCGGAGGCGGCGGCGATCCGGGTATCGAGTTCGGCAGTACGGCTGGCCAGGGTGGACTGCGCGGCGTCGGCAGCGGGATCAGGCAAAGTGAGGTAGGGTCCGATAAACTTGAGGGCGGCGAGGGCCTTGGCGCTGGTGAAGTCGGTTTCGCGTTCCGTGTGGTTAAAAAAGGCGAAGAGCCGGTAATAATCGCGCTGAGAAATCGGATCGTATTTGTGGTGATGGCATTGGGCACACTCGAGCGTGGTGCCCAGCCAGACGGCGCCGGTGGTGTTTACGCGGTCGAAGACCTGGTTGACGCGGCCCTCCTCCTGGTCGGTGCCGGCCTCTACGTTGGTAGGCGTCGCGCGGTGGAAGCCCGTGGCGATGAGGGGATCGGGATTTTTCTTTGGGTGGGCCTCGGGCAGGAGATCACCGGCGAGTTGCATGACGGTGAATCGGTCGAAGGGGAGGTCGGCGTTCATCGCGCGGACGACCCAGTCGCGATAGGGCCAGAGATCGCGCAGATCATCGCGTTGAAAACCGTGGGAGTCGGCGTAGCGCGCGAGATCGAGCCACGGACGTGCCCAGCGTTCGCCGTAATGGGGTGAGGCGAGCAGGCGATCGACGACGCGCGCGTAGGCGGGCTCGCCGGCGGGGGCGTCGGCGAGGAAAGCGGCGACGTCGTGGGGTGAAGGCGGCAGCCCGACGAGGTCGAGCGAAACGCGGCGTAGCCAACGCGCGGCGTCGACGGCCGGCGCGGGAGCGAGGCCCTCTTTTTCGAGACGCGCGAAGACGAAGCGATCGATGGGGTTGAGGGGACGGGCGGCGGGTGCGGTGGACGCGAGTGCCGGGAGCGGGGGACGAACGGGTTTCACGTAAGCCCAGTGCTTGAGGTTTTCCGGCCACACGGCGCCTTCATCGATCCAGCGACGCAGGAGTGCGACCTCGGCTGGAGCGAGGCGCTCGCTCTTCTGCGGCATGACGTCGTCCTCGTCTAAAGTGGTGACGCGCTTGATCAGCAAGCTGCGCGCGCTGGCGCCGGCGATGAAGCTGGGCTCACCGGACTCGCCGCCGCGGAGGGCGTTCTTGAGGGTCGTCAGGTGCAGTCCGCCTTTCGCTTTTTCGGGGCCATGGCAGTCGTAGCAACGGCTCGCGAGCAGGGGCTGGATGTCGCGGGCGAAATCGACCGGAGCTTCGGCCGCTCGGCAGGGAAGCGGGCCGGCGGCAATGGCGATGGCCAGCAACACTCCGCCGCGGAGGCGCAGGGCAGAGCCGGCAAATGGGAGAAGCGGGAGGGGCATCGGTGGGGTGAACGCGGGGCCCGATTACGTTGGCTACGGCTCCGCTCAAGTCGAGTCTCGGAGGGGACCAGACCGGACGACGATTACGGGATCGTGGGTTTCTCGCCCCGTTAGAATTCTCTCCGCACGCGCAGCGAGGCGGCTACGCCCAAGGCGCCGGCGCCGTAAACGCGGTCGTCGAAGCCCAGCGTGCGATGGCCCATCGCCGGTGGGCGGCTGTTGAAGACATTCGTCACGCCCAACGTGATGGAGGTTTTCTTGAAGCCCCGGTAGCTGACGGAGGGACTGACCAGCGTGAAGGCGTTTTCGCCCCAGCCGGCGGCAGTCCAGTTGTCGTTGAAATATTTTCCGACGACATCTGCGGCGACGCGCGCGCTCCAATTCTTGCGGCTCCAGCCCAAGCTGTAGTTGTAGCGCCACTCGACGTCGAAGGCCAAGCCGGTGTTGTCGAAGAAACCGGCCCCCGTGCCGGCATCCGAGCCCTTTTTGATGACTTGGGTGGCGAGCGCATCGAAGGTGAAGCTGCCGAGGCGCGTGTTGCGCAGGCCGTAGCGCAGACCGAAGTCCAAGCCGCGGTAAAGCTGGAGGCCGAGGTTGCTGGAGATGGTGCCGATCCGGGTAATGCGGCCAGGAGTGCCGTCTGCCGCTGTGGGCTCGCGCGTGATCTTATCGGGGAAGAGCCGACGACCCTCCGCCGAGAGCAAATAGCCGGCGCCGAGGGAGGTGATGACGTTGGTGATCTGGACGTCGAAGAAATCCACGCTGAAGCTCAGGCCCCTGACAGCTGGCACCTCGAAGACTGCGCCGGAATATTGCACCTTACCCTCCTCAGGTTTGAGGTCGGGATTTCCGCCGACGGTGGAGGGCAGCTGCCGGGCGGCGTCGAGCGGGCGCAGGGGATCGAGGTAGGCGGTGGTGGTGGTGGCAGTGGACTGCGGCGCGTAAAGCTGGCCGATGTCGGGCGCCTTGAACGACTCCGAATAAGAACCGCGCAGGATGATATTGAGGACGCGGTTGGACGGCAGGCGGAGCTTGGCGGCGGCCTTCGGCTTCGTGGTGTTGCCGAAATCGCTGTAACGTTCGTGTCGCGCCGCGAATTGAAAATCTAGCCACTGCTGCACCGGCACCGAGAGTTCGGCATAGGCCGAGTGACTATCCCGTGTGCCCGTGAAGGGCGTCGTGGCGGTGAAGCCGATGAAGTTCTTGGGCTCGGGATTGCCGCTGAGTTCGTCGTGGCGAAACTCGTAGCCACCGGCGACGCCGAGCTCCCCAGCGCCGCTCCACGGTAATTGGTAAAACGTGCCGCTGACGGAGGCGTCGTAGCTCAGGCTGTTGATGTCACCGTCGAGCCCGCGCGAACGGGTGTAGAGATTTTTCTCAACATCCGGATTGTCGGACGGACCGAAGGGATTCCACGCGGTCGCACGCGTGGTGCCGTTGAGTGCCACCTGTAGGTCAGCCGCGGCGATGAGGTCCGTGTCGCGCGTGGTGCCGTTCTGCGCGTAACTGACCCCCGTCTCCCAATTCCAGATACGGAGCGCGGTGCCGCGCAGTCCCGCGACGGTGGAGAGTGTCGTGCTCGCCACCTCGCGCTTCGGGAGCGTGCGGCCGCGAAAGAGGTAAGGGAACGACGTCGCGGTGTTCGTCAACGACAAGCCCGTGGGGTTGTAGGGATTGGTCGCCGGCAGCGTGATACCCGCGAGCGAGTTCGTGAAGCCGTAGGGTTGCAGTTCGTAATGGGTGAGGCTCCGGCTGTAGAGCACGTTGGCGAACGCCGTGACGTGCGGATTGATCGTGCGGAGAATACTGGCGTAGGCACCGCCGCTTTCGCTCGACGGATACAGCTGGGTGACGTTGGCGAAATCCTGCCGGTTGTCGTTCGTAAAGACCGCCGTCGAGGTGCCTACATACGTGAAGCTCGCCTTGGTGGGATTGGCCACGCCGTTCGGCCCCTGCACGATATAGAAACCGTTGGCCGTTCCGAGGCCCGACGCCACGGCCTGAGCCGCCGTGAGGTTGAGGTAGGAGGGATGGTAAATCGTGCTGTTCTGGTTGATCCCCTTTTGTCCGAGGTAGCGGTAGTCCGTGGTGGTGACACCGTAGTCCTTGAGGAAACTGGCATTCCTGCTCTGCAACGTGACGCCGCCGGTGATTTCCCAGCCCTCTTTCGACAGGCCGGTGAAAATGCTGACCGTCTTGCGAAGCGTGTCGTGCTTCAGGGTGTTGGCGAAGGTCACGTCGATCGAAGAGCCCTCGTAGTTTTTCTTCAGGATCATGTTGAACACGCCGGTGATCGCATCGGAACCGTAGATGGCGGACGCGCCGTCCTTCAGATACTCGACGCGCTGGATGGCGGACGCGGGAATGCTGTTGAAGTTGAAAACGGTCTGCGGCGTGCCGCTGGCGCTATTGGTGAGCGCATAGGGGATGGCCCGGCGGCCGTTGATGAGTGTGAGCACGCGATTCGAGCCGAGGCCGCGGGGATTGATCGTCGCCGCGCCGGTGACGAAGCTGCCGGTGGTGAACTCGGAAACCCCGGTGGAGTTATTGTAGGGCAGGCTCTGCATGAACTCGCCGAACGTAGCGTAGCCTTTCTCCTCGATGGCGGCGGCCGTGAAGGTAACGACAGGCGAAGCCGTCTCGTAGTCGAGGCGTTTGACGCGGGAGCCGGTGACCTCGAAGGCTTCGAGTGTTTTGGGCGCAGTGGGATCCTGGCCGTCAGCTGTCTTTTTGACATCTTGGGCTGCGAGCACGCCGAGCGAGAGCGCAGCGATGACGCCGAGGCGAAGGGCCGCCAAAGCGGTGGGAATACGTGTGTCGTTCATAGTTGGTCGGGCTGCCGATGGGTTTCGAGCGGCTAAAGGTGTGGTCTCAGGAGGCGAAGCGATGGCCATGCCAAAGTCGCGTCCGACGCGTTGCAAGGGCGATTCGGCTAGGTAGGCAAAACGGAGGGAAACGGAGCGGCGCAGGCACAAAAAAGGCGGCCGGAAAATCCGGCCGCCTGAGGGAACGGGAGCGAGCTCCCGGAGAGTTTCGCGTTACAGAGACTTGCGCAGCGCGATGAAGACGAAGCGACCCTGCGGACGACCGACGAAGGATTGGTCGTAGCCAACGCTGCTCCGGTAGAGGGGAGGCTCTTTGCCCAGCGCGTTGTCGATGCCGACTGTCACTCGGGTGTTGTCCAAGAGCGGGAACAGGCCCGCAGGGAAATCATAGCCGTAGTTCGCACTGACGGAGTAGTAGGGATCGACCTCGAAACCATCAAGCGGGTAGCTGCCGTAGGAAGGAATGTAATTCACGGCCACCGAGGCGTTGTGCTCCTTGCGATTCCAACCGAGGTTGGCCTGACCACGCCAGCGCGGGAAGCCGTCGCGGCCGGCGTTCTGTGCCGGGTCCACAGTGCGGGTGAAGCCACGGAACTTTGTGTAGGACACCGTGGCGCGCGACACGAAGCGGCCGTAGTTCACTGTGCGCTTGTCGTAGGTGAGATCGAAGTCGTAACCCTCGACCTTTTGGAAAGCCAGATTCACGACGCGATCCAAGATTGCAACGATGCGACCTGGGACGGTGATCGTCGCGCCAGGGGCGAGTGGGGTGGTCGCATTGTTGGGGCCGGACAGAATGTTGATCGGACTCGCCGTGCGGTTGGTGAAGGTCTCGGAGCCGGGATCGCGGACCACGAGATCGGCCGTGCCGCCACCGACTTCGTTTTGCCGGATGTAGCCGGTGCCGGTCGTGGTGATGATATTCGTCTGTTCGATATGGAAGAATTGCGAGCCGAACGACAGGCCCTTGAGCGCCTTCACGGGAACATCGTAGACAAAACCGTAGCTATAGATCTTGGCCGTCTCGGGCAGAAGGTCTGGATTGCCACCTTGGCGGACAAGACGCTGCGTAGTCGAACCATCGAAGGGGTCGCCGGTCAGCGCTTGCGGGCGACGGAGGTCGGACAGGCCGCTGGGCAGAGATTGGGACTCGCCACCGAAGAGCTGCGGCAGTGTCGGCGCACGGAAAGCGCGGGTCATCGAACCGCGGAGGACGAGGTCCTTGATCGGCTGGTAGCGGAGACCAAAATACGGTTTCACCCCAGAGCTATAGCCTTCGCTAAAAGTTTCGTGGCGGGCGGCGACGCTGAGGTCGGCCTTGCGGCGGAGGAAGCCGCTGTCGGGTTTGAACAGCGGCACGCGCACTTCAGCTGCGATCGACTTGACGGTGCGACGGGCCTGGGTCGGGTCGGACAAGCGGACTTGGCCAATAATATCGTTCAACTTTACGGAGATGTCGTCGTTGGCGACATTGAACTTCTCCTTGCGCCATTCCGCGTAAACCGCACCGCCAACGGCCCCGGTGGGGAGATTGAACAAGTCACCCGACACCTTGAGGTCGGCGAGATCGAGCGAGGCACTCCCGGCTTTTTGGGTCTTCACCCGAATATCGTCGAGCGTGCTCTGAGGCACCTTGTAGCCGGAGCCACCGAAGATATTCAACGCATCCGGGGTGCTTTTGGCCAGCGAGGCACGGAGGCGACTTTCGCTGATGGCATTGGTGGTGACATCGGTCGCCTCGTCGTTGCCGTAGAGATAACCGAAATCCCAATCGAATCGGTCCAGCACGGTGCCCTTGGCTCCGAGCAATATGGAGTAGGTATTGTTGGTGATGTCCGCTTGGCGCGCTCCGATATCGACCGGGCGGTAGTCAAAGGAG
The DNA here is from genome assembly GCA_947467625.1 of Opitutia bacterium. Lineage (GTDB taxonomy): Bacteria > Verrucomicrobiota > Verrucomicrobiia > Opitutales > Opitutaceae > GAS368. The sequence goes on along the minus strand of CANIJN010000059.1, from coordinate 11,496 downwards.
ACATCGACGCCGAAGGGATTCCAATAGTTCGTCTTGGGCACGAGGATACCGTTGTCCGATGCTGTCGAAATGGGCGACGGAGCCAGCTCGATATGCGACTTGTTTTGTTGGTAGGACAGCGCCGAGTAGAGGTTGATGTTCTTCGTCAGATCATAACTGAATGTGGAATTGAACCCGAGGCGCTTGGTTTCCGGCGTGAGCCAGACGAAGTCTTGGAAATTGTAGAGGTTGGACGGCGTCGTGACGCCGGACGTCAGTCGCTGCGCCTCAAACGTGGCGGCGGCGGCGGCGTTGAATTGACCGTTGGTCGGGTTGCGGGGTGCGCTGGTGAAGTTCGGTGTCGCGGAGGCGAGCGTGCCGGCAGCGGCCCCACCGGTGCCGGGTAGGCGGGTGATTACGGCACCGGCCGCGAGTCCAGGGATATTGACCCCGTTCTGCCCATTGATCTGGCCGGACGCGAGACCGGCGAGAGCGATGCGGGCTTGCGGACCGGTCCCGGAGCGTTGATCGAAATAGCCGACCGGAATGACCGCCGGGTCGCCGTATTTCGCGTCTTCAGCGAGATAGCGCGCCGTGAGATCGGCATTGTTGGAGAAGGTGGTGTCCTTGGCGGTCAGAGCCGCCCGGTCAAAATAGGTCACCCCGACCGTCGCGCTGCCCTTGCCGGAGGCGGCCCCGGCGAAGAGAGAGTAATTCTTCTCGGCGACATCGGTCTTGAATGAATTGCCGTACGAGGTCGTGACTTCCGCTCCGTTGAAATCTTTGCGCAGAATGATGTTCACGACACCCGCGGTGGCGTCGGCACCGTAGACGGCGGAGGCGCCGTCCTTCAGCACCTCGACGCGCTCGACCATGGCCACCGGGAAACGGTTTAGGTCGACAAACGTGGTCCCACCGGAGGGATTGCCGGTCAGCACGGTGCGGCGACCGTTGACGATCACCAGCGTGTTGTTCGCGCCGAGATTGCGGAGACTGAGTGCGGTGGACCCACGGACGGCGGCGGTGGTGCCGCCTTCGTTGATGCCGATGGAGCTGGACTCGGGGAGGTCACGCAGGAGCTCCGTGAGATTGGTGCGACCGCTCGACTCGATGTCGGCGCGGGTGATGATCTTGACCGGGGAGGGACCTTCGAGGTCCACCGCGGCAATACGCGAACCCGTGACCTCGAATTTTTCGAGTTTCTGGGTGTCGTCGGCTTTTTTCTTATCATCGGTCTTCTTCACTTCTTGCGCGGCGAGAACGCCGACGCAGAACAAGGAAGAGAGACCGAAACGGGCAGCCGCCAGTGCGGCCGTCAGGAGCGGGTTGTTCATGTTGTTGGTTTGTAGGGGCACGTATTCTAAGGTCACTGTCGGCGGAAGTGCCGGCAGATTTCTTGACCTCGAGGACATATTTGGCGCACGAACGTAACGCAAAGCTGAATTCAGGCAACCGCGGAGCCGGAATTGACTCGCGGAAACAACCCGACTCAGTGCCGAGGTACCAACACATGAAAACAACGTTGCCCCGCCTGCTTGCAGTGATTGTCGGCTTGTTCGTCACCGGTGCCCACGCCCAACCCCCGCCGCCCACCCGTCCGGAGACGATGTTCGCCGATCCGGACATGCAGACCGTGAAAATCTCGCCGACCGGTCGCTACCTCACGTGGCTGGCCCCGAAAAACAAGCGGATGAACCTCGCGATCCAGGATCGTGAGACGAAGCAGGTCCGTTGGCTCACGAACATGAAGGAGGAGAACGTCGTGAACTACGTGTGGGCCAAAAAGGATCGGCTGCTCTTCGTCCAACAATTCGCCGGCCGGGAGCAGTTTGGGCTGTTTGCGTGCGATCCGGATGGGGGGAATTTTGTCGTGATCAATCCCCTCGAGCGGGTCGAAGCCGATGCCGACGGCCGCGGCGTCGAGAGCGCGCCCGGCAGCGAGCGCGATCTGCCCAAATCCCTCATCAGCCTCCTCCCCAAAGACCCGGACCACATCCTCATGGACCGCAGTCGCGGCCGCTCAGGGCTCGCGGACGTGATCAAGGTCAACATCCGCAACGGCAAGGAGACGATCGAGGAGCGCAACTACATCAACGCCCGCGCGTGGATCGCCGACGCCAACGGCGTGCTCCGCGTCGCGATTTGCACTGATCTCGAAGAGCCGATCCGCGTGAAATACCGCAAGGACGCGAAAAGCGAATGGCGCACCCTGGGCGAATTCAGCAAGGACCTCTCGCTGATTCAAGGCGAAGCCTCCCCGGTCGAGAAACATTGGCGCCCGAGCGTCTTTGCGAAGGACAACCGCACGCTCTACGTGAAGTCCTTCATGGATCACGACAAATCCGCCATCCGGACCCTCGATCCGGAGACCGGCGAATGGGGCCCCGTGCTCTTCACTCATCCGCGCGTCGAACCGGGCGACCGCCTCGCCAACTACGTGTTGCGCACCGGTGGCTTGAACTCGCGCGCCGCGCCAGACGGCTTGATTTTTAACTCCGCTGGCGAACTCGGCGGCGTTGCCTACACCGATGAATATCCAGAAGTGCAGTGGCTCGACCCCAAGCTGGCCAAACTCGCCAAAGACATCGACGGGGCCCTCCGCGGCACCCGGAATGGTATTATCAGCACGACGAGCGACGGTTCACTGATGGTCGTGCGCGCAGCGAGCGACCGCGATCCCGGCATGTTTTACCTCTACGACGCCGCCAAACAAGAGCTGAGCGAGCTTGGCCGCGCGCGCAAGGGCATCGACCCGAAGGTCCTGTCGGAAATGCGTCCGGTCCGATTCAAGGCCCGCGACGGCTGGGAAATCCCCGGCTATCTCACGATCCCTATCGGTCGGCCCACGACCAAAATGCCGATGCTGGTGGTGCCCCACGGCGGCCCCTACGGTCCACGCGACGTCTGGGGCTATAGCGACGATGTGCAGTTCTTCGCGAGCCGGGGTTACGCCGTGTTGCAGATCAACTATCGCGGTAGCGGCGGCTACGGCCTCGAATTTCAGCTCGGTGGCTACAAGGGCTACGGTCGCAAAATGCAGGACGATCTGACCGACGGCGTAAAGTGGTGTATCGAGCAAGGCCTCGCCGATCCCGCGCGCGTAGGCATCTACGGTGCCAGTTATGGCGGCTATGCGGTCCTCGCCGGCCTCACGTTCACGCCGGAGCTTTACGCGTGCGGCGTCAACTATGTCGGCGTGGCCGACATTGAGAGCCGGGGCATTCCACGGAGTTTTGTCGGACCGCGCGTCATCCGGGAAAGCCTCGCCATCCGCAATGTCGATCCGGTGAAAGAAGCCGACATCATCCGGGCCACCAACCCTGTGGCGCACGTGCAGAACATTCGAGCGCCCCTCTTCTCGGCCTACGGTAAGAACGACCCTCGCGTGCAATTCGACCAATGGCAAATGCTCGAGTCGCGACTGAAGCAGCACGGCAAGACCTACGAAATCATGGTCGCGGAGAACGAGGGCCACGGCTTCCGAAAGTTGGAAAACAAGCTCGAGTATTTCCGCCGCGTGGAGGCGTTTTTGGAGACAAATATGAACGTGCCCGAGGGCCGCGTGAAGGTAGGCCCCGCCGTCGTGGTGCCATCGGCCAAGAAGACGGAGTGAGCCGGATCGTGTGCCGGTCGGGCTCGGGGATTTGGTCCGGACCCAACCATACGTGGTCGTCGCACCAACGCCGCCGCGCACACCCGCGCCGCAGTTCGCAATCGCCCCCCACGAGACCGGATCCTTCCGGTACCGGTTTGAGGGAGCTCGGCAATCACCTCGGTTTGACCGTCGTGGAAGCTGCGAAACACGCGGCTCTGTCTGGCGAGTCGTGACACCAACGTCTGGTCGGTTTTGGACTGTGGTGGGCCGTCCGCTTGCGGACGCTCGGAGCGCCTGCGAGCAGGCGTCCTAAGGAACCGAAGAACGGCCGTTTAAACGCGCAGAGCGCGGAGGACCGCGGAGCCAGGCAGGAGGAAATGAAGCCTGCGAGCGGCGCACCTGTCTGGTGACACCTCCGCGGTGCACCCAAAATAGTTTTCGCCTCCGCGCTCTCGGCGTCCTCCGCCTTTCTCGCCACGCGACTCGCCGGGGCACAAAAAAGGCGCCCGGTCAGGGGCGCCTTGAAATTGACCACGCCCGAGGTGCCGAAGCACCCCGGTTTGGTTAGAACTTAAACTTCACGTCGATGTAGATGAAGCGGCCCATCGCACCGTAGGTCCCGGTATCCACATTCGAATCCGAGAAGATCGTGGGATCCTCGGGGCCAAATTTGTTGAACACGTTGTTCGCCCCGAGGGAGACTTTGGCCCCGGACATCCATTTGTTCTTCGCGCCAAACGTGTACGAGACCGCGGCGTCGAGGCTGTTGAAACTGCCGATATTGGCACCGTCCTCGTCGTCGATGATGGATGGGATGCTGCGCCAGCCGAGGAAGCCCGCGTAGTTCCCGCGGGTGAACTCGGCGGTCGTGTAGGACTGCCAGCGCGGGATCGTACCGTTGAACACGGTCGACTTGCCCACGGTCTCTTGGCGGGGATCGCCGGGGACGTCGACGTGGGTGTAGTGATTATAGATGCCAATGTTCGAACCGAAGTCGAAACGTCCGACGTCGGCCTTGAACGTGTATTTCAGGGTAACGTCATAACCATCGAGAGCTTGGTCGGCGATGTTCACGCTCTTCGCGGTGACGTAGACGTCATCGGGAACGGCCGTGCCGATTTGGCCGGGCGCCGTGACTTGTGCCCCCGTGAAGCTCTTGAGGCGCACAACATCGGCGTATGGGGAAGCCGGACCCTTGGTTTCGACATCCTGCAGAAGGACATTCGTCGGGATGCTCGAGATGAGTTCGCTCTGCTTGATATTCCAGTAATCAACCGAGACCGAAAACCCTTTGACGGCCTTGGGCGAGTAAACGAAGCCCGCCGTGATATTCTTCGAGTTCGATGGCCGGAGTGCCGAATTGGCACCGGATTGAGAGTTAGTCTGGAGGTTGGCGACAGTCGTGCCATTGGAGCGACGGAGCGTAAACGGAGAGGTGTAGCCGATGCTCACCGGCCCGAAGAGGCTGAAAAGCGATGGAGCCGAAAACGACTTCGAATAGGTGCCGCGGAGGGCGAGCTCGTCGTTGATCGGGAGGTAACGCACGGAAACTTTGGGCACGGTCGGGTTGGTCGTGTCGCTGTAGAATTCGTGACGCACCGCGCCGGTGAGCTCGAGGAGGTGAGCGCCCGGGAGATTCTTCGCGATCGGGAAACGGGCTTCGGCGAAGAGGGAGCCGACTGAGCGGTTGGAATCGAAGGGATAGAGGGTCGTCGCACCGTTCCAGCCGAGGGTGCCGGTGACAGGATCGAGTTGGCTGAGCGGGTCGGCCGTAGCGCTGAGGCTTTCTTTGCGCTGTTCGGCACCGAGGGCGATTTCCAGCGGGCCAGCGGGGAGCTCGATCAAGGAACCGCTGACCTTCACGTCGACATTGCGGAGGGTGCTGATGAAGCCGCCGGTCGCGGTGCCGACGAAGCCACCGTTCTCGATTACGCCGGCCGCTTGCGTCCGGGCGAAGAAGTTGAACTGGTTCGTCACGATCGCATTCGCGAGGTTCTTGTTATTAATGACACCGGGATTCTGGTAGTTTTGCGTGATGCGGTTATAAGTCGCAGCGGTTTCCCAAGACCAGTTGTTGTCAATCTTACCCTTGAGGCCGGCGACGCTGCGGACCCCGGCGGTGTCGTTGAGATACTGGCGAGGATTGGCGACCAGACGATTGCGTGCGGTCACCGGAACATTGAAGGGATTGCCGTAAAGACCGGCTGGGATGGTGGTGCCACCAGCGCCGGGGAAGGAACCTGGGGTCAACGCAGCGAGCGCGCTCGAGTTGATCGGCTGGCCGTTGATCTGCGAGTAGGTGTTGGTCTGAACCACCAAGACGTCGCCGAACGCGGAAACGGAATCGTTCCACTTGTGGTCGAACGCGAGCGAGAAGCTCTTGCGCTCGTTCTGCACGCTCTGGGTGACGTATTGCGCGAGGTTGAAGAATTGGAACTGGTCGCCCTGGGCGCGGGGGCCCGAGTAGGTGCCGTTCGTCACGAGGGTCGCGGCGGGAAGACCGCTGGCGGTCGTCGCCGGGGCATTCTTGGTGGGATCCAAATAGTAGAACGAGCCACCGATGTTGACGGAACCCGCAAAGGTTGGGGTGCCGTAGGTCGGATCGGAGTAGGGGCGCTCGTAGTTGAAGATCGGGTCCTGCTTCACGAACTCGGCGGAGAGCGTCATGCTGGTTTTGCCATTGCTAACACCACCGACGACGTAGCCGCTGCGTTCCGCGGTGTGGCCCTTGTTGGTGGACCAACCGTAACGACCACCGGCCTCGAAGCCTTCGTAGTTGGTCTTCAGGATGATGTTCACCACGCCGGAGACCGCGTCTGTGCCGTAAATGGCCGAAGCGCCGTCCGCGAGCACCTCGATGCGCTGGATCGCAGCGACGGGGATCATGTTGACGTCGACGAACGAGTAACCGCCGGTCGAGCTCACGGGATTCACCGCGGAGCGGCGACCATTGAGGAGCACGAGGGTGGCGGCGTTGCGCAGAAGGATTTGCGAACCGCCGTTAGTGGAGCCGGAGCCGACGTTGGCGTTTGAGCTACCCAAGTTGCCGTTGCCGCTGAACTGCGGCGTGGTTTTGCGCAGGATTTCCAGCACGTTGGTCACGTTGCCGGAATTCTCGATGGTCTTCGTGTCAATGGTGATGACCGGGATGGCAATCGAGTTGGCCGCTTGGGTCAGGTAAGAACCCGTGACGACGTATTTTTCCATGACTTGGGTCTCTATTTTAGGCTTGGCAGCCGCTTGGCTGAAGCCCGACACTGCGCTCAATCCCAAAGTCGCTAGCAGCGACAGAGAGACCTTTAGTTTCCGTGAGGACAGGATGTTCATAGTTGGTATTCGGTTGTAGTAGTAGGTGAGCTCACCGAGCTTGAAGCCCGTTCGCTGAGGGCGCTTACGAAGCAGCAGAGCGACGATTCAAGCAATGAGAAATTGTCACAGGAATGTCACGAACTGCCCTGAGGCGCCTCACCAACGCGTCAAACGCCCGTGTCCGCGACGAATCGCGATCGAGCCGACGCTTGCGTCGCGCCGCGGATAGCGAAAACACTGGGCCATGTTCCGCGGCATTCTTCTCCTCGCCCTGCTTTCGGGGACCGGCCGGCTCATGCGCGCCGAATCGGCCACCGGCGGTGCAAGCTCCGTCACGCGCGCCCTCTCCCCCGACGAATTCGCCCGCGCCGGCCTGAACAAGCTCACCGCCGAAGAACTGGACTTTCTCGAGGCAGTCCTCGCCCGGCGCCAGACCCCGGCGCCCTCTAGCAAGGCGGCGCCTACCGCCCCTCCTTCCGCGATCGCCCCACGCGGACCTTCCAAAGAGAAAATCGCCGCCGCGTTCGGGGCCGAGCAGGTGGCGCCAGCCAAGCCGACCAGCGACGGCGACAAACTCCACACGACGATAGAAGGTGCCGTGCAGGAGTTTTCCGGCCGGGCCGTGTTTGTCTTGGGCAACGGCCAGATCTGGCAGCTGCGCACGCCTACCGACGTGTTTCTCCCCAAGAAACTCCTCGATCCCGCAGTTACCCTGATCCGCGGCGCGTTTGGGTACAAGCTGGTGATCGATGCCGCCGACATCGTCCTGTTGGTCAAACGTATCCAATAGCGATCGCTCAGCCGCCGCACCTTTCGCCCCGACTTGTGCGGTAAGGCATGAGGTGCTTGCAATCGCCCGGTGGGTCGGACCTCTTGGCCGGCCATGAAGGAGCTCCAGGCCATCCTCCGAGTACTGCTCAGCCCCGCTGCCGGTGCCTCGGTCTTGGCCACCCTCGCGACCGTCGAGGGCTCCTCCTATCGCCGCCCCGGAGCGCGACTTCTACTGACCGCCGATGGTCGCCGGCTCGGTTCCATCAGCGGGGGCTGCTTGGAGGAGGACATCGTGGTGCGCGCCCGCCGCGTCCTCGCCACCGGAATCGCCGAGTCTGTCGTCTACGACACCACTTCCGAAAACGACCTCGTCTGGGGTGTCGGTCTGGGGTGCCACGGCGTCGTGCGCGTCGTGCTCGAAAAACTGCCGCCGCGTCCCGCCTGGGCCGTCGCTCTCGCGGAGAACTTCGCCGCGCGCCGGCCCGCCCTGCTCGCCGTCACCCACCTCGCCGCCACCGATACGCCACTCGGCACCCGCCTCTCGGGAGAGCCAACCACCGACGCGGGCACATTTTTCGACCGCATCCGCCCGCCGACTGCCCTCGCGATCTTCGGTGCCGGCGACGACGCCCAACCCCTCGCCCGTCTCGCCCACGAACTCGGTTGGCAGGTCACCGTCGCGGACCCGCGGGCGGCGTTCGCGACTGCGGCACGTTTCCCGGAGGCCCAGACCCTCGCGGTCGCGCCCAGCGGCGACCTCGTCGGTCGCGTGGCCCCCGACGCCGACACCCTCGTCGTCGTCATGACGCACCATTACGTGCACGACGTGCCGCTGCTCCGCGCCCTGCTCCCGCGTCCGTTGGCGTATCTGGGTCTCCTCGGTCCGAAAAAACGCGCCGAACGCATCCTCGCCGATCTCGTGCGCGATGGCCTGGCAATCACGGCCGAAATGCGCGCCCGCCTTTATGCGCCCGTCGGCCTCGACCTCGGGGCCGACTCGCCGGAACAGGTCGCCCTCGCCATCCTGGCCGAGATGCAAGCTGTCCTCTCCCGCCGCGACGCCCGCCCGCTCCGCGAGCGCACCCGCCCCATCCATGACTGAAATCCCCGTCGCCACCCACCGCTCATTTGTCACGTATTACGTGACAAACAGCTCGATCGACCACCCCCGGGCCCCTGGCCGCCTTTGTCACGTATTACGTGACAAACGGCGGTGCGGAGGATTCACGCCGTGAGTCGATCCGCGACTGGGGCGCTCGCGACCTTCCGTTTTGGCGCCGTGATCCTCGCCGCCGGCGCGTCCACGCGCATGGGCACGCCGAAACAACTCCTCGCGCTCGATGGCCAGCCGCTCGTCGTCCGCGCCGTCCACGCCGCCCTCGCGTCTCCCGCTTGGCCGGTCGTCGTCGTGCTCGGCGCCCACGCGGAGAAAATCCGCCCCGTCCTCGCGCACTTGCCCGTGCTCGTCGCGGACAGCCCCGCGTGGGCCGAGGGCATGGCGGCCTCGATCCGCGCCGGTGTGACGACGATCCGCCAGTTCTCCCGCGCGCTCGACGGGGTCGTGATCGCGCTCTGTGATCAGCCCGCGTTTTCCGCCGACACGATCACGCAGCTCGTCGCGGCGCACCACACTTCTGGTCGCAGCATCGTGGCCGCGCATTACTCGGGCCGACACGGTGCGCCCGCCTTGTTTCTCCGCGAACATTTCGAAACCTTGGTCCACCTCACCGGCGAAGAGGGTGCCCGGACGCTCCTCAACGGCGACCCCGCGCGCGTCGCGTCCGTCGACTTTCCCGCGCTAGCGGTCGATCTGGATACGCCGGCTGACGTCGCCGCCCTCCGTTCCTCCGGCTCCTGAAATTTTTCTGTATTTTTTCCTCAAGCGCGGAGCCCTGCGCCGCGCCTCACCGTGGTGCCTGCATCGACCGCGATCCGTGCAAATTCCGCGCACCCCCGCCAGCGTGGCGCTCGTTACTAGACCGGGGTGCCGCCGCCCGCCCCGCCGTGCTCTCAGCGGAGTCTACAACGTGGCTTGCAATTCCCTCGCCCGCGCGATCGCTGTCTCCACGTCAGCCGCACGCACGGTAAAGTGCCCCATCTTCCGCGCCACGCGCGGCTCGGCTTTGCCATAAAGATGGAGTTTGGCGTGCGGCTCAGCGAGCACCGCTGACCAGTCGGGCTCACCGACCTGCTTTCCGGCGGCCCATTTCCAAGCGTCGCCGAGAATGTTTACCATGACTGTCGGCTCCCGCATGGCGACACTCCCGAGCGGCAGCCCACAGACGGCGCGCACGTGTTGCTCAAACTGACTCGTCGCACAGCCGTCGAGCGACCAATGTCCACTATTGTGGGGCCGCGGCGCGAGTTCGTTCACCACGAGCTCGCCCTGCGTCGTCAAGAACAACTCCACGGCAAGCAGTCCGACCACGCCCAATTTTTCCGCGATGCGCGCCGCGAGCGCCTCCGCCGCCGTGGCGATCGCCGGGACCACGCGTGCCGGCACAATCGAGAAATCGAGGATGTGGTGCCTGTGGATGTTTTCCGCCACAGGGAACGCCCGCGTCTCGCCCGTCGTGCTCCGCGCGACGATGACCGACAGCTCGCACGAGAATTCACACCACGCTTCCACCACGCACCGCCGGCCCCGGAAGATCGTGACGGCCTGCTCCACGTCCGCGGGCGTCGTGAGTTTCATCTGCCCTTTGCCGTCGTATCCAAAATCAGCGGTCTTCACCACGCACGGTAATCCCACCTGCGCCACAGCGGGAGCGATCTCACCGTCGAGTGCTTCGGCGTAGGCCACGTGCGGAAAGCCGCTGGTGCGCAGCCACGCTTTCTCCCGCTGGCGGTTCTGGGTCGTGTGCAACACCTCGGCCCGCGGATACAGCGCCACCAGAGGCGCAATCACCGCCAGCGGACCGGCCGGAATGTTCTCAAACTCATACGTGACGACGTCGACCCCCCGCGCGAATTCCCGCAGCGCCTCCGTATCGTCGTAGCTCGCATTTACCTCCCGGTTCGCCACCGCGCCCGCGGGGCACTGGGCTTGCGGTTCGTAAACATGCACGCGATAGCCCAGCGTTTGGGCGGCCTGGGCCAACATGCGCCCGAGTTGCCCGCCGCCGAGGATGCCGATGGTTTTGCCAGGAAGGATCACGGGAGTTTGGCCTTCAATACCTTTGCCGTCTGGTTCGCGCGAAACGTCTTCCATGCCTTCGCCACCTCTGCGTTCTCCAGTGCCACGATCGCCGCCGCGAATAGTGCCGCATTGATCGCGCCCGCCTTGCCGATGGCAAAGGTCGCCACCGGCACGCCGCCAGGCATTTGCACGATGGACAATAGCGAATCCAGGCCCTTGAGCGCGTGCGACTCGACGGGGACCCCGAGCACCGGCAGCGACGTCAGCGAGGCCGTCATACCCGGCAGATGCGCGGCGCCACCCGCTCCTGCGATGATTACTTTAAGTCCACGCTGCTCGGCGCGTTCGGCGTAGCTCACCATGAGTTTTGGGGTGCGGTGGGCGGACACGACCCGTTTCTCATAGGCAATTCCCAACGCGTCGAGTTGCGCGGCGGCATGCTGCATGGTATCCCAGTCGGAGGTGCTGCCCATGATAATTCCAACAAGCGGTGTGGCCATGGGCGGAACCAAGTTACCTCCGGCATCCGAAGCAAGTCCGCAGCGTGTCCAGCAAGGGCGTGGCCCCCCCCGCTTGCTCGCTGGGCACACTCGCTTCATCGCGCGCAGACTTTGCGCCAACGGTGCCGCCTTCTCCACGCAAGCCGCGATTTTCCCTCCGAGGGGACTAGGCAGTCCCTCGGGACCGAGCAGCACCCCCGTAG
>CANIJN010000058.1 GCA_947467625.1 Opitutia bacterium | reverse complement strand
CCAACGCTAGATTGGCCGCATCACTTAGCCGCCTTGGGCGCGTTCACCACCGCGTAGCGGATTTGCCCGCGGTAAAACACCGTGAGGAGGTCATTTTCTCCGTTTTTCCTGAGCGCAGACTTGGCTGTCGCCAAATCGGGCACCGGGATGCGGTTCACTTCAATAATGATCACGTCGGGAGCGAGGCGTTCCCGAAACGGAGAGTCCTCGGAGATATCCGTGATGATGAGGCCGCCAATGCGCGGGTCCGCGATTCCGAGCCGCCGTCTCGCTTCGCCGGTGAGTGGGGTGACATTTACACCCGCAAAAAGCTCGTTGGGATTTTCGGTCAGCGTCCCGAGCGTCACCTCGACGATCTGCTCTTGACCGTCCCGAGCAATTTTCACCTTCGCGGCGGACCCTGGGACCATTTGCGAAATCCGTAACCGCAAGTCTTCGAGCGAAGTGACCAAGTGACCATCTAGGCCGAGAATAACATCGGTCCGCTTGAGCCCCGCCTTCTCCGCCGGACTATCCGCGTCAATGTCGGTGATGAGGACGCCCTTGGTGTCCTTGGGCAGCCCGAGCTGTTCTGCGACATCCGGGGTAACGCTGTCGGGGCGACTCACGCCCAAATAGCCGCGCGAGACCCGGCCGGTCATCACGAGGCTGTTCATGATGGATGCGGCGAGGTTCACCGGAATGGCAAAGCCGATGCCAATGTTGCCGCGCGACGGAGAGAGGATGGCACTATTGATCCCGACGAGACGACCCTTGGCATCAACGAGCGCGCCGCCCGAATTGCCCATGTTAATCGCCGCATCCGTCTGGATAAAATCTTCATAGCCGCCATCGAGAATCCCCACCTTGTTGCGTCCCTTGGCCGAGACGATGCCCATGGTCACGGTCTGGCCCACCCCGAGCGGATTTCCGACCGCGAACACGATATCGCCGACGCGAAGTTTCTCACTGTCGGCGAGTGTCACCGTCGGCAGCTTCGTCGACTCAATCTTGATCACGGCCACGTCGGTCTTGGGATCGGTACCGATCACTTTCGCGATGAACTCACGGTCGTCCGACAGCGAGACCTTCAGCTCATCAGCACCTTCCACGACGTGATTGTTCGTAAGAATGTAGCCGTCGGCGGTGACGATGACTCCCGAGCCCATCCCCTCCTGCCGACTCTCGCGCTCCTGATCTTGGAGCCCGGGGAAAAGCTGGCGAAAGAGCGGATTTACCTGCACGCGCTCTTTGATAATCTTGGTCGAGTAGATGGAGACGACGGCCCGCTGCGCCGGTTCGACCACATCGGCATAGCTGGTCACAACGCGAGATTTTCCCTCCGAAATGGCCGTGGAATCGACGAGCAATTCAGGACGTTCGTGGGCAACAACCGGGCTGACCGCCTTGGAGCTTTTCGTGCTTTTCGAAGCCGCTAACCCAGCGGGCGCACCACCGAACAGCAGGGCAGCAATCAGGAGGCGACGAAGGGAAAAGGCTTTCATTAAAGAACAAACGACCAAGGGATAATCGCTAATGTTTCAGGGAAAAGCTCCACGGTACGAGCCTGCGTGTAAGGCTGGCCAAGCACGGATCCACTCAGATTCACGGGAGGGCGGTTCAGAATCCTTTGATTCGAAAGAGACTGGTCACGCTTTCGTTGCTGTTGATGCGTTGGATGGCCTGACCGAGCAACGGCGCGATACTGAGCACGGTGATTGGCAGGCCGTGCGTGTTCACGGGAGTGGAATTAGTTGTAATGAGCTCGTCGATGAGGCCGCTCTTGAGGCGCTCGATGGCGACTTCGTTAAGGATGCAGTGGCTGACCGCCGCCCGGATACTGCGCGCTCCGTGTTCGCGGAGGATCTTCGCAGCCGCACACAGTGTACCAGCCGTCTCGGTGATATCGTCCACCAGCAGCACATCGCATCCCTCCACTTCGCCAACGACGTTGATGGCTTCGACCTTGGTGGCGCTGACACGCTTTTTCGCCACCAAGGCGAGGCCGGCACCAAGCACGTCCGCATAGGCGGCGGCCATCTTCATACCGCCGACGTCGGGCGAGCAGACCACCAGATTCTCACGCTTCGTCTTCGCCAGATATTCAAAGAAGACCGGTGACGCAAACAGATGATCAACCGGGATGTCGAAGAAACCTTGGATTTGCTGACTGTGCAGATCCATTGTTAGGATACGGGTCGCACCCGCGGCGACGAGGAGGTTGGCGACGAGTTTGGCCGTAATCGGAACGCGGGGCTGATCTTTGCGGTCTTGTCGTGCGTAGCCGTAAAATGGCAAAACCGCCGTGATCCGTTGCGCCGAGGCCCGTCGAGCCGCATCGATCATAATGAGCAACTCGACGAGGTGATGATTCGTCGGCGGGCACGTCGACTGGATGATGAAAACGTCGTGCCCACGGACGTTCTCATTGATTTTCACAAACGACTCGCCGTCAGGAAAACTGGTGACCGTCGCCTCGCCGAGGGGCTCGCCAATGGAGCGGCACATTTCCTCTGCGAGGATACGATTGGAGTTGCCCGTGAAAATTTTCAGCCGCGTTTCGCTCATAAAGCTCGAAGGTGGGGACGAACCGCGCCCGGCGGAAGACTTTTCTGCGTCACGCAACACTCCGCAAGAATCCCCGACGGGAGGGCCCGTCCAGCCGCCGCTGGCTCACTCAATCCGCGCCTCGATCGCATCAACCCGCTTGAACAAGTCAGGCAGTCGTCGCTGCAGAACAACCAGACGACGCTCAAGCTGCAGCGGAATCGCAGGGGACCCGTTGACAAAAAATCCCGCAGGCACGTCAGCCGTCACGGCCGCCCCCCCACCAACCTTGGCTCCTTTTCCAATGGCGAGATGACCCGCGACGCCAGCCTGTCCGCCCAGCACCACATAGTCGGCGAGATGGGTGCTGCCCGAGATCCCAACCTGCGCGCAAATGAGGCAGTGTTTACCGATCACCACGTTGTGGGCGATTTGAACTAAGTTATCAATTTTTGTACCTTCGCCCACCTCGGTGCGACTAAAGCGCGCGCGGTCAATCGTGCTGTTTGCACCAATCTCAACATCGTCGCCCACCGCGACGTACCCCACTTGAGGGACCTTCTCGTGGCGGCCTTGGGAAAACTCGTACCCAAATCCGTCAGACCCGATCACGGCGCCAGGCTGCACGCGAACGCGTCGCCCCAGCACACACTCGCTCGCGAGTACAACGCCCGGCATCAGCCAGCTATCGTCGCCGATGCAGGCCTCGCGACCAACGAAGACCTGGGCCTGAAGGTGAACGCGCTCACCGATCTGAGCCCCAGCCTCCACCACGCACAGGGGCCCGATCGTGGCGCTCGGGGCGATCGTTGCCCCCAGCGCCACCACGGCCGACGGATGGACGCCAGCCGACGGCACAGGCCAAAGCAACCGCTCGATCCGAGCACAGACGCGAGCCAGCGCGACGGAAGGGTTTTCCACCAAAAGGAAGAGCTGACCGGGTGAAGGTTCACCGGAATAACCGACTGGCAAGAGCACCACCGACGCACGCGTGGTGGGGACCTCGGATTTGTATTTCGGGTTACCGAGGAAAGAGAGATCCCCGGGACCTGCGGTCGTGAGCGAAGCGAGCCCACGAACGACTTTGCTCGTCGAGCCCCGGGTGGCTAATGGCTGCGTGATGCCAACGATGTCGGCGGAGGAAAACGAAACCTGCATGGATGCCACCGTGAGGAATTTATCGCACTGGGCAATTCAGCTTTGTGGTCCGCATCGTCAGAGACGCGCCGAAGCGATCACTCACAAAAAAGCCCCGCTCGAAGAGCGAGGCCTTTGAGGCGTTTTCCTGCGCAGCCGAAATTATTTCTTCGGAGCGATTCCGGGGACCGTAATCGCAGCAGCGGGTGCGGCGGCGGGTGCCGCGGGCGCGTTGGCCGGGCGGTCCTTGTTGATTTCCTTCATCACGTCATCGGTGATATCGTAGCTAGGATCCGCATAAACCAAGCTGGAGATGCCGATCCCGGTGGGGCCGGCTTTGTCGAGGAGAACGGTGCCGCCCTTAGACTTGGCTACGACGGTCGCGATTTTGCTGATTTCCTCCAGCATGAGGCTGCGAAAGGTATTAAGACGCTGGCTGAGAGAATTCCGGGTGTTCTGGATAAACCCCTGAACTTCGCGCTGCTTGGTCTGGATACCCTCGAGTTTTTTTTGCGCTTCGGCCTGCGCCTTGACCTTCGCCTCGGCGGTCAAAGTGGGGTTATTCGACTGGTCGTTGAGGCCCTTGTATTCTTCGACGAGGGTATTGCCCTCCTTGTTCATCTTGTCGACTTCTTCCTGCGCCTTGGCGTCGTCGGCCTGAATCTTGGCGTTTTGCTCAACCGTTTTGTAATGACCGTCGTAGAGCTTGGCCATGTCGACGACCATAAGTTTGAACGTCGGTTGGGCGTTTGCCGCGAGAGATAGCGCGCCGAAAGCAGCGAGCGTAATGAGAGTTTGGATAGATTTCTTCATGGGTGATTTTGAAAACGCAAAGTTGAAAAGGAACAGAATCAGAAGCGCGTGCCAAAGGAAAAATTAAACTGGTTGCCCTTCTTCGCGTCCTTGGGCCCCTTGATGGGAATGCCGAAATCGAGGCTCAACGGTGCACCGGCCACGAAGAGACGTAAACCAAAGCCAAAGTTGTCGGCGTAATCGCGAGGATTAAAGTCGAAGGCATTGCGGTTGACGAACCCGGCGTCATAGAAAACCGCCGCCCGAATCGGGCTGACGATATCCAACGAATACTCGGCACTGAAGAAACCGTAGGTCTTCCCGCCGATCGGTTCATTGAAGGTATCACGCGGCGCAACATCCCGAAATTCATAGCCTCGCAGGGTCGTAGGTCCACCCAGGTAATACTTGCTGTAGTACGGCACGTCAGGACTGTCTCCGAAATTTTGAATCACACCCCCGCGAGCGAGGAGTGCGAGCACCTGAGTTTGCGTTTCGAAGACCGGGAAAAACTGCGAGCCGCGGAATTCCGCGCTGTAGTAGTTATTGATTTTGCTTCCGCCCAAGGGTCCGCCGGCGATGGCGGTGTTGATTTCGATGCGGTTGCCGGCCGTTGTATTGATAATCTTGTCGCGCGTATCACGGAGGAGTTGGAAACTGATTTCTGAGAGTGCGTTGTTACCCTCAAGCGATCGGATAATCGAAGAGGCTGACGATGAGACGTCTTTGATATTTACGATCTTGTAAGTGTAGGCCAGTTTACCTTCGACGAGTTCAAAGAGACGTTTACGGAGGTAGATTTCAGCTCCGGTTTCTACTTGGCTGTAGAACGAGCTGTTGTAGTCCGAACTGCTTCGGAAGATACTGAAACCGAGCGAGAGCGCTTTTTGGAAGAGCCAGGGTTCTTCGAAGGAAAGCACGGCCTCGCTGGAGAGCGAACCAAGCTGCAGACGCAGGCGGAATTTTTGACCATCGCCCTGAAAGAACGAGCGCCGGTTAAAAATATCGAAGTTCGATTGGGAGACTTCGGCGAAGAGGGTCGCGCGCTCAAGCGAACTGAAGCCTGCTCCGAAGGTGAGGTTGCCGGTGCGCCCCTCCTTGACGGCAATCCGCATATTACGACGCCCTGGGATATTTGTCTCCTGGTCGGTGACGGTCACGTCCTCGAAAAATCGCGTATTCTCCAGCCGGAGTTTACTGATTTTCATCATCACTTTACTGAAGACATCGCCGGGACCGAGGACGAGTTCGCGGAGGATCACCGTGCTCTTGGTTTTGGTGTTACCTTCGATCACGATCGACTCGACGTTGAATTTTTCGCTCTCCTGTACTTGGTAATCAATGTCGATGTTTCCGGTCGTGACATTCGGCTTGCGGAGGATGCGGACGTTGGTCTGCAGGTAACCGTCCTTACCGTAAAAATCCTCGACGCGCTCCGTATCCTTATCGAGCCGCGAGGGCACAAAGACCATGCCACTGCGAATGCGCGCAACCCGCTTGAGCAGCGTCGTGGCAAAAAGCTTGTTGCCCGTAAAATTGATCTCTCCGACCCGGTATTGGCGACCTTCGGTGACCGTCACCGTGATGAGGAGCTTGTCGGGACTGGGATAACTGAACACCACGGTGTCTTGCGGGATATCCACATCGAGATAGCCCTGCTCTCGATAATAGTCCCGCAGCTTGTCCAAGTCGTCTTCGAACTGGTCGTCCTTAAAACGGCCCGAACCCGTGAGCCAAGAGAACATCCACCATTTCTTCGTCTCCATCTCACCTTTCAACTTACTCGACTTTACCCGGGCATTCCCGACGAAGCGGATATCGGTGATCTTCACCTTGGCACCTTCTTTTATTTTGAAGATAACTGTACCGAATCCACCCACCCGATCGCGCTCAATTGAGTAGGTGACGGAGACCTGATTGTAACCCGCCTTTTGGTAATACTCGATCAGCTTGCTCGCGTCGTCCTTTACCTGGCGTTCATCGAGCGCGAAATTAGGCCGAGTTTTGGCCTCTTTTTCGAGGCGGTTGCTCTTGATCTTTTGGTTGCCCTCGAACTTGACCGCAAGGATGCGATACTTCGGTGTGACCTCTACCACGAGATTCAGCGTGTTCGCCTCACCGGGTTCCTGTTTGAACTCAATCAGCTCAAATAGGCCCGTGCGGTAGAGCGAGCGCAGATCGCGGTCGAGCATGTTGGCGTCGAATTCGCCCCCCTCCCGGACCTGCATGTTGGCGCGCACGACCTGCTCGTTAACGTTAGCCGTCCCCACAAACTTGATCGTAATCGTCCCGGCCTTGAAGACCGGGGCCGGTTGTTGCGGTTGCTCAGGTTGATTCTGGCCAGGAGCTTGGGCTCGGACCGGAGTTCCACCCGCTGCCAACAACAAGAGAACGGCGACGATTGAGGAGGTGACCCTACGCATAGGGTTACTGATGATAGTTTTCAAAGCGGGTGATATCTCGAAGGAAAGTGAGCTTGAGTTCTCCTACTGGTCCGTTTCGGGACTTGGCAACGATTAACTCGGCCGAGTCGGCCGCTACTTGGAATTTTTCGTCGGCGTCTCGCGGGCGGGCCAGCATAAGAACAACATCGGCATCTTGCTCAATCGAGCCGGATTCACGCAAGTCGGCCAATTTCGGCGTGCGGTTTTCCTTTTCTGAAGCGCGATTGAGCTGCGATAATACAAGGACCGGCACGTTGAGTTCCTTCGCAAGTGATTTTAGTCCACGTGAGGCCTCGGCGACCTGCTGCTCGCGAGGCATCTTGCTGTCGGTCGGGCTCAACAACTGAAGGTAGTCGACAATAATGAATCCGAGCGGCGTGCGGGAGTGAATGCGCCGAGCCTTCGCACGCAGCTGCATGATCGAAAGCGCACTGGAATCGTCGATAAAAATGGGGGCCTTGGAGAATTCGTCGGCAGTTTGAACCAAACGGTTTTGCTCGTCGCCGTTCTTAGAGAGCAATCCGTCTCGGAGTAGCTTCATGTTTACTCGCGCTCGCGAGCAGAGCATACGCAGCGCGAGCTGGGCGGCGCTCATCTCAAGAGAGAAAACCAAGCTCGCAACCCCCGGCCCACGTTGCGGTAGCGAGGCGGCTTCAGCGAAGTTCAGCGCGAGCGAGGTTTTGCCCATCGAAGGACGAGCCGCGAGGATAATCATTTCCTGGCGCTGGAAACCCCACATGAGCGCATCGAGATCCTTGAAACCCGAAGACACTCCCGTCAATTCACCCTTTTTCATCATCATTTTCGTGATGACGTTCATCGCCTCGCGCGTGGGTTCGCGCATCTGCTTGGCACTTTCACTCACACGATTTTGCGTCACCGTGAAAATTCGCGATTCGATCTGGTCCACGAATTCGTCGATGCCGCCGGAAAACCCGTAGCAATCCTCCACCGCTCCCGTGGCCGAACGAATAATTTCGCGCAGCAGGCTCTGTTCGCGGACTTTTTCTATAAAATATCCCGCTTGCGCGGTGGTCGGAATCCGACTGCTCACTTGCGCAAGGAAGGCATAGCCACCGACGGTATCGAGTTGTCGCGAAGTCTTTAACTCCTCAGCCACCACCGAAACTTCAATCGGTTTCTGGCTGTTGTAGAGATTGACCAAAACCTCGTAGATCACTCCGTGCTTCGGGTCGTAAAATGACTCAGGCCGAATGCGCGCTTCCAGACAACGCGAGAGTACGTCCGCCCCATCGAGCAGGCAGCACGACAACAGATATTCCTCCGCCTCGAGACTGTGCGGCAACGAACGTCCTACGGCACCCGTGGGAGCCTGGGAACGTCGGAATTTATTGGGGGCGTCTTCGACCATACGCGAACGAATGAGTCAGAATAGAGGACGGCAGCGCGGCAACAGTTGGTTTGAACAATCGGCTCATACAAAAAACAAAAGCCGCGTCCGATGGGTGGACGCGGCCCTCGATATTTCGCGAACCAAGGGGGCCTTGATTACTTCCGCTCCGGGCGGTCGTAGCGCTTGAACTCGGGCTTGGGTGCCTCCACTGCGACAGGCTCGATCGGATTTTCAGAAACGACGTCGAAGTTCAGTTCTACGGAAACTTCGGCATGGAGTTTCACCTTCACGGTATGCTTTCCGAGGGTCTTCACCGGAGTATGCAGGTGAATCCGCTTCTTCTCGATGACGATCCCCGCAGCCGTGAGTTTTTCGTGCACATCGGTCGCCGTGATCGCACCGAACATCTTGCCACCCTCACCCGTTTTGACGGCGAAAGCCAAGCTCGTCTTCTCGAGCTTTTTGGCCAGCTCTTGGGCGGCGGTGAGTTCGTCTTGCTCACGACCCACGCGGCGCTTCTTGAGCGCCTCGACGTGCTTTTGGTTTGCCGCATTGAGCGACACCGCAATTTTGCGCGGGAGCAGATAATTGCGGGCGTAGCCGGCGCGCACTTTGACTTGATCGCCTTCGCCGCCGAGGCCTTCGACGGGTTTGACGAGGAGAATTTCTGTTGATGCCATAATAGTTTGGGTTCGATCTGCGCCGGAGCGCGGTGAGTTGTTTGCGGGTTTCACGACGGCACTTGCCGCCGACGGATCCATTGGTGGATCCGCTCCAATAAAGAGTAATTAAGACTTAAAACGGCACGTCTTCGTCGAGGTTTTCCTGCGTGGCGGGCTTGGCCGTCGCGCTGCGAGCCGGCGGTGAGTGGCGCTCAGGTGAGACTGTCTGGTCAATCCCCGGCTCCGCTGAGCCTTGGGCTGGACCGCCAACCGCACCGGCACGACCATCGCCGAGGAACTGAAATTGTTCGAGCACCACCTTCATGCGGCTGCGCTTTTCCTTCGTGTTCTTGTCCTCCCACTGATCGAGGCGCAAACGTCCTTCGACATACAGCGGGCGGCCCTTGGTCACATATTTGGCGATCGTCTCGCCTTGTTTGCCCCATGCCTCGACATCCACGTAAATGACTTCCTCACGAGTCTCGCCGGACTCCATCTTGAACTGACGATTAATAGCGAGCGAGAACTGGCAGATCGGCGTGCCCTTGGGCGTGACGCGCAACTCGGGGTCGCGGGTCAGATTGCCCATGAGCAAGACTTTGTTGAGTGAAGGCATGACCGAAGCAGCGCCAGACGCTGATTAGGCAGACTGGATAAACGTGCGATAGACGCTACTGTTCAGGCGGAGGCGCTCGATCAACTCGGCTGGCGCGGCTGCCGGAGCGGCGAAGTTGACGTGAACGTAGGTCGCACCCGTGAGCTTCTTGTCGGTCACGCGGACGAAGTCCTTCTTGCCGATGTTTTCCACGGCCGTGACGTCGCCATGGAGGTCGACGATGACTTTTTTTACACCGTCAAGGATCTGGTCAACCGACTCTTCCTTGCCACGGTTATCGAGGATGAAAGTTGCGCGGTAGTTGCGTTTGGTAGCGTTCATTTTGGGTCTCTGCGATTGAGCTGATTCATTGCTGCCTCCGTGCCGCGGTTAAGCAGCAGTTCGAGGCCTTGCACGTAAGTTTCGAGTTTTTGATTTAAGAGAATCTGTTGATCTGAAGTGAATTTTCCGAGAACGAAGTCAGTCAGTTCCATCTGCGCAGGTAACTTCGGCCCAATGCCGAGTCGGTAGCGGGAAAACCCGTCACCGAGGTGCTCGAGCATACTCGCGACACCGTTGTGCCCGCCAGCGCTGCCCGAGACCGAGACCTTGACGAGGCCGAGATCAATCGTGAGGTCATCGTAGACCGCCGCGACCTCCGTAGAGGCGATTTTGAAGAATCGCCCGAAGGCTCCGACAGCCGTACCACTGGCGTTCATAAACGTGTGTGGTTTGATCAGCCAACGAGTGCGGCCGGGGGTATCCCAGCGCGCGATTTCCGCCTCAAACTGCCCCACCTGTTTCCAAGTGAGGCCGTGTTTTTTGGCGAAGGCATCGAGCACCACCCAGCCCAAATTGTGGCGGGTAGCTTCAAATTCGCGGCCCGGATTGCCAAGACCGGCAACGAGCGAGATGGACATAACTCAAAGAACGTTCGCCTAAACCCGTTGCGTTGAAGCAACGGGGTGGCGCGGAAAAGAAACAAGAATTACTTCTTGGCGGGTGCAGCCGGCTTGGCGCCAGCTGCGGGAGCAGCGGCCTTGGCGGCGGCGGCGGGAGCGGCACCAGGCTTGGCGGCGGCAGCGGGCGCAGCAGCGCCAGCGGCGGGAGCAGCACCAGCGGCGGGAGCAGCACCAGCGGCGGGAGTAGCGCCCTCGACCGGAGCGGCGGCGGCCACTTCCTGGACGATTTCGGCCACAGGCTCGACGCAGGAGACAATCGGCTGGCCCTTGAGGTCGAGAAATTCGACGCCCTCAATCGGCTTCAGACCAGAAACTTTAATGGTCTCACCGACCTTGAGCTCGGTAACATCAACGTTGATCGCCTCAGGCAGATCCTTCGGGAAGCAGCGCACCCGAAGCTGTTGGGTGTTCATTTCCAGAACGCCGCTCTGGTTCTTGACGCCAAATGAGTCCCCGGTGACACGAACCGCCACGCGGATTTCAAATTTCTCGTCGGCCTTCACTTCTTGGAAGTCGATATGGAGATATTTGTCCGTGATCGGGTCCCGCTGGACTTCTTGAAGGAACGACAGGGCCTTGTCGGCCTTATCCGTGCGCTCGAGTTGCACGAGGACGGAGCGACCGGCGACGGACTTCAGAAAGCGAATGAACTCCGGCCCATCCACCGTGAGCGACTCGGGGCTAGTGTGCTTCCCGTAGAGAATCGCGGGAACGCGGTTGGCCTTGCGGAGGCGGCGTGATGCACTGCGACCGGTTTGGGCGCGTGCGGTGACGTTAAGTTTGAACTGTTGGCTCATAGATTTCGTTCCCCCTGTCACCCCGGAATTGAGGGCAGGCGTAGTGGAAAAGAGGGATAGTTCATACGGTCGTCGGGATCGAATGCAATCAAAACTTTGGCGAACGCGAAAATTGCTCCTGCTTATCGCGTTCGCCGCTCCCCGCGATTCCTGCTCGAGATTCCGGCTCGCCGAATATCCGGACTGTTTGTCGGGCAACGCCAAAGACTTGACCGCAGCCCACACTGTTTGGTTATTTCACCAAGCCGTTCCCTTCGCTTTGTTCCCTTCGCTTGCACACTGTTTAGTCGTCCGAACTCTATGATCCCCACCCGTCGCCAATTCCTCCAAAACTCCGCGGTCCTCCTCGCCGCACCGTTCATTCTCCCGAGCCGCGTCTGGTCGCAATCGACCGCACCGAGCAAGCGCATTACCCTCGGTTGCATCGGCATGGGCAAACAGATGGGTGGCCACCTCGGTGGCTTTATCAATCGCGATGACGTCGAAGTCCTCGCGGTGTGCGACGTCGACACGACCCGCCGCCTGCACGCCAAGAAACGCGTCGACGATGCGTACACGAAAAAGGCCGGCGAAACCTACCGGGCCTGCGACGCCTACAATGATTTTCGCGAGGTGATCGCCCGCAAAGATATCGACGCCATCATCATCGCCACACCTGATCACTGGCACGCCTACATCGCCATCGCCGCCGTGCGCGCAGGCAAAGACGTTTACTGCGAGAAGCCGCTCACCCATAATATTCACGAAGCCGTCGAGCTCGTGAAGGAGGCCCGCAAGGCCAAACGCGTTTTCCAAACCGGCTCGCAACAGCGCTCATCCAAAGAGTTCCGCGTCGCCTGCGAACTCGTCCGCAACGGCGTCCTCGGCCGCGTCAACTCCGTCCACGTCTCCTTCGGCGATCCCGCCTCACCCTACTCCCAGCCCGCCGCCGAAATGGAGCCCGGCCTCGACTGGGATCGCTGGTGCGGCCCCGGCCCACTCGTCGCCTACAGTCCTTTTCTCTGCCCGCGCGGGCTCCACACCAATTTCCCCGACTGGCGGAAGACATGGGAATTCGGCGGCGGCATGATCACCGACTGGGGCGCCCACCACATCGACATCGCCCAGTGGGGTCTCGGCATGGATGGCTCCGGCCCCGTCGAAATCCGCGCCCCGAAAGATTGGCAAACCGCCAAACGCGGCGCCCAACTCGTCTACGCCGACGGCACCATTCTCACCCACGTCAAAGGCAAGGGCGTCTCTTTTTACGGCACACTCGGCGAGTGCCATGTGAACCGCGGTAAATTCGAACTCATCATGGACGGTAAAACGGTCCACAAATTCTGGGATAAGGAAGTGGACAAAACCACGTCGATGGAACGGGAAGTCGTCCTCACCGAGCGCGAATTCCTCGCCGACGCGAAGATCAAACTCACCGCTCCCAAGAGCCACCTCCAGAACTTCCTCGACTGCGTGCAGTCCCGCCAGACCCCTATCGCCGACGTCGCCATCGGCGCGAGCAGCGTGATCGCGTGCCACCTCATGAACTTCGCGTACCACTACGGAGCGAACGCGAAATGGAATCCCGAACGGAACAAATTCGCAAGCGGCGGCAACAGCAAGTGGCTCACCCGCGAAAAATACCGCGCCGGTTGGGTCGTGTAAGCTCGAACGACGCGGCGGTTTCCAACCGCCGTCAGCTCCCCGCTGCGTAGCCCGCCTCGTGAGAGGCGGGACTCTCCGGCACCACGCCCACCCCGCGCGCCGGCCCCATCTTTCTCTTTCCTCTTTCGCTTTCTTCTTTCTCTCTGGGCGGGTCGCATGTCCCCCTCGTCACCGCGCCCCTCCTCGTCGTCGCTTGCTCTCACGCCCTCCCTCGCGTCGCTCAGCCTCCGCGAAAAAATCGGGCAACTCCTCAACGTCGGCTTCCGCGGCTGTCACCCCGCCGAGTGCGCCCTCGCCGTGCGCGACATCCGCGAACACGGCATCGGCGGCGTCATTCTCTTCGATCAGGAAATGACCGATGGCTCCGCCGGCCGGCGCAACATCGAGTCCCCCGCCCAAGTCCGCGACCTCCTCGTACACCTCCAATCACACGCGCGCATTCCTCTTCTCACCTCGATCGATCAAGAGGGCGGAAGGGTGAATCGCCTCAAAGCTGTCTACGGTTTCCCCGAGAGCCGCTCCCACGAGGAACTCGGTCGGATCGACGATTCCGCGACCACCTCCCGCCACGCCACCACCATCGCACAGACCCTCGCGGGCCTCGGCCTCAATCTCAACCTCGCCCCGGTCGTTGACCTCGACGCTCACCCGGACAATCCGATCATCAAGGGCAAACGCCGGAGCTTTTCCTCCGACCCCGCCGCCGTCGCGCGCCACGCCGCCGACTACATTCGCGCGCACCGCGCCCAAGGCGTACTGACCTGCCTGAAACATTTCCCCGGCCACGGCAGCGCCACGGGCGACACCCACCTCGGTCTCGTCAACGTCACGGCCACGTGGTCCGACCGTGAACTGATCCCCTTCCAATGCCTCATCGCCGCCGGCCTCTGCGACGTGATCATGAGCGCCCATGTATTCAACGCGCACCTCGATCCCGATCTCCCCGCCACGCTGTCTCGCACCGTCATCACCGGCCTCCTTCGAGCAAGGCTCGGCTACACCGGCGTCATCACAAGTGACGATATGGAGATGAAAGCCATCTCCAGCCACTACGGCCTCGAAAACTCGCTCCCCCTCGCGATCAACGCCGGTATCGACGTCCTCTGCTTCGGCAACAATCTCAGCTACGATCCCGACATCGCCCCGCGCGCCATCGCCATCCTCGAACGCGCCGTCACCTCAGGCCGCATCCCCGCCTCCCGCGTCGATGAATCTTGCGCCCGCGTGCTCTCGTTGAAACGCAAAGCACTGCTGATTGCCTGACCATGAACCCCACCCCTAGCGCGCCCCGCCACAATGCTTGGGCTTGGATCCCCTCCCTCTATTTTGCACAGGGCATCCCCTACGTCGTCGTGATGACCCTCTCGACGGTGATGTACAAAAATCTCGGCCTCTCCAATACCGACATTGCCCTGTACACGAGCTGGCTCTACTTGCCGTGGGTCATCAAGCCGCTCTGGTCGCCCATCGTGGACCTCTTTCGCACGAAACGTTTCTGGATCGTCACTCTTCAATTCGCGATCGCCGTCGCCTTCGCCCTCGTCGCCTTCACATTGCCGGGTCCGAAGTTCTTTCAGCTCTCCCTCGCCGTCTTCTGGCTGCTGGCCTTCAGCTCCGCAACCCACGACATCGCCGCCGACGGTTTTTATCTGCTCGCGATGAAACCAGGCGAACAAGCCTCCTTCGTCGGCGTCCGCAGCACTTTTTACCGCCTCGCGTCGCTATCTGCCCAAGGTGGGCTCGTCTACCTCGCTGGCCGGTGGACGACCTCCACCGGCAGCGTCACGCAAGCGTGGTCGCTCGTCTTCGGCCTCCTTGCCGCTGTTTTCCTCGTCGTCGGTACCTATCATTTTTTCGCCCTGCCGAAACCTGCCAGCGACGTTGCCACCGCCAGCGGGAAAAAACCGGTCAAAGAGTTCTTCGCCGTCTTTGCCCACTTCCTGCGCAAGCCCGACATTCTCACCGCCCTCGCGATGCTGCTTCTCTACCGACTCGCGGAGTCGCAAGCCCTCAAACTCCTCTCGCCCTTCATGCTCGATAAACGCGAGGTCGGGGGCCTCGGCCTCACCACGCAACAAGTCGGCATCGTTTACGGCACCGTGGGCATCATAGCCCTCACCGTCGGCGGCCTCGTCGGTGGCTGGATCATTTCGCTCTACGGCCTGAAACGCATGCTTTGGCCGATGATCCTCGCGATGCACGCGCCCATCGTGGCGTTTTTACTCCTCGCGATGTTCCAGCCGACCAGCCTCTGGCTCATCGGCTCAGCCCTCGCCGTCGAACAATTCGGCTACGGCTTCGGTTTCACCGCCTACATGCTTTACATGATGATGCTCGCCGACGGTCCGCACAAAACCGCGCACTACGCGATCTGCACCGGGTTCATGGCCCTCGGCATGATGCTCCCCGGTATGGCCGCCGGCTGGATCGAAGACCACATCGGCTACGTCAAATTCTTCACGTGGGTCCTGGTCTGTACCATCCCTTCGTTTATCGTTATCACCCGTCTCAAAATCGCCCCCGCTTTCGGCAAGAAAACACCCACCGCCTCCTGATTCATCTGTCAGCCTATCGCGCCGCCATCACCCTGCCTACGCCACCGCAATTCCTCTCCCCACCCACTCATGGCGTGATTGCGAAAATCCGCCGACCCCATCGTCGCGTTTGCCTACTCGCTTGGGTCGCATAATCACCTCGCCACTCATACCAGACTTCTCGCTACTTCCCTCCCCCATGAACTGGTCACGCTTTAAAGCCCACTCTTACCATTACGCCGATCTCGGCGTCTCGCTCGATATTTCGCGCCTACCGTTCCCCGACGATTTTCTCTCCTCGAAGGAAGCCGCCATGCAACAGGCCTTCGCCGACATGGCCGCCCTCGAAAAAGGTGCCATCGCGAATCCCGACGAGCAGCGCATGGTCGGCCACTATTGGCTCCGTGCACCAGAGCTCGCGCCCACGCCCGAGCTGACCAACGCGATCACCTCCACACTCGCGGCGATCAAAGACTTTTCCGCCCAGGTCCACGCGGGCACCGTCGCCGGCCCTAAGGGCAAATTCAAAAACCTGCTCGTGATCGGCATCGGCGGCTCTGCACTCGGCCCGCAATTCGTCGCCCACGCCCTCGGCCAACCGCGCAAAGACAAACTCACCGTCGCCTTCTTCGACAACACCGATCCCGACGGCATCGACTACGTCCTCAACGGCCTCCGCGGCCAACTCGCGAAAACCCTCGTCCTCGTCATCTCCAAATCCGGCGGCACCGCCGAGACCCGCAACGGCATGCTTGAAGCCATCGTCGCCTTCAAGGCCGCGGGCCTCGATCACTCGAAACACTTCGTGGCCGTCACCGGCGTCGGTTCCAAACTCGACGCCACCGCCGTATCCGAAAACTGGTTAGCCCGCTTCCCCATGTGGGACTGGGTCGGTGGCCGCACCAGCGCACTCTGCGCTGTCGGGCTACTCCCCGCCGCCCTCCAGGGCCTCGATATCCGAGCGCTGCTCGACGGTGCCGCGGCGATGGACGCCGTCACGCGCCGCCCTACCACCGCTGAAAATCCCGCGGCCCTCCTCGCCCTCATGTGGCACTTCGCCACCGACGGCCGCGGCACCAAGGACATGGTCGTCCTCCCCTACAAAGATCGCCTCCTCCTCTTCTCACGTTACCTCCAGCAGCTCGTGATGGAATCGCTCGGCAAAGAGCACGATCTCAAAGGCAACGTCGTCAACCAAGGCATCGCCGTTTACGGCAACAAGGGCTCGACCGACCAGCACGCCTACGTGCAACAGCTTCGCGACGGCGTAAATAACTTCTTCGTCACGTTCATCGAGGTCCTCAAAGACCGCGACGCGAAGACCTCCCTCGAAGTCGAGCCGGGCGTCACCGCCGGCGATTTCCTCCAAGGTTTCTACCTCGGCACTCGCGCCGCCCTCAGCGAGAAAGACCGCCACTCCGTCACGATCACGCTCCCCGACGTCTCTCCGCGCACGCTCGGCATGTTGATCGCGCTTTATGAACGCGTCGTCGGACTCTACGCCGCGCTCATCGGCATCAATGCCTACCACCAACCCGGCGTCGAAGCCGGCAAGAAAGCCGCCGGCGCCGTCATTGCCCTTAAACTGAAACTCGCCGCCACCCTCGCCGCCACTCCGGGCCAAGCCTTCACGGCCGAGGCCCTCGCCACCGCGGCGGGCTCACCCGACCAAGCCGAGCTCACCTTCAAAATCCTCGAGCACCTCGCCGCCAACAAATCCAGCGGCGTGAAAAAACGCGCCAAGACCCCGTGGTATCTCTCCACGTATCGCACCTAAAGCAGGTCGGACTTTAGTCCGCCTTCGCTCACTGCACGCTCCCCGGCGGACTGAAGTCCGCCCTACTCTCCCGCCCTCGTGCGCCATACTCCGCTCATCGTCCTCTGCGCGTTTGCCCTCCTAGGCGCGGCGTTCTCCGGTGCGCTCTACCTCAAAATCGGTAACTCCAAACAGATCCTCGCCGCCGAATTATTTTCGTCTCAAGACCGCGCCACCCGCCTCCAAGCCGAACTCGCCGTCGCCCACGAGCAAACCGGCTCCCTCAAAGCCAAGGTCGCCTCGCTCGACGCGAGCCTCGCCGCCGTTCGCACCGCACTTGCCGCGACCGACGAAAAACTTTCTGCCGCCGAACTTCGCGCGGTCGTCCTCGATCACGATCTTTCGTCCGCGAAAACGCTCCTCACGTTTCACGAACAAAACGCGAAAGCCCTTGCCGACGAGGTCGCCGCCCTCCGCGCCGACCTCGATGATTCCCGCACGTCCAACGCCTCGCCCGAAGCCGTCGCCGCCTATCGGAACACCATCGCCGAACTGGAAAAACAACTCGCCAGCGCCCGCCAAGGCGCCACCGCCGGCGTCGGCTACGGTACCGCGACCGCCACGTTTACCAACCGCTCCGGCCGCGCCACCGTCCTCAACGTCGGCCCCTCCAACGCCTTTGTCGTCCTCAACTACGGCTCCGCTCGCGGCGCCCAACTCGGCCAGCGCCTCAACGTCAGCCAGGGAACCGAAGTTGTCGCCACCGTTCACATCAGCGACGTCCGCACTCAATTTTCCATCGCGCAGGTTCAGCCCGATACCTTGCGCGGAGTCTTGCAGAAGGGCGATTCAGCCGTATTGATCCGTTCACCATGATCTCGCTCAAGAAGTCCATTTTCGCCCTCCTGCTCCTCGCCTTTGGCGCCATCTTCAGTGGCTGTTCGACCCGCACACAGAAGGAATCGTCCATTCCTTGGAGCCGGCCGGCCGGTTGGGAAGGCCAGATCCCCGGTATGGGCCAGCCTTCCGGCCGCTGAGCGATTGGTCAGCGCACGTCCGTCCGCCCTGGGAACGGCGATCCCACTCTCGTCCACTTTTCCCTCTCGCAAAATCCGGCTTCGCGCCGGATTTTTTTGTGCCCGCACTATGCCCGACGTCCCCGCCGCCAACGCCTCGCTGACCCCGCAACCCGGCACACTCTACGTGGTCGCCACGCCCATCGGTAATCTCGCTGACTTCACCGACCGCGCTCGCGCCATCCTCGGCGCCGTCGACCTCGTCGCCTGTGAGGACACTCGCACCACCGGCGGGCTGCTCACGCGGATGGGCCTCCGCCGCGAGCTAATCTCCTACCACGACCACAACGAGACCGCCGCCGCCGACCACATCGCCGCGCAAATCGCGGCCGGAAAATCCGTCGCCCTCGTCAGCGACGCCGGCACCCCCGCGATCAGCGACCCCGGCTTCCGCCTCGTGCGCGCCTGCCGCCGGCAGGGACTGCCCGTCATTCCTGTGCCCGGTGCCTGTGCGATCGCCGCCGTCCTTAGCGCGAGCGGCCTACCCACCAACGGTTTTCTTTTCGCCGGTTTTCTGATCGCGAAAACGTCCGCACGCACCGCCTTCCTCCAAAAATACCGGGACTTTGAATACACGCTCGCGCTCTACGAAAGCTGTCACCGGATCGATAAATTTGCCGAAGAAATTGTCGCCACCCTCGGCCCGGACCGCGTGATCTGCATCGCCCGCGAAGTCACCAAACTTCACGAGACTTGGCTCGTCGGCCGCGCCGCCGACGTCCGCGACCGTCTGCTCAAAGGTAGCCTCAAGGGCGAATTCGTCGTGCTCATCGCACCCGCCGATTTTGTTTTGTAAGATCCATGATGATCCCGCCCCGCCCCAGCTTCTCCGCTCTCCGCAATCTGTCGTCAGCTGCGTCCCTCCGTGGTTAAAAATCCCTCAATCGCGATCATCGATATCGGGTCCAACTCGATCAAGCTCCTCGTCGCCACGCGCTCGCCCGCTGGCCACGTTACCGCCTTGGCGCACCGCACAATCGACGCGCGGATCAGCGCCGGTATTTCGCGCGCTGCGCCGCGGCTGAGCGAAGATGGAATGAGCCGCGGAGCCGAGGCCATCCACGCACTGCTCGCCGACACCGCCCCCTTTGCTCCGGCCCGCATCGAGCTCGTCGCAACCAGTGCCGTCCGCGATGCCCACAACGGCGCCGACTTCATCGCGCGCGTCCACGCCTCGACCGGCCACACGCTCCGTATTTTAACCGGCAACGAGGAGGCCAATCTCATTGGCCGCGGTCTCACGTGCGATCCTGCACTGACCGCGCTCCGCGATTTTTACGTCTTCGATCTCGGCGGTGGCAGTCTCGAATGCCTCGCGTTTCGCGATCGCCACATTGCCCAAGCCGTCAGCCTTCAACTCGGCTGCGTCCGCCTCACGGAAAAATTTGTCGCGGACCCGGCCGCGCATTTTTCCGAGCCCGCCGCTTCCGAGATTCCGCGCCACATCCGTGCAACCGTCGCCGCCTCCGGTTTCACTTTTTCGCTCCCCACCCCCGCCGTCGCAGTGGGCACGGGTGGCACCGTTACAACGGTGCGTGCGATTTTGGCCGCCCGCGCTGGCACGAAGCCCGAACTCACGGCCACCGTCGTCACCCTGGCGCAGCTCCGCAATTTACTCGCGGAGCTCGGTTCTCTTTCGCTCGTTGACCGGCAACAAATCCCCGGCCTTCCGCCTGCCCGCGCCGACGTGTTTCCGGCAGCGCTTGCAACCGTGATCACCGTGGCCGAACTCGGCGGTTTCTCCGCCTACCACCACTCCCTCTTCAATCTCCGCTATGGCCTCGCAGCGGAAATGCTCGCCCGGTGATCTCACGAGGCCGCCTTGTTCTCGCCTGCGCCGTACTCGTGCTGGCTCTAGCCACCACCTCGGCCCAGCCAAACTCGACGCTCATTCCGTTGCCTGCCGGTTGGCGCCTCGCGAGCGAGTTCATGACCGGCTTTCCCGCGGACGGCCTGCAACTCTACGTGCTCGAAATCAACGCGCCGGCCACTCCCGCCAAGGTGTATTGCATCGCGTGGGACACCACGGCGCCCAGCGTCGCGTTCAAACCCGTGCTCGCCGCCACGCCGCGCACGCCCACGCAGATTGCCGCCGCGGAGACGGGCACCGTTTACGCCGCGATCAACGGCGGCTACTTCGGCGGCAACCAATCGTTCTCCTTGGTCCAACACGCCGGCTCGGTTCTCTCTGCCAACGTCAAATCGCTGGCGCGCACCTTTCAGGGTGCCGCCACCACCTATTTTCCCACCCGCGCCGCCTTCGGCATCACCGCCGGCGGTCGCCTCACTACCGATTGGATCTATAGTATCAGCTCCGGCCTCACACCGATTATCGCTTACCCATCACCGAGTCCCAACCGCCTCAACGTCGCCCCGCTACCCGTGCCCACGGCCGCATTTCCCTCCGGTGGCGTCCCTTGGCTGATGGACCACGCCATCGGTGGCTCGCCCATGCTCATTAAAGACGGCGAGGTCCGCGTGACCGATCAGGAAGAGCTCATCGAGATCAACAACACGACTCCGCGCGCCCGCTCCGCCATCGGCCACACCGCCGCCGGCATCGTCCTCCTTGTCGCCGCCGAGGGGGACAATTCCCCGGGCCCCGCCGGCTTCAACCTCGTGGAGTTTGCGCATATCCTGCACACACTCGGCTGTGTCGGCGCTATCAACCTCGATGGCGGTGGCTCCACATCGCTCGTAGTCGGCGGACGTCGCACCGTGCGCCCGAGCGATGGCAACGAGCGCCCCGTTATCTCCGCGCTCCTCTTGATCGATCCGCAGACGCAGACGCCGGTCGCCAGCGCTCCCGCGATCACCCACCAGCCGTGGGACCTCGCCGTTTCCACCGGCACCTCTGCCATTTTTCAGGTCGCTGCCTCGGGTGGCGGTCTCGCCTATCAATGGTCCTCACCGAGCGGCCCAATCCCCGGTGCGACCCAAGCCAGCTACACTTTTCCCGCCGCTAAACCCGCCCAAGCCGGCACCTACACCGTGACCGCTTCCAATGCGCGCGGCACCGTCACGAGTCGCGCTGCCACCCTCGCTGTCGCCACTGCTCTGCCCGCCGAGCTCGCCAATCTCTCCACGCGCGCCGACTCCGGCCTCGGCGCCGACGTCCTCATCGGCGGGTTCGTCGTCCGCACCGGGCCCTCACGCATCCTCGCCCGCGGCGTCGGCCCCGGGCTCGCGCCGCTGGGGGTCACCGGGTTTCTCAGCGATCCGCAGCTTGAGTTACTCACCGGCAGCGGCACAACGCTCGCCACGAATGACAACTGGGACGCGCCCACCATCGCGCCGGTGGCGGCGGCCCTCGGCGCTTTTGGACTCAGTCCCGGCAGTCGCGATGCCGCTCTCATCAACACCGTTCAACCGGGTCCGCACGTCGTCGTCGCCTCGGCCGCAGATCGCTCGTCCACCGGGAACACGCTCATCGAAATCTACGACACCCGCACCAGCGCTGGTGTGCTCACCAATCTGTCCGCCCGGGCGCGGGTGCCCGCCGGCGACGGCACGTTGATCGCTGGTTTTGTCGTGCGCGGCGACGCGGCGATGACAGTCCTCATCCGCGCCATCGGCCCGGCCCTCACGAGCCTCGGGGTCCCGGCCGCCCTCCCGCACACACGGCTCTCGCTCGTGCACAACGGTGAAACCCTTTTCACCAACAGTCGTTGGGCCATTGCGGGCAATGCGCTCGCGATTCGCGAGGCCGCGCGCCAGACCGGTGCGTTTGCGCTCGTGCCGGGCAGCGCCGATTCCGCCTTGCTCGTCACTCTGCCACCCGGCGCCTATACCGCCGTGGTTGATTCCCCGACCGGTGCCGGCGGCGTCGCGCTCGTCGAAGTCTACGAGGTACGCTGAGGCCGCACTACGCGCGCGATTCGTGCACGTGGGCCGGCGGCGGCCCTGCTTTTTTCCGCGGCTTCACCGGCGTGACGATGAGCACCTTCGCTTTCGCCGCCGCCTTGGACAATTTCCTTAACTGCGCGAGCTGCTTCTCAAAATCGTCCGGCAACGGGGCGCGCAAATCGAGCACCTTTCCGGTGATCGGATGTTTCACCACGAGATGTTCAGCATGCAACATCACGCGCGCCGGCTGCTGCTTCAGTCGGGTATCCGGTTTCCACCCGTAGATCTCATCGCCGAGCACGACGTGGCCGAGCGACTTCATGTGCACGCGGATTTGGTGGGTGCGCCCCGTATGGATCACGCAGCGCATCAGGGCCGCGAGGTCGCCAAACGCCTCGACCACCTCCCAGTCCGTGTGCGCGTCTTTGCCCTGCAGCTCGTGGTCGTCTTGCCGCTCCTTGTCGATCACGGCCATCTTGTGGCGGTGCTGTTTATTCCGACCAATGGCTTTGCGGATACTACCGCTCAATAACGAGGGCGTGCCAGTCACCAGCGCGAGATATTCTTTGTGCAGCGACCGGTCGGCGAACTGCGCCGCGAGTCCCCGGTGCGCCTTGTCGTTCTTCGCCACGACAATGATCCCCGTCGTCTCGCGGTCGAGGCGGTGCACGATGCCGGGTCGCTCCACGCCACCGATGCCGCTCAGACTTCCCGCACAGTGCGACAACAATGCGTGCACCAGCGTATCCTCTCCCGTCGCTGCACCCGGATGCACCACCATCCCCGCCGCCTTGTTGACCGCGAGCATGTGTTTGTCTTCAAAAATCACATCGAGCGGGATGTCCACGGCGCGCAACTCCGCCGCTTTGATGTCAGGCATGGCAAACTCCAGCGTGTCCAACGCCGTCACACTCTGGTCCCGCTTGATCGCTGCGCCGCGCAGCGTCACGAGCCCAGAATCAAAGGCCCGTTGCAGTGCCGTGCGGCTGTGGTCTGGAAAAGCGAGGGCCAGTGCCTTGTCGGCACGCAAGTAGCGGATTCCTTCGGGGACGGTGTAGGTATAATTCATGGCCGGAGGTCACCACAGCAGAGCCGCTCGATCTCGGCGAGCGCCGCTTTGCGGGTGGCCTCCGAAACGTCCGCGACGGCCCAACCGTTACGCGCTACCTGCGCCAGTTCGGCCCGCGTAAAATTCAATTCCAGCGCCAGTGCGGTGTATTCATCAATCAGCGAATTACCGAAACTCAACGGATCATCCGTGCTCACAGTGCACCGCACGCCCGCCTCCATGAGGCGTCGAAGCGGATGCTCCCGCATCGCGGGCACGACCCGCAGGCCGACATTACTCAGCGGGCACACATCAAACGTCACGTCGCGCTCCACGGCGAGTTTCACGACAGTCGGATCCTCGATCGCCCGCACGCCATGTTGCACGCGCTTCACGCCCAGAAACTCGATCGCCTCCCGCACCCGCGCCGCCCCGTCGAACTCACCCGCGTGGCACTTCGTGATCTTCCCCGCCGCCCGCACCCGCGCCCACACTGCCGCCGTCTCGGGTGCCGTCACCATCGATTCATGCCCGTGGAGATCGATCCCCGCGAGCTCGTCCCAGTGGTGGAGTTCATTGATCGTCGGCCGCAGTTCGCCAGTGATGTCACTGCGCAACATCCCAGCAAACACCCGCACCTCGAGTCCCGCCGGCGCCGCCGCGCGGATCGCCGCGATGATTTCCGGACCGGGCACGTTGATGAATGTCGTCACCGGCAGGTGAAAACTTGTCTCCACGTAACGCACATTCTGCGCGACGTGTTTCGCGAACATTACCTGCGCCGCTTCATAATACTTTTCGGCCGAGGTAAACCACGGCAGCGCGTGATCGAGGAGGATTTTCTCAAAATCCGGAAACGTCGCATAGCGATAACTCCGCGCACGGAACGCCGGGTTCTCCGGCCACCGCTCGGGCTGCCAGGCCGTCAACAGCTCATAAGGCAATGCCCCCTCGACGTGGAGATGCGTCTCTGTTTTCGGCAGCGCCTGAATGAAATCGTGCATGCTGGCTTGAGGTAGGAGCCCGCTTGCGGGCGATCATGCGTGCTCGGCGTTGGCGAATCGCTCCTACCCTTTTCCGAGCAGATATTCCGGATTCAATTTGTGCAGCGACTTCGGCACGAAGAGTCCGTCCTTACGCACAATTTTTCCGTCGAACCACACCTCGCCGCCACCGTATTCCGGCCGCTGGATGCACACCATATCCCAATGAACCTGCGACTTGTTGCCGTTGCCCACGCCCTCGTAGGCCTGCCCCGGCGTAAAGTGAAACGAGCCCGCGATCTTCTCGTCGAAGAGGATGTCCCGCATCGGCTCAAGGATGTGCGGGTTGAAGCCCAGCGCGAATTCACCGATGTAGCGCGCCCCAGCGTCACTATCGAGAATCTCGTTCAGCCGCTTCGTATTGCTCGAAGTCGCCTCGACGATTTTACCCTGCTTAAAGACGAGCCGAATATTGTCGAACGAGGCACCGAGATAGACCGTCGGGGCATTATACTGGATGACGCCCTCGACGCTGTCCTTCACCGGGCAGGAAAACACCTCGCCGTCCGGAATATTCCTCAGCCCGCCACACGGCTGGGCCCCGATGCCCTTGATGGAAAAATGCAAATCGGTGCCGGGCCCTTTGAGGTGTACCCGGTCGGTCTTCTTCATGAGCGCAGCGAGTGCATCCATCCCCGGGATCATCCGCCCGTAATCGAGCGTGCAGACTTTGAAATAGAAATCCTCGAACGCCTCCGTGCTCATCGCCGCCTGTTGCGCCATCGCCGCACTCGGCCAACGCAACACGACCCACTTCGTCTTCCCGACGCGATGATCCAGCACCGGCTTCATGAGCCTTGAAACCAACTGCACTTTTGCGGAAGGCACGTCGGACGCCTCGAAAATATTGTCAGATCCACGGAGCGCGATGTAGGCGTCCATCTTTTCCATGCGCGCGAGTTCGACCTTGGCGAGGGGTGCGTATTGGCCCTCTTCCGCTCCGAGTGCCAGCTCTCGGGTCACACGCGCCCGGTGTAATTGCACATAAGGAAACGCTCCCCGCGCACGCGTTGCCCGCACGAGCGCGATCACCATCGCGTCCGGCACATCAAACGCATCGATCAACACCCGTTCACCCGGCTTGAGTTCCGTGGAAAACCCCGTGAGACCGGCCGCCAATTGGTTGAATCGTGGATCGATAATCATGATCTGGCCAGTCAACGCGCCCACCGCCCCACCCTGCAAGCGAAAGTCAAAGAGGTGCTCACCCGGCTGCCGGCGATGACGAACCAAGATGACATCGCCGCCCTGACGCCGTCCAAATGGAAACCACCGCCGGCGGACAAGGCGGCCGAATCGAAATCGCGGTGAAGATACGGTCGGATTGCTCAGCACGATGACGTCGTGCGTGCTCGCTTTCGAAAGCGATTCACCCTACATCGAGCCACGTGCGAGGGTCTCCGGTCGGACGCATACCGTCGCGCAGCCCAGAGGAGTGAGTTCAACCCAAATCTGATGGGTTGCTCTTTAGCCAGTTCGACGGCTATGCCTTCGGCTGAACCTGATGATCGTAAAAAGCGCGAATCCGCGGCATTGAATCAAGGGCACCCAGCGTCTCTCGGGCCGGGATGACTGTGGCGAGTTGAAGCCCAAGTTTCTGATTCAATTCGTCGGCATCGGCGGTCGAAATCAAGCGCTTCACCGTCATCAGCCGCTCGATTGCTTCGCGTTCTGCCAGATGCCCAAATTTGGCGGCCTCGCACGCATCCCGCAAATACTCGCGACAGCAGCGGATCAGAATCCGGACGTGGCGCTCATCTTGGCGGTCCTCCTGTTTATGTTGGCGAAGATTCGCCAGCTTGGCCTTGAGCATTACGTCCGGAGGCGGGACAGAATAGGATTTTCCGTCTTCAAACGTGATGGACTCCGTGGCCGTCAGATCGTCGTCCGACAACCCGGTCACAGATCGCAACACGTCGACCTGCAAAGAGACGGTGCCGCGTTGCATGACAAGAATGCCCAAAACCGGAGATCGCGGTTCAGGGTTGCCCTGAAACTCCCAGCCCGCCGCTGCGGCTATCGCGGAAGCGATCGCCGTGTCTCGCAGGAAAATGTCTGCGTCTTTGGACGTAAATGGGGCGAACTGGGCTAACCCGGGATCGCCACGGGCCGCGTAAAATGACGCCCACAAATTAACCGCGTGACCGCCGACGATCACCACGCCCTGCGAGAAGATCGAATCAAAGTCCTCGGGCGTGGTCGATTCAGGCGTGGACACGCGGACGGAAATTGAGGTGTGCCCGGCGGAAATCCATCTTGGCGAACGGAGAGTTTTCGCGGTGCAGCTCGACTTGGGTGGCCGCCCCAGTTTCAAGGCGAGTCGCGTCTTGCATGCGCAAGAGTGACTTCCGAAGGAACACAGTTGCGGTCGTTGGCGTCGATTGAAGTGCCTCCAGCGCGCTCCTGATGGCTGCCAGTCGCTCGTGAGCCCCAAGCTTTCGGACACGCGAAAGAACAGCTTCCGGCGCATCCGGAGCCATGTCTTCTAACGGAGTCTCTGGAACAGTCTGCGACATCTTAGCGAGACCCTACTTGCTGGCGGTCGGATGACAAGCCGGATGAGGGCAACGGATGAGAACCAAACCGAACGGGGTCATGTCGTT
>CANIJN010000057.1 GCA_947467625.1 Opitutia bacterium | reverse complement strand
TGGCACCGACCTGACACGCGCACCGCCCGAGCCTTCGCCACTCCGCCGCCGGCACCCACAACGGTGCCGCCGGCCTCGTTTTATCTCAGGTGACTTTTCAACCGCCAGAAACAGTCGCTGTTCGCGC
This sequence comes from Opitutia bacterium, assembly GCA_947467625.1. Classification (GTDB taxonomy): domain Bacteria; phylum Verrucomicrobiota; class Verrucomicrobiia; order Opitutales; family Opitutaceae; genus GAS368. The sequence continues at coordinate 26,853 of CANIJN010000057.1, read as the reverse complement.
CGCCGGTCACAGTTTACGAAACGAGGTCTCGTTCTTATGGAGCGGGTGCCATGAAAGTCGCCCTCTACTCGCGAGTCTCAACTCAGGCGATCCGCGAAGCCACATTGAGCGGCCTTAAGGCCGCCCGCGGCGTGAAACTCGGTCGGCCAAGCACTGTCATGCCCGTCGACTAAATAGAGCATGTTGCGAAGTGGCGCGTCGACACCGGCGGCAAGGGCTACCGAAAACTCGCTGAGGTTCTCGGCGTGAAGAATCCGGGCATTGCCTTCCGCGTCGCAAGGGAACTAGCGAGCGCCCACGAGCGCGCCCACTAAAACTCTGGTTCACTTGACCTGCGCTGTGCTGAAGGCCGTCGGGGGCATTGGTGGCGCGTCCGCGCAAGGGGTTCCGACCCCCGGTTAGGAGTTTACCGCAATTCTAAAAACGCTGGCTCCTTGACTCCGAGCGATCCGGAGGTAGCACCCTACATCCCACCCCGCGCAGCTTGCCCCCAAACGGCAAGCAGAGCCTCGATTCGCGCCCGAAAGCCCCCTTTCCGTCGCAGCCGTTCCCCACCCCAAGTCCCCAGCCTGAGCCGTCCCCGCCGCCCTCTCAAAATCGAGTCATTTGCGGCTAACTCATCCAGCTCCCACCATGTCCCCCTATTCCAAAAAAAACCGCGTCAATTCGAAATCCATGAAGACGTTTCCGCCCCTGCGACCCGCGACCGCCCTCGCCGCCCTCGCCGTTTTCGCCGCCTCCGTCGCCAGCGCGCAGGCGCTACCGCCGCCTAGGGAGACCGCCACCTCCAAACCGCCAGACGAGGCCCTCGTGCTTTCGCCCTTCGAAGTCACGGCCGACACCGGCAACAAATACGGCACGACACAGAGCAACTCCGTCACGATGTTTCGCACGGACACCGACAAACTCCCGGTCTCCGCCGATGTGTTGACCAGCCAGTTCATGAGCGACCTCGGTATCCACGACATGGATCTGCTGATTTCAAACCAGGCCGCGGGCGGTGGGTTCGGTTCCGTGCAGAGCGGTGACGACGCTCTACCCAAGCAACCCGGCGATCGCGTGGCCAATACCGAGTTTAAGCTCCGCGGCATCGGGGCCGGCGGCGTCCGGCGCGACGGACTGATCTCATCGAACAACTCCTCGTTCAACGACACGTTTGCCACCGAGGGTATCGAAATCCTGAAAGGCCCCAACGCCCTGCTCTATTCCGGGGCAGCCGGCGGCGGCATTATTTCCGCCGTGTCCAAACAAGCGCGCTTCGGGACTAATTTCGGCTCCACCTCCTTCCGGAGTGATTCCTACAATTCCAAGCGCGGCGAATTGGACTATGGCACCAGTTTTCGCACCGGCTGGCGCTGGCTGCCCGAGCTCGCCCTGCGCACATCCCTGATGAAGCAGCACCAGGAAATTTACCGCGATGGCTTTGGAAACGATGCCCAGGGCCAATACCTCCAGGTGGCCATGCGCCTTCCGAAATCCACCTTGCGCGTCTCCTACATGCACTCCGAAGCGCTCTTTTGGCAGGGTTGGATGCCGAGCATCTCGTATGACACCACCGTCGCGCAAAATAGCACGACCTACGGCTACAACCGGGCCTATACGCCGCCGCTGGCTATCCTCAATAAGCACAAATTGGCCACCGACACCTCCTATCCGCAACTCACCATCCCCCAGCTTTGGGCCGAGGGCATCAGCCCGGACCTGATAGGCAACCGCAACAAATCCTGGCGCGAAATCGACGGGAGCTTCATCAAGGATTACAATCACAACCCGATCGACAATTATCTTATGGCGAAGCTGGAGACCAAGCTGACCGATCACCTCTCCGCCCTCATCACCACCGCCTTCGATCGCAATTCCGTAAACATGCAATACTCCACCCCGGGCATCCTCCTGCCTCCCGGCACCACGGCCCGGGGTAATGTCGGCGGCAATGGGAACACGAGTGGCGGTATCAATCCCGTGCCCTACAACTCGGCCACACCCATCGCCGACTATACCCAGTTTGTCACAGCGACGACTCCCGACTGGACGATCGTGCAATCGGGCCCCGATCGTTTCTACCAGCAACTTTTTCGCCGCCAGGCCTTTCGCGCCGCACTCGGTGCGGAATGGACGAATTTTAACCGGAAGCTGCGGCACCAGTTCGTCGCCGGCTACGACTGGTCCGCCTTGAAGGGCAACTACCGCTACTCGGCCTACATGATGGCGGACGACAAGTGGAACATCATCTATGACCCGTCGTGGATCGACCCACTGAACACAAAAACGGGGATGAGGGCCTCTTCCGGCCGCTATCCCTACGCCAATGCCTGGTATCCCGTTGGGCCGAAGCCAATGAGTTTCCAACGCCTGAATGGGCTGGTGACGAATCGCTTTACGTCGGCCAACGGCCAAAACTGGGTATTGGCGCCGGAAAACGGCGAGGGCTATTTCCCCATCACGCCCACCGAGACGACCGGCCTCAAGCCGCTCACAGGCCCCTACTCCGCCGGCGGTCGGCTGGATGGGGACACATTCGCCCGTATCAACGACGGAGCGTATTTCGCCGCCCTGCAAACCGATTGGTTCGACGACCGCGTCCAAACGCTAGCCAGCCTGCGCCGGGACCGCTTCGACATCAACCGCTGGAATTGGGCCTCCCCGCAACAGAGCTCCCGCCTCGAATATCTCGACGCCTACAGCGTCGGGGTCAATGTCCGGGCACCCTATAATTTGCGACTGTATGCCAACGTCGCCAGCTCGAATACGCCCCCGAACGCCAACGCCAACTTCGATCCGCTGGGCCAACCGACGCCGGTAGAAAAAAGCAAAGGCGCGGAGGCCGGCGTCAAATTCAGCATGCTGAAGAACCGGATCGACGGATCGCTCTCGTATTTCACCGTGGATACTCTGGGCAAGAACACCAGCGCAAGCTCGCTGACTGGGAGCGTGAATCCCAGCGGCCTGAACGGCACGGCGCCGATCGCCGGCAATTCGTGGGTGGGCGTCGATCAAACCTCCAAGGGCCTCGAGTTAATCCTGTCGGGCACGATCACGCGGGGGTTGCGAACCGCCTTCCGGGCGACGACCCAGGATGGCCGAGTGCTGAACAGTCGGTTCTTTCCGCAATTCTACAACGACCAGTTCAACGCCAACTCCACCGGCCAGGTCACGTACGCGAATGGCTCCTTAGTGTACGTAAATCCCGCGGCGACTGCACCCACGGCCGTGGCGCCTGGCACGGCCGGCGCGACGCCGCTGACCATCGCGATGCTGAACAATCCGGCCAGTTCCATCTATTATTGGGATCCCCATTCGCAGAACGGCACCACCCAGAACACCAATCTTTCGAATCTCATGCGCGGCCTCGGTGGTGGCACCAATAACGCTACTTTTGGCACCCCGGTCAACGGCCCGATTATCACGAGTGTTCCTGGGCTGCCCGCAAGTGCCCGCCAGATCGAATGGGACGATCCCTACGGTAACGCGAAAAACGGCGTGTCCGCCGCCCTGCAGGGCCGCTACACGATCGGTTATCCCAAGTACAAATTGTCGCTCACCAATACCTATGACTTCCAGTCGGGCCTCCTCAAAGGGTTTTCCCTCGGTGGCCAGGTCAACGTCGATCTCCAGCAACGCAATCGCTATATCACTTGGCCGACCGAGTACACCACCGTCACGACCACCACCAATCCCAACGCTACGCGGACGGCCACATTTAGTCCCAGCCTGACCCCACCCACCGCGGCCTTCGTCAACACCTCCACCGTCACCAAAACGCTGCGCATCACCCAGACAACCGCCGCGAGTGCGGTCACGGCTGAGGAACTGAAAGCGGCCGCTGCCGCCAATAATTTGGATCTGCCCGGCCGCTGGTATTACACCGACTCCGGCCTGCTGTGGGGCCTGCCGGACAACTACACCGTCAACTCCTGGCTCAAATATTCCCGCCGAATCGGACTGAAGAACCGCTACCAGTTTACCAGCCAGCTCAACATCTACAATCTCTTCAATAATGCGCCGTTGCTCCGCAATCCTGCCTCCGGCACCAACATCTTCGGCGAATGGCGCGGCCTAGTGATGATGAACCAACCCCGCAGTTGGGCATGGACGAATAGCCTCGGCTTCTGAACGCAAGCGCCCCCGGGAAGCATCGACCGCCGGCCGGTGCGACGCGCCGGGTGCGCCCCCCGGATCCGATCCCCCTGAGAATCCAGTTTCCTTTCAATCGATAACCCCGTCGAAGGCTCCCTAATCCTGCGCCACGCCCTCGTACGCCTGCTCGCCCAAACCGCCCTCACCGTCGCCGAGAATGCCCTCACCAGCGCCTTTCGGATTAGGCGCGGCGAGCCCGCGAAACCGACCGCCGCCCCGAACCCGGACTCCTCTTTTGCACCAAAACCCCACACTCAAGCACCCATGAAACCCTCCCGCACCACATTGTTCACCGGCTGGTTGCCCACGCTCTTCGCCGTGGTCACCGCCTCCAACCTTGCCGGTCAATCCGCCCCCTCAATCGTGGCCACCGCCAAGGAAGCGACGACGACGCTTTCCCCGTTTACCGTCAGTACCGACCGCGACAACGGCTTCGTCGCCGCGAGTTCGCTCGCCGGCGGCCGCCTCGCCACCGATCTCAAGGACACGCCCGTCGCCTACTCCATCCTCACCCGTGACTTCATCGACGCCCTCGGCATCACGAACCAGTTCGACGCCTCCGATTGGGCGCCCAACAGCGTTAAATACATCGCTCCCAACGGAGGCGGTTACGGCGACGATGTCTCGAACGCCCCCGGCAGCTACAACGTCCGCGGCGCCGGCGGCGGGCGCGCCCAGCGCAATTTCTTCATCTTCTTTTCGCCCAACGACAGCTACGTCGTCGAACGCTTCGACTTCGGCCGCGGACCCAACGCCATCCTCTTCGGCAACGGCGGCCTCGGCGGTGTCTCCACCGTTACCACCAAACAGGCCCGCTTCGGCAATAATTTTACCGAGGTCGCCCAGACCTTCGGCTCATGGAACAACTCCCGCACCACGCTCGACGTGAACCGCGCCCTGAACGATCGCCTGGCCGTGCGCACCGCCGCCGTCTACACCGACACCGACGGTTGGCGCGACAAGCAGTTTGAAAAAGTCCGCGCCGCGTTTCTCACCACGTCCTTCAAACTCTCCCTCAAAACCACGCTTCGCGCCGAGGGGGAATACGGCGAGAGCAAGCGCAACCAGACCTTCACCAACCTCAGCGATCAACTCAGCGGCTGGGACGGCAAGACCACCTTCACCGGACGTGCCGACACGCTACCGAGCAATTCCAACGCGCTCGGCGTCACCCGCCGCAGCACCGGCTACCAGGTCATCAATCCCTTCTCCGGTGCAGATGCCGTGATGAGTTACCAAAATGACCCCATCACCCTCGCCGGCGGTGCCAATACCCAGACGCCACTCGCCGGTTTCCTGCAGGGTTCGCTTCCGTCCTTTTCCAGTGCAGGCGCCAATATCCTCTATTCGCTGAATCTACCCGGCAACCGCTTCGACAACGCCATCGCCGGCTCCGCATTTCGCCTTCCCTCGAAGGGCTTCAGCTTGGCCTCCGACGCCCCCGTCATCGAAGAACGCTTCAAGGACGTCCAACTCACGGCCGATCATCGCATCGGCGAACTTTACCTTCAGGTCGCCGCCGACCTCAACCGTGCCACGCAGCGCATCAACAACATCGATGTCCGCAATTCGAACATCATGTATATCGACATCAACAAGGTCCTCCCCAACGGCGCGCCCAACACGCATTTCCTCCAGCCCTACGCCGACGGCATCCTGCGCCGCAACCTGAACTACCGCAATTCCCACGGCGTCCGCTTCGCCGCCGGCTACGTCAAAGATGCCGGCAAATGGGGCAACTTCACATTCAATACCATGGGCGGAATCTCCGTGAACGAATACCTCAACCAATCCGAGAATCTTACCATCGCCCAAAACGCCGATCATCGCCGTTGGGGCACCACGGGCAACACGCTCGGCGAGACCGACCGCATCCGCGTCCGCCGTTACTGGAATGAAAGCTCCCGCAGCTACTATGAGCCGACCCGCATTCGCTTCATTGATCCGGTGAACAACATCGACAAAACAATCAATCCATTCTGGGCACTCGAAAACGATCGCAACGATTCCCAGCAATACACCAAGACCCGCTTCGCCTACGGCATCGCTTCGGTGAACGCGAAATTATTCAAAAATCGCCTCGTCGTCCTCGGCGCGGTCCGCGGCGATGATTTTTATAATTACAACCGACAGCAGGGCCACGCCGGCGACTACGATCCCGTAAACTGGGACGGAAAAACAGTCGCGTGGCGGCCCGACGCCCCGGCCGGCTGGGACGCGTTTACCTTCGTTCCGAAAGATACCAACAGCGTCGCCGTCGGACCCCGCGTCGCCGCTGACACCCGTCCGCGCGACGGCAACGGCAACCGCCTTGCCCAATACGCCAACGACAAGTTCAAGGACGACTACAACGCGCCCGCCGTGAAGGAAAAGAAAGTCACCAAGACCATCGGCACCGTCTTTCACCTTACCCCGTGGCTCAGCCCGTTCATCAACTACGCGGAGACCTTCAACGCGCCCCCCTCGACCCAGCGTATCGACTCCAGTTTCCTCCCGCCCTCCGTCGCCAAGGGAGTGGACCTCGGCCTGCGCGGGACCTTGCTGGATGGTCGCCTGATCGTCTCTGCGCTCAGCTATAAAAACACTCAGATCAATGCCAGTTTCGGATCCACCGGCATCGGCGACATCAACAACATCGCCGCCGCCAACGCACTCGGCGATACGACCACCGCGGGCCGCAATATCCGCGGCTTCGCCAACGTGCCCAACATCGTGAACGACATTACGGACCGCGAGGCCAACGGCTACGAACTCGAAGTCGTTGCCAACCTCACAAAGCAGTGGCGTCTTTCGGGCAACATCGGTCTGCCCAAAGTCTACCAGACCGGAGCCGCGCGCGACTTCGTCAAGTTCTACGCCGCCAACAAAAACACCCTGAAACAAATCGTCATCGACGCGGGCGGCTTGGTGGACTCAGCGGACACTGCCACGGTCAACACCGCTATCGCCACCAACGACCGCTCACCCGACGTCAACGGCGCCGTGAATTCTTACAATAATCTGCGGATCGCGAACGAAAACGTCGTCGCCAAGAAGCGCATTACCCAAGACCAGCCCGCGATCAATCTCTTCACCGACTACACGCTCGGCAGCACGCCGCTCAAGGGCCTCCGCCTCGGCGCCGGGGTGAATTACCGCGGCAAGCAAATTATCGGCTACCGCGCCTCCGATACGATCGTGAACCCCGCGAATCCGCTCACCGCCATCGACGATCCGACTGTCGATGCCTACTCAATCGTCTACTCGCCGGCCTCCTACTACACCGTCGTCCTGACGATGGGTTACACGCTAAAACTCCAAAGAGGCCGCACCGTGCGTTTCGACTTCCGCGTGAACAATCTACTCAACGACCAAGGGCCGATTTTCGCCGGCAGCACCGCCCTGCGTCCGAAAGGTGGCGACCTCACGAGCCCCGCCCGCGAAACCGTCGCCAACGTCTACGCCTACAAACAACCCGCCACCGCGAACGTCACCACCACGCTGCGCTTCTAATTGAAAAGCAGTTGATCGAATGGAGTCACGGGGATTGCTCCCCGTGACCCTCCACGCCACCGGACGTGCGGTTTTCCGCCTCTGCCACGTAGACCCCGAGTGGATTCTTCGCTCCCCTCAGAATGACAGACCTTTTATCGCCCTCAAAAAGTCCAAAGCCCCCAACCCGTGCCAAACATGAAATCGAGTTTCCCGCCTGTGGCCGCATTCTCCGCGGCCCACTCCACGCGTCGGCGTTTTCTCAAGAGTGCGGCCCTCGCGCTCACCGCTGCGGCCGTCTGCCGTCATTCGGTTGCGGCCTCGGCCTCGGGCGGCCCCTGGGAGATTTGCTGCCTCAACCGCCCGTGGGTGAAGTGGAGTCTCGACGAGATGCTCGACGGCGTAAAGGCCGCGGGCTTCCGCACGCTCGGTCTGCAAACTGTGTCGAAGGCCAACCCGTTCATCGGCCCGGACGCGACGCGTGAACATCTCGACGCACTGAAGCAAAAAATCCCCGCGCGCGGACTGAAGGCGACGATGGGGCGGCTCTCCACACAGGAGGCGAAGCCCTTCGCCGACGCCACCGCCGAGATCCGCCTGCAGATCGACCGGGCTCGGGAGCTCGGCCTGCGCGTGTTAATCAACACCGGCACGGGCAAGCCCCCGCATTACGATCCGTGGTATCGGCTGATGGCGTTTGCCGCTGCCTATGGCGCGGACCGCGGCGTTCAGATTGTGACGAAGCCGCACGGTGGCGTGAACGCCGCGGCTGCCGAGCTCCTCAAGTGCCTGGAAAAGGTGAACCACGCGAACTTCGGCATCTGGTATGACCCGGGCAACGTCGTTTTCTACACCGGCAAGGATTCGCTCGCCGAACTGGAGCCAGTCGTGAAGCACGTCTCGGCGTTCGTGGGCAAGGACTGCGTCGCACAGAACGGCGAAGCCATGATTCAGCTTGGCCAGGGCAAGGTGGACTTCTCCGGAATCCTTCGCCGACTGAAGCGCGCCGATTTCAAGGGCCCTATCTGGATCGAGACCTGTGCCATCGGCGTGACCCCGGCGGCGACAACGGCAAACGCGAAAGCGAACCGCGAGTTTCTCGAGCGCGCAGTCGCGACCATTTGAACACCCCTCCCGGATCCGATCCCCCTGAAAATCCAGTTTCCTATCCATAACCCACCCCACCCATGAAATCCCTCGTCCTCTTTCTTGCCCTGTTCGCTGCCGTTGCTCACGCCGCTGAATCGTGGCCGCAGTTTCGCGGGCCCAATGGGGCCGGCCTGGCCGCCGAGGACGCACGCCCGCCGGTCGCGTTTGGTCCGGAGAAAAACATCCGCTGGAAAACCGCCGTGCCGCGCGGCGTGTCGTCGCCCATCGTGTGGGGCGATCGCGTCTTTGTTACCGGCGCCGCCGATGGCGCGATTCTCACGCTCGCACTCGATGCGAAGGACGGTCGTGAGCTGTGGCGCAAGGCGCTGCCTGCGGAGCAGGTCGAGAAGCCGCATGCTTTCAGTTCGCCCGCGGCGGCCACGCCCTGCACCGACGGCGAGCGCGTCTATGTCTACGCGAACTCGTTCGGCGTGGTGGCCTACGATTTCGCGGGCAAGGAACTCTGGCAGCGGCCGCTGCCGATGCAGAAGATCGAATACGGCTCCGGCAATTCGCCGGTGCTGGCCGGCGGCAAGTTGATCGTGCTGCGGGACGGCACCAACGCCGAGTCGCACCTGCTCGCCCTCGATCCGGCGACGGGCGCGACGGTGTGGGATTCGCCGCGCCCTTTCGCGCGCAGCAGTCATTCGACTCCGATGGTGTGGCGGCACGACGGCATCGAGGAACTCATCGTGAAGGGCCGCGGCCGCGTCGCCAGTTACGACCTCGCGAACGGCGAGACGCGCTGGTGGGTCAACGGCTGGGGCCGCGCCTCAATCGCGACCGCGGTCGTCGGCGACGGGCTGCTGTTCACCGGCTCGAAAGGCATGGGTGACCCGAGCGAACCCCCGCCGCCCGAACTCAACTGGGAAAAACTGCTCGCCGCCTACGACGCCAACCACGACGGCATCCTCGCGGTCGAAGAAGTTCCCGCAGACTTGCTGTTTCACATTCGGAAGGAAATCCCGATCACGGTCATGGGGAATTCGATTCCCATGCGGAATGTGCTGAAGTCATTCATTGATGGAAACAAGGACGGTCTGGTGACCAAGGCCGAATGGGACACCTCGATGACCAGCTTCAACAGTCCCCAGAACAGTGATCGCTTCGTCGCCATCCGGCCAGGCGGCACGGGAGATATTAGCGACACCCACATTGCGTGGGAAACGACGAAGGGCCTGAATGAAATGCCGTCGCCGCTCTATTATCGCGGCCGAGTCTATGTGGTTGCGGATGGCGGACGGGTTACGGCGTTTCGCCCTGCGACCGGAGAGCGCCTGCTCGATCGCCAGTCCCTCAATGCGCCGGGACAATATGTCGGCTCACCGATCGCGGCCAACGGATTCATTTACACGGTGAGCGAAGCGGGGACGGTCGTCGTGCTGCGGGCGTCCGACACGCTCGAGATCGTGGCGCGCAATCCAATCGGCGAAAGTGTGCGGAGCACCCCGGCCATCGTCGGGCGCACGATTTATGTGCGCGCGCTGGAGCGACTGTGGGCGTTCGGGGAATGAGCCGCGGAAGAAAACGCTCAACCTTCAACGTCCTACGCTCAAGTGACCAAGCCCGGAACCATTCGTCGAAAAATCCCTCGCGGATCCGATCCCCCTGAAAATCCAGTTTCCTATCAGCCCCCGCCCCCAAAATCGGATTTTAGCCGTGACAGAGAAAACAGAAGCAACCTTCACACCAACGCTTAACAAATGGTGTTTCTTGAGAGTAATAAGCGGACCGCCCGCATCCGAATACCGTTTACCCCACAGCGCATGAAGACCCGTAGACCCATCGCCCTCTTTTTTGTCTCGCTCGGCCTCGCCGCCGTGTCCGCCGACCGTGCCGCGGCGGGCGAACCCATCCCGGCGCTGGCGAAATCCGGCGAAGTGGTCGAACTCTCGCCTTTCGTCGTGGGAGCGGACACCGACGTGGGCTATTCCGCTTCCCAGTCCGTGCTCGGCGGGCGCTTCAAGCAGGAGATCAAGGACATCCCTTCCCAAATCGAGGTCTTCACCGCGGAGATGATGGCGGATTTTAAAATCACGTCGCTGTCGGATGCGTTCCGATACTCCGCGAACGTCGAGAATTTGGAGGAGTATGTTTCCCCTTCCGATGGTGGCGCCGCGTTTTGGAGCGGCAAGGAGACGGGTCGCATCCGCGGTATCCAGCCGGCGAGTTTTTCCACCTCCCGCAATCTGTTCAGCAGCATCACCCGGACGGACGCGTACAACGCCGACCGCTTCGAAATCGGGAGTGGCGCGCAGTCGCTGATCTTCAGCCTCGGCGAACCCTCCGGCGTGGCCAACGTCAAGCTCAGGAATGCAGAGTATCGCAACCTGGGCAGCACGTCGCTGACCGTCGATTCAGAAGACGGATATCGGTTTACCTTGGATCTCAACCGGAAGCTCGGGGACAAACTGGCGTTCCGGCTCGATTACCTGAATGAAAACCGGCCGTCCTTCATCAAGCCGAGCTTCGATCGCAGCCGGCGTGGGTACGGTACTTTGACCGCCAAGCCGCTGCGCCACACGACGGTCAGCCTGCACGCGGAGTTTACCGAGGAGAAGGCAAACCGGCCTCCCACCCAATTACCTTTCGACTTCGCCACGCCGGCCTACAGCGCCATCAAGGCGGGAAATGTCACCACGGTTGCGTCCGCCACGTTTGGTGCAGTCGCGAACTCGGCGATGTTTCCCGTGGGCAACAACTCCAATCCTCAGGCGTTTTTCCATGCATTTTCCACCCAACTCCCGACCGGCCCGGGCGCGATTGCCTTCGATCCCGCCCGTTACGGTCCGGCCGCCCGCGATCCCAATTCGGGGGTGACCCGCGTGACTTTCAGCCCACAAAACATCCACCTGTTCCCCGAGGTGGCCGCCATGGTCGGCCGGAACTTTCTGGGCGACGGGGTGCGCAACGAATTTCGATCGAAGATCTTTGACGCGTTTGTCGAACAGCGCCTGCTGCGCACCCTCTCCTTGGAGGTAGGCGGGCACTGGGAGGAGTGGAATCGGCTCCAGCAGTCGTATGTCGGCTACACCAATTTCGGCTACAACGCCGACGTCAACCGGATCACGCTGCGCGTGCCCTGGACGACCACGCGCAACGTGGACACCCGGGTGGTGCCGACACCGCTGCCCGCTGAGTATGTGCTGAATCCCAACTTCGGGCGGCTGTTCACCGTGGGCGTGCCGAGCGGGGCAAAGAATCAGGAAAAGACGAAGGAGGTGCGCGCCTCGCTGGCGTGGGAACCGGTGACTCTCGCGGCGCTGAAATGGCTGGGGCAGCACTCGTTTTTTGGGAGCTACAATTATCGCGATTCGTTCGTCAAGGCCCAGACCGTGCAGGTGAGAATGCTGGGCAATCTCCAGTATCAGAATTTCAATGGCGTTTTGAACGATGCGCGCCGGGTCTTTCTCTACGCGCATTATTTCGACGCCGGCGCCAACCGCACGGCGCAGCCACCCGTGATTGGTGGGAGCGTGCGCAGCCTTGAGGAACTCCTCGCCGGCGGGGCGAAATTTACCGAACCCACCACCGGACAACTGATCGAGTTAAGCGGCTGGAACAGTCCCTACGGCGGCAGCCTGCCCAGCGGCAGCACGACGCAGCTGGGCTCCGCCATTCTTGCGTGGCAGGGTAAGCTCCTCCGAGACCGCCTGCTCTTCAGTTACGGCCTGCGCGACGACGCCGTCGCCAGCAAGTCCATGAATGTGATCACCGAGGCGAACCGCGGACCCAATCAACGCAACGGGGGCTGGGAGTTTATCGACAGTCCGACGTTCGTGGACTGGAACGACGCCACGAGAGTCTCCTACCGCGCCAACAGCCACACCTACGGGGCGGTGGTACGCCCGCTCCACTGGCTCAGTCTTTCATATTACCAATCCGCCACGTTTAATCTTCCCACTGGCCAGTTCCGATCCTTCGGCGAACCGATTCCCGGAACGAACGGCGCGTCGAAGGAATATGCGCTCCGCTTCGATCTGCCGGACGGCAAGGGCTACCTCAAATTGGACCGCTATGAGTTGGATCGGATCGGCAGCAATGTCGGGTTCGGCACGGTTCGGATCGAGGCGGGGCGGATGGAGACCTCCTATCGGAAAGTCGTGGACGACCTCGCCAACGCGCGCGGAACGCCGCGCTACGCGACCCTGGTTTCGCAGCAGGGGCTCACCAACCCGAACGCGTGGACCGCCGACGCCAGCCTGAACTCCGCCTTCCACCCCATCACCGGCGACACGATTGCCAGGGGCTACGAACTCACCGCCGGCAACCGGCTGGGCAACCTCGACGTCCGCCTCACGTTCGCGAAGGCCGAGACAGTGCAGGGCAACGTCAGCAAAGACTGGGAAAACTGGGTCAAGGACCGCCTGCCCGTCTGGTCGGACCCGAATCTCACCGACCTTGCCGGCAACCGCGGCTGGGATCGCATTCCCTATCAGGGCGACAGCGCGAACAACTACACCATTCGCGGCGCCAACGGAACGTTGCGGCAGATGTCGATGAAGGAATTCTATGACAGCGTGACCCAGTCAGCCCTGAACGCCGCCCTGCAGCTGAACAGCAAGCCCGTCGATGCCGGGCGCAAATATCGCGCGAACCTGAATGCGGCCTACGATTTCAAGCAGGGCGCGCTCAAGGGTGTCCGGGTGGGCGGCGCGCTGCGCTGGCGGAGCGCACCCATCATCGGGTTTCCGGCGGTGCCGTCCGGAATTGTCAGCGGCGGCTTCCCCGTCCCGCAGATCGATCTGGATCATCCCTATCACGGGAAGGAGGAAATCAATGCCGATGCCTTCCTCGCGTATTCCGGCAAGGTGAGCGACCGGCTTCGCTACCGGGTCCAACTCAACGTCCGTAATCTTCTGACCGGAAAAAATTCGTTCCTGTCAACCCACGTGAACGCCTTCGGTGAATCGATCTTCACTGTCATTGAAACCCCGCGGTCCTACGCCTTGAGCCTGGATCTGATGTTCTGATCCGGACTTTGCCCAGCGCGGCCGCCATCTGTCGTGCCGGTTCGCGCCCCCTATTTTCTGTCCGTCGTTCCGGCGCTTGTTCAGCGGAGCGGCGGCCTACCCCGATGGCTTGTCACGGCTTCACGCCCAGTTTCGCCTTCGTCGGCGAACCCGAGACCAACGGCGTCGTCGAACGCTTCAACCGCACGCTCGAGGAGCAAATCATCCACGGCAAAACCTATCGCGACCGCGCGGAACTCGCCGCAGCCGTCGCCGCGTTTGTCCTCACCTACAACGAAACGAGGTCTCGAGGGTATGGAGCGAGTTCCATGAAAGTCGCCCTCTACTCTCAACTCAGGCGATCCGCGAAGCCACCCTAAGCGGCCTCAAGTCGGCCCGCGCCCGCGGCGTGAAACTCGGTCGGCCAAGCACTGTCATGCCCGTCGACTACAAAGAGCGTGTCGCGACATGGCGCGTCGACACCGTCGGTAATGGCTACCGCAAGCTGGCGGACATCCTCGGCCTCAAAAATCCCGCCTTCCGCGTCGCGCGAGATCTAGCGAGCGCCCACGAGAGCGCCCACTAAAACTCTTTCGGCTCACTTGAGCTGCGTTGTGCCGAAGGCCGTGGGGCGTACCGGTTGGGTACGGCAACGACTCGCCGAGAATGTTCACCGCCGCGACCGCCGGTGTGAAGCTGTCTGCCTGATTGTAGTGCAGGTGCAGCCACTTCGTGGCCTTGAAGACAAAGCCCTTGGTGGTGGTGTTGCCGGCTGCCGAGACCCACGGACCGCGGAAGCTATTCAGGGGGGGCGAGGTCCGGCAGTTGCGTGAGGGGATTCGGCACCGATTCGCTTGCCATGGTGCGATTGCGATCGCGGCGCAGGCCAATCATCGGCACGAGGCGCTCGCGAAAAGGAAGCCCTGCCAGACCATCCCGCCGGTATCGATTTCCCGCCGGCTGCGCGTACCGGCGTATTAGATGTCTCGCACATCGACCGAATCCGTCTGCCAGCGGGCGGTGCCGTAATTGTACCAAGCGAGGTTCTGGCTGCCTAGGAACGTTTCGGGGGAGCGTGGGGCGTGCTCGACGTACTTGCCCGCGCCTCCAACGTAGTAGCGCCAGCCGGGCACCGGACCGTAAGTAGGCGTGGTGCTGCCGGGCGGCGTCCAAAAGACATACTCCCGATAGGCCGGGGCCCCACCTTCGCTTTTGCGGTACTCGCCATAGCCAGTGAACCGGTGCCGGCCGAGCCAGCGCACCCAACCGCTCTGCTGCGTCAGGTCCGCCTGATAAGCGAGCGTTGTCCGGTAGTTGTCGTTGCGAGTGGAGGAAACGGACACCCGGATGTCCGTCCCGCCGAAATAGGGTCGCAGGAAATACGGGTTGGGACTGCCATCCAGCAGCTTTTCATTCACGTCCACCAGCAGGTTGGTCGGCACACCTTGGCCAGTGCCGATGAAGTTCCGGTTGGTGCCGTGCATGTCCTCCCGGTAGAAACCCGCCTGCAGACCAAGCAGGTGGACCTTCGTGTTGAGGGGAAAATGCTCCAGGAGAACGCTGTAGATCGTCGCATCGCTCGCGGCAGAATTCGGCTGCAGCGTGTTCACATCCGTCCAGTCAAACTGGCGCCGATCGGTGACCCCGAGTGGGATGTATAGCGGCGGCATCGTCGAGCCGATCGGGACGATGCGAGCGTTGGAATTGTTGTTGAATGGGCTGGCGGGGGGTCGCCGTGGGACTCGGCGGAACGATCGCACTCCGATTAACCATCATGAGTTCGGCCCGGCCGTTATCCACATAGATGCTGGGCCGGGCGTACATGCCCGCCGCATTGCCGGTCAAACCGAGCGGTAGCAGCGTCTCTTTCGTAGTCGTGATGACAATACTCCGCCCACCCACGTGCGCCGTCCACGTCGTCGGGTCCCAGGTCGGGCTGCCCGCAGCCAGCCAGGGTGTGATGAAGTCGCGGGGCGTGACGGTGTTGGCTCGGCGGTTGAAGTTGGAATAGCGCTCGTAGGAAGCTTGGACCTTCGTCGACCGAAACGGTCTCGCCGTCACCGCCAAGGTCAGCCGCTTTGTCGGGTCGACCGCCGTTTGGCGCTCGAATCCTTTCTCATCGTTCACGCCCAAAAACCGCAGGGCGAGTTTGTCGCGGAGGATCGGCCGGTTGACGTCGAAGCTCGCTCGCGCTCCGCCTGAGTCGTCGGCCCGCAACGTTAGGTTCGTGACGGCGCGAGTGGCATTCGCCTGCGAAGGAACCATGTTGAGGGTGCCGGAAGCGTTCCCCAACCCGAAGATGTTGGAATTAGGTCCGCGGCTGATCTCGACCGCATCGAGGTTGTAGGTGTCGACCGGGATGCTGCGGGCGAAACTGCTCATTGCGAGGTTCGCCGCACCGAGGCCTCGGATTCGATTGGCCCCCTCCGGATTGAGGCCGGCGTCCGCGACATTTCCGTTTCGGTCTGCCTCGGAGGCGTTGAACTGAAACGTGCCCTCGGTGTTCACCTCGTTCAGGAAGAGATCGTTGATGTCCACCGCGGCCCTATCCAGCATTTGTTGCTTGTTCAGCACCGTGATCGCCGCGGCAAGATCCTCGAGATTCGAGTTCAATCGGGTGCCGGACATCGTGCTTGTGGCTAGGTACCCCTGGTCCTGGTCGACGCTTACTGTGGATGGGGACAACGCGACCATCTCATCGCGTTCACGACTCTGGCGCGTATCAGTACTTTCAGTTTTTACGGGCAAGATCGATTGGTTCGCAGGCGCCGATGCGCGCGCCGTGCCAGCGGGATTGTCGACCTTTGGGTGACGGCGGCGCCCAGAGCGACTGTTCGACGGTCGACCCACGCGTAGCGTAACGCGGCGACGTTCAGACCGAGGTCAGGAGCCGCCGCGCGTTGCTCTGCATAATCGCGTGCAACTGGCCGGCGTCCAGGGGCGACTCGATCAGACGCAGGATGGCGCTTTCCACGGGGAAGTAGGGCGCGTGCGAGCCAAACAAAACACGATCAAGGGGCACCTTGAAGGGTCGATTCGCGTCGGGTGCGGTGCCGAGCATTTTCCCGACGACGCCATTGCCCTCCCAGCGGGAGATGTCGAGGCATGCGCTGGTCGCGGTCATGAGCTGCTGGAGGTCGGTGCCCTGAGCATTGCCGTTGAAATGGAGTAGTTGAACGCGGGCATCGGGCACGGCCCGCAACGCCCCGACCAGCGGACCTGCGACCACGGGTACGAGGTGGAGAGCCGGGTGATGGACGCGGATGTCTTCGAGGCCGAATACCACTTGCAGCACAAGACCGCGGTCGCGGACCGCGGACAGAAGGCGCGTGAGGTCCGGATGGGAGAGGTCGAACGGCTGATAGCCCGGGTAGATGCGCACGCCGGGCATTTTGAAAAACTCGTGGATGCGCCGTAAATCCTCCTCCCAGTCGGGCCATGCAAGGTTGACCGTGCCGAAGGGACGCAGGAGGCCCGCGCCGTGGGCGCGGCATTCGGCCGCGAGGCGTTCGTTGACGCCGTTAATATCTTTGTGGAAGAGCGACTCGAAACTTCCTGCCCAAGCTTCGACAACGCGATGCTGCCGCAGCTTTGCGACGAGGGCTGCTGTGTCGCGGTATTTTAATTTTCGGAACGGCCAGTCGAAGAGGTTGATGTTGGTGTCGATGAGGCCGACAGGTTCGCCGGGCAATGACGCCCCGGTGACAGGGGGGCGCGCGAGCGCGAGTGCGGTGCCGGCGAGGAGCGAGGTTTTGAGGAAGGCGCGACGGTCGAAGGAGGTCATGGCGGGAGTCGGCGGGGTGAGTGGCAGTGGCGCGCTCGCGGGTGGGGTGGGTGGCCGGATCGGGCTCATAGTTCGATTTTCTGCCCCTTACGGCGGAAGATTGGGGCGGCGATTTTGCGGAAGTTACCGCCAAAAATTTTCATCCGATCCGCGCGGGAAAGGTCGGCGTCGAGGACCTTGCCGAATTCGGTCGCGTAGCCGCGGCTCGGGCCGTGGCCGCCCCAGACGATGCGGTCGACGCCGAGTTCCTTTACGGCGTAGTCGACCGAACCGGAGTGAGGATCGGAACCGGCGAATTCGAGGGAGACGTTTTTCTGCGGGCGCACCACGCGGACGCCGAGTTCCCAGTCACCGCCCGAGTGGCCGCAGATGAAGCGCACGGCGGGAAAACGTTTCGCGAGGGCGACCACCTCCATCGGCGTATTTTCGCCCGGCAGGTTGTCTCGCCCAGGCAGGCGCGGGGTGCCGCCGACCTTCAGCCACGAATGGATGTAGATGGTCGCCTCCAATTCGGCGGCAAGCCGGATGATGGGGTCGTTGTTGGCATGGCTGCAGCTGATGCCGCGCTGGTTGCCGCCGACGTATTTGATGCCGATGCACGGGCCGTGCCGGATCCACTGCTCCATCTTGGCGCAGCTTTCGTCAGGGAAGCCGGGATCGATCGGCGTCACCCCGGAGAGCGTGGCCTGCTCTTGCTCAAGGATGGTGCGGATCTCGGCGTCGTAGGGCGACGGCATGGTCGGTTTCGCCAGCGTGCCGCCGATTTCCAGCGAGATCGAACGCTCGATGCCCATGCGCTCGACGTAGAACTGGTTGGCGCGGAACTGGGTGATCGGGTTGCCCGTACCGTAGAAGCCGTGGAAGTGGGAGTCCCAGATGCGGTAGGAGACGAGTTCGTCGCGGGTGGGCAGACCGTAGTCCGCAGGATTGAGCGCAAAATCGCGTGGATTCATGGCGGTTGGGGTGCGGGAGAGCGTTGGGGTGTGGAATTGATGATGCCCACTCGCGAGGGACAGCTCGGCGCGCAAGGCCCGGGCTTTCAATGTCAAACTTCGCCCCTCGCGGTCCCTCTCGCTCGCACCGGCGGGCGCCGGACTCAAAAACAGCTTGCGTCTCAAAAAAGATAACCCAACGGCTAGAAATCCCCGCGGTTGTTTTCCCCACGCTTCCTTTGGCCGACCGCTCCCCCGTTTACCTTTATGAACTACCTGTTTTCTTCGTTTCGTTTTTTGCGGTTCGACGGCCGGCGGCCTGCGTTTGCGTTGCTCGGTCTGGCCGCGTTCACCTCGTCCGTCTTGGCCCAAGCCCCCGTTTCGGGGGTTGTGACTAACGCTGCCACCGGCGCTACGCTGGAAGGCGCGCGGGTGGTGCTCAAGGGCACCGGCCTCGAGACCACGACGGACAGCCTCGGAATCTATCGCTTTGAAAGCGTCCCGCCGGGCAACGCCGTCGTGATGGTCTCCTACACTGGTCTCGCACCCTCGGAAGCGTCGGTCAATATCGCCGGGGCGACGGCGGTGAAACGTGACGTCGGTCTCACGGCTGATATCTACAAGATGAGCAGTTTCGTGGTCGGCAGCGAACGTGAGGGTAACGCCAAGGCGATCACCCTGCAGCGCCGGTCCGACGGTGTGAAGAGCGTCGTATCGGCGGATGCGTTCGGCGGTCTCGCGGGCAATCCCGCGGATCTCGTTGCGCGTCTGCCCGGCGTCGAAGGCGAATCGGTCGGCGGCGACAATCGCTATCTCCGCATCCGCGGCCTCAGTCAAAATCTTAGCACCATCACCCAGGATGGTAACCGGATTGCGGATGCGGCTTCGGGCGGTGCCACGCGCGAGTTTCAGTTCCAGACCGTCGGCTCCGATTCGATCGAGCGCATCGAGGTGACGAAGTCGCCGACGCCCGACATGGACGGAGACTCCATCGGTGGGGCGGTGAACCTGGTTTCCAAAAGCGCCTTTGACAGCTCGCCGGAGCGACGCATCCGCGGCTCGATCGGCGGCATCTGGCGCGTGCGCGAACCGCGCGACGAGGCCCGCGGCAACGCCTCGCTCTCGTACTCCGAGGTGTTTGGCGGCCGGTTGGGCGTCAACGTCAACCTCGCCTATCGCCCGCACGGTTCGATCATAGACGTCAGCACGCAGGGACACGAGCAGCTGCCGCTGACCAGCCAGGCGGGGCCCGCCTACATGTATCTCCTGACCGCCCAGGATTTTTGGAATGTGCGCATCCGCTCCGGCGCCGGCGTGAGGCTCGATTACAAGCTGAGCGACAACTTGCGGATTTTTATCAACTGGCAGCTCAATAAGCACATTGAGCATTCGGACCACAGCCAGGTCACGTGGCAGACCGGGCAGACAGTCGCGACCACCGATGCCGCGGGCAATTTCACCAATGCCGGCGGTATCCTGCCGGGTTATACGGAACAGGTTACCCGCGTACGGGCGGTCCCGACGAGCACCGTGGCGATCGTTTCACAGAGCGCCTACAAGGACGGCAAGACGTCGACGATCAACGCCGGCGCCGTGCACCGCTATCGCACGCTGAACCTCGACTACGACGCTTACACTTCGCGTTCCAAGGCGTACTACGCCGGCAACAACGACTTCACCTATACCGCCCGCAACGTCGGTTTCACCTTCACGAAGAACGACAAGCTTTTCCCCGATGTCGCGCAGACCTCCGGGGCTGACTGGACCAAGCTCGAGAGTTACACGGACAACGTGTATTCCAGCGCCCGGTCGGTCGGCTGGGATGGCTACGAGGGCGCCGCCCTCAACCTCAAGCAGGCGTTCACGGCGCCGGTGCCGTCCTACCTCAAGGCCGGTCTCCGCCTCCGCGCGCAGAATCGCAAACTCGACAACACGCCGTACCGCACCGTGTACGTGGGACCTGACGGCGTGATGGGGCCGAATGCCGCCACCGGACGCAACGACGACAACCTAGCGCAGTTCGGTCTGATGAACCGCCCGTTTCCGAACACGGACCTCAAGCGTTACGGCTCGGTGCCCTTCCCTGCTTTCCAAGCCGTGGGCCGGCCGAACGACCTCGATCATTTCATCGCGGCAACCCCGAGTTACTTCCAGCAGCAGGTCGCGAACGATCTGCAAGCGGCCCTCGTGAATCATCAGATTTTCGACGAGCAGATCTCCGCGGCCTATGTGATGGGCAACGTGCAGCTCGGACGGTTCTCAGTGCTGGCCGGCCTCCGCGGTGAAGACACCAAGACCGAGGGTGAAGGCGCCCTGCAGGTGGTTACGCCCGAGGAAAAGGCGCGCCGCGCGGCCTGGGGCACGGCGCCGGTGACCGACGCCGAGATTCGCCGTCGTACGCAGGAAGAGTTTGGCCGTCGCCAGACCCGCAAGGGCGACTACCGCAGTGTGTTCCCCGGTGTGCATGTGAAGTACAATGCGACCGCTAATCTGCAGGCGCGTTTGAGCTATGCGGAAAACATCGGCCGTCCCGGAATCGGCCAGTTGATCCCGCGCACCACCGTCAACTACGACAACCAGACTGTCTCCTCCAGCAACCCGAGTCTCGAACCGCAGACCGCGCGCAATTTCGATCTCTCGGCGGAGTATTACTTCGAGCCCGCCGGCATGCTGACCGCCGGCGTGTTTTTAAAGGAGATCAAGAAATTCATCTATAACGCCCCGGGGCAGATCATCGGTTCCGGCACCGACAACGGCTTCGGTGGCGACTATGCGGGCTACACGTTTTCGACTCAGGCCAACGGCGGCTTCGCCAAGGTCAAGGGCCTCGAGCTCGGCTATAATCAGCAGTTCACCTTTTTGCCCGGCGTCCTGAAGGGGCTTGGTGCCTATGCCAACTTCACCCGCATGCAGGCTGAGGGAAACTACGGCGCAGGCAGTGCCATCGCCTTGGCCCCGAATCCACGGGTCGCGGGCTTCAACCCTCTCGTCGCCAACATCGGTCTCTCGTACATCCGCAATTCTTGGAGTCTGCGGGTGAGCTACAACTACCGCGGCCAATACCTCACTGGTTACAACGTCAACGAGTCGCGCTCCACTTACGCGCACGCGCGGCCGCAGGTCGATCTTAAGACCCTCTATAATCTCAACCGCCGCTTCAGTATCTATCTCGATGTGGTGAATGTGTTGATGAACCCCGACCGGCAGACCGAGTTTGGCTACGGCCGCCCGCAGACGACCCACCTCATGCGCCCGCAGTTCTTCTTCGGCGTCAACGCGCGCCACTGACCCGACACGTTAACGAGGCCCCGCCCCGGTGCCCGGATCCTCCCATGCGCCGCCTCGTCATTATCGCCCTCTGGAGCCTCGCCGCCGTCACCTCGGCCGCCGCGCGCCCGCCCAACCTCGTCTATATCGTCAGCGACGACCAGGGATTCGACCTCGCGTGCTTCGGATCGACGCAGTTCGTGACGCCGCACCTCGACCGCATGGCGGCCGAGGGCGTGCGCGCGACGAACTTCTACGTCACTGCCTCAGTCTGCACGCCCTCGCGCAGCGGCGCGATCACCGGCCGCTATCCGCAGCGCAACGGCACCTACGAGATGATCCGGAACAACATGGTCAACTACGGCCACCGCTACACGAAGTCCGAGTATGCCATCTCGCCCGAGATGACGCTCGGCCTCGACGTGCGCGAGCTGACCTGCGGCGACGTGCTGCGCACCGCGGGCTACCGCAACGCCGTTTTCGGCAAGTGGGACTTGGGCCAGGCGCGGCGCTTTCTACCGCTGCAGCGCGGCTTCGATGGGTTCGTCGGCCACGGTAATAACGGTATCGATTACTACACGCACGAACGTTACGGCGTGCCCTCCCTGTTTCGCGGCAACGCACTCTCGCTCGCCGACAAGGGCACCTATTCCACGGATCTGTTTCGCCGCGAGGCCGTCGCCTTCATCCGTGAGAACCACGCGAGGCCGTTTTTCCTCTACCTGCCGTTCAACGCCCCGCACAGCGCGTCCAACCTCGAGAAGGATTCCAACCAGGTGCCTGCCGCCATCCTAAAAAAATACTACCCCGCGCTCGATCCCGCGTTGCCCGCCACGAAATACGCCGGGATGGTCACCGCGATGGACGAGGCGATCGGCGAGGTGTTCGCTACGCTGCGCGAGCTCGGCCTCGATCGCGACACCCTCGTTATTTTCCACGCCGACAACGGCCGCAACGGTGCGCGCATCGACGATATCCGCCTGCGCGGCGGCAAGAGCAGCGGCTTCGAGGGCGGCCTGCGCGTGCCGTTCCTCGCGCGGTGGCCCGGCGTGATTCCCTCGGGAAAAACGACGCACGCGTTCATCACCGCGCTCGAAATCCTCCCGACGCTCGCCGCCGCCGGTGGGGCGAAACTCCCGGCGGGCGTGACCTACGACGGCTTCGATCTGCTGCCCGTGCTCCAAGGGAAAATCCCTTCGCCGCGTCGCGAGATGTTCTGGGATTTCCCGGACGTCTATCAGGCCGCGCGCGTGGACAACTGGAAATGGGTTTCCTTCACCCCGCGCGGCCGGCGCGGCGAGGTGCCCGACAAGGAGGAACTCTTCGACCTCGCCGCGGATCCCGGCGAAAAAAACAACCTCGCCGCCGGGCAGCCCGCGCAGCTCATCTCCGTCAAGGCGCGCTTCGTCGCCTGGCAGGCCGAAATGGCCGCGAGCGAGCCGCGCGGGCCGTTCCGAGATTATTGAGCGCTGGCATCACCCAACAGGTTCGTCCGCGTCACTCCCTCCTTTCGTGCGTCCCGCCGTCTTCATCCTCGCTCCGCTCCTTGCCGCCGCTGCTTGCGCCGCGACTGCCGCGCTATGCGCCGCCGAACCGCTCGACTACAACCGCGATATCCGTCCGATTCTCTCGGACAAATGTTTCAAGTGCCACGGGCCCGATGCCGCCGCGCGCGAGGCCAAGCTGCGGCTCGACGTGCGCGCCGAGGCGCTCGCCGAGCGCCGCAGCGGCGCGATCCCGATCGTCCCACGAAAGCCGGAGCTGAGCGAAGTCGTCCAACGGATCGAGTCGAGGTTTGCGGACGAACGGATGCCACCGGCCGATTCCAACGTCACGCTCGCCGCCGCCGAGATCACGACGCTGCGCCGCTGGATCGCCGAGGGCGCCGAGTATCGCCCGCACTGGTCGTTCTCCCGACCAGAGCAAACGGCGCTGCCGGGAATCGAAAATCCAAAATTTAAAATCGAGAATCCCATCGACCGTTTCATTTTCGCCCGGCTCGAAAAAGAAAATCTCACAGCCTCGCCCGAGGCCGGCAAGCCGACGCTCCTCCGCCGCGTTGCGCTCGACCTCACCGGCCTGCCGCCGTCGCCTGCGGCGCTCGACGAATTTTTGGCTGATGTCCGCCCCGACGCCTACGAGCGCGCCGTGGATCGGCTGCTGGCCTCGCCGCGTTACGGTGAACGCATGGCGACCGACTGGCTCGACGCCGCGCGCTACGCCGATTCCAACGGCTTCTTCCGCGACAACACCCGCCAGATCTGGCCGTGGCGCGACTGGGTGATCGGCGCGTTCAATCGCAATTTACCCTTTGATCAGTTTACCGTGGAGCAGCTCGCCGGTGACTTGTTGCCCGACGCGACCGCCGAGCAAAAGATCGCGACCGGTTTCAACCGCAATCACATGGTCACTGGCGAAACCGGCATCATCGATGAGGAGTATCGCGTCGAGTATGTCGCCGATCGGCTCGAGACAACTGCGTCCGTCTGGCTCGGCCTCACCGTCGGCTGCGCACGCTGCCACGATCACAAGTTCGATCCGATTTCGCAGCGCGACTACTACCAGCTCTTCGCGTTCTTCAACAGCGGTGTCGAGAAAGGCCTCGTCTCGCCCGACGATCCGCCGCCGGTGATGGATGTCCCGACACCCGCGCAACGCGCCGAGTTGGAGGCGTTGCGCGAAGAACGCACTGCGGCCGAGCGCGCCTTCGCTCAACTGACCGGGCCGCTGAAGCCCGCGATCGCGGAGTGGGGGCGGGGCGCGGGGGAAGAGCTCACCGTGCCTCGCGAGCAGCTCGTGGCGGACGTCGATTTCGAAACGGGGAGTGTGCCAAGGGCGCCAGCTGACCCGCGCCTGCCGCGCGCCTCCGAGAAAGGCGGCGTCTATTTCGAGGCCGGCCTGGTCGGGCAGGCGGCGCGATTCGACGGCATGCAGCACTTCGAGCTGCCGCCGGAAATCCCGCTCGACGCGGACCAACCGTGGACGATCGGCCTCTGGGTGAAGCCAAGTGCATCGTTGGTCGGTGTGATTTCGAAAATCGAGCCGACCGCCGACCGCCGAGGCTTCGAGCTCATCTGGGCCAAGGGGCAGCTCCAGATCAATCTCGTGGATCGCTGGGTCGTGAGCGCGATCGAGGTCGTTACCAAGGACCCGATCAAGGGCGCGGACTGGCATCAGCTCATCGTGAGCTACGACGGCTCGGGGCAGGCCGCGGGCCTGCGGGTGTTTGCCGACGGCCTGGAGATCGGCGTCAGCGTCGTGCGCGATTCGCTGCGCGGCCCGATCACCAATCGCGAGCCGGTGCGAATCGGCCGACGCGACAGCGGGCTCGGTTTCTATGGGCAACTCGACGAGGTGCGGCTCCTCGCCGCAGTGGTGACGCCCGCGATCGCGCGCGAGTGGTTTTGGAGTGAACGGCTCCGCGGGATTTTGGCGCTCGCGGCGGAGCAGCGCGATGCGCGGCAGGCAAAGCTCGTGCTCGACTGCTACGTCGAGCGTCACGGCGATCCGGCGACGCGCGCCGCGAGTGCGCTCGCCGAGTCCGCGCGCTCGGCGGACGAGGCGTTTCGCGCCAGGCTGCCCAAGACCCTCGTGATGCAGGAGGTCGCGGTTCCGCCCGTTACCCGCGTGCTGAAACGCGGCCAATACGATGCGCCGGGCGAAGTCGTCACCGCGGACGTGCCTGCATTTCTCCCGCCGCTGGAGGCGGCCGCGCCGCGGAACCGCCTCGGGCTCGCGCGGTGGCTCACTGCGCCGGGCCATCCCCTGACCGCGCGCGTCGAGGTGAACCGGCGATGGCTCCAATGTTTCGGCGAGGGACTGGTCGCGACGCTGAGCGATTTCGGCTCGCAAGGCGAAATGCCCTCGCATCCCGAACTGCTCGACTGGCTCGCCGTGCGATTCGTCGAGAGCGGCTGGGATGTGAAGCGGTTGCTCCGCCTGATCGTCACGAGCGCGACCTACCGGCAATCCTCGGTGGCCACGCCCGCGCTCTTGCAACGCGATCCCGAGAACCGGCTCCTCGCGCGCGGCCCGCGCTTCCGGCTCCCTGCCGAAATGATCCGCGATCAGGCGCTCGCGGTGTCGGGGTTGCTGGTCCAAAAAATCGGCGGGCCGCCCGTGAAACCCTACCAGCCGCCGGGGTTGTGGGAGGCCGTTTCCTACAACGGCGAGCTCAGCTACCAACCTGATCGCGACGAGGGGCGGTGGCGGCGCACGGTTTATTCGTTTTGGAAACGGACCGCGCCGCCGCCCGGCGTGCAGCTGCTCGACGGCCCCACGCGCGAGACGTGCGTCGTGCGGCGGCCGCGGACGAACACGCCGCTGCAAGCGCTCTTGCTCCTGAACGACGAGACGTATGTCGAGGCCGCCCGCGCGCTGGCCGCGAGTGTCCTCACACGCCCGGGCGAACTTCGGAGCGGGATGGACCCCGTGAGTGGGCGTGACGGCGGGCGCGCTGCGGAAATTTTCCGGCGCGCGACGGCCCGCTTGCCGGATGCGAAGGAGTCTACGGCGCTCGCCGGATTGTTTGTGCGGCAGCGCGCGCGCTTCGCGGCCGACCCGGCCGCAGCAAGAAAACTGGTCAACGTCGGCGCCTCGTCGCGCGGCCACGAACTCGCTGCGGTCGAGCTCGCGGCGTGGACCGTCGTCGCGCAGACCGTGCTCAACCTCGATGAAGTTGTCACCCGACGATAATTCCTCCTTCGTCGTCCCTTCTTTAGACGGCTTCAGAAAACGTTCCGCCTGAAGGCGGGACGCCGAACGAAAACGCCGATGCACCCTCACGATCTCAATCACCCGCCACCGGCCGATGCCTTGCTGACCCGGCGGCAGTTTTTTGGACGCACGGCGACGGGTATCGGCGGAGCGGCACTGACGTCGTTACTTCAGCCGTCGTTATTCGGGGCGAGCGCCGAGGGCGTGCGCGGCGCAGTGGGGCTACCTCATTTTGCCCCGAAGGCGAAGCGTGTGATTTACCTCTTTATGCACGGCGGGCCCTCGCAGCTCGACCTGTTCGACCACAAGCCGGGTCTGCGCGCACTGCACGGCGCGGACTTGCCGGACTCGGTGCGCGGCACGCAGCGGGTCACGGGCATGACGAGCGGGCAAAAGAACTTTCCGGTCACGTCTTCGATTTTTAATTTTGCGCAGCACGGCCGCA
>CANIJN010000056.1 GCA_947467625.1 Opitutia bacterium | reverse complement strand
TCGATCTTGGCGAGGAACTTGGCGGGGTTGGCCTTGAGGTCGTCGATGCAGCCGTCGCAGCAGACGAAAAGGACGCGGTCTGGCTGGCCGGCGGCGCGGTGAATGTAAGGAGTGGCCTCGCCCATGCTGCCGAGGGCCTCGTCGGAAACGAGACAGGTCTTCAACGGATAGGAAGCGCGCGCTTTGGCGATGAGAGCGGTCTCGGCCGGGGTGGGCTTTTTCGCGCCGTCGGCGGTTTTGTCAGGCTTCTCGGCGGCGAACAGCCCGGCGGCGAGCACGAGGGCGAGAAGGGCGGAGGTGAGGCGGGCGGAGTGGAGGAGGGAGGTTGATTTCATAAGGATGGTTCGGGGATATTAAACCACGGGGCAGAAAATCCCGCGGAAAAGTTTGAGAAAAGTTTTATGCGGGATTTTAGCGGGAGTGGGTTATAGGATGTGAACCCAAACTTATTTTTATGAAGGCACCTGATCCGGCTGATTCGTTCGATTCACTTTCCCGCGTGATGAAAGACTGGCGCGTGGTACCGACGCGAGCGCCGCAGTTTCGGGCGGAGGTGTGGGCGCGGATCGGGGGGGCGAAAAAAACGGAGTCGTGGCCGGGTTATCTGCGCGGGCACGCGGCGGCGGTGGCGGGTGCGCTGGCGCTGGCCGTGGTCCTGGGGGCGGTGGGCGGGCGCAGTCAGGCGCGGGCGTTGGCAGCAGCGGAGAGTGCGCGGCTGGCGAGCGCGTATGTGCAGGGGATGGATGCACGGGCGATCGTGATGCGGTGACGGACCAAGGACTAAGGACTAATGACTAATGAATCGAACAATCTGGGGGGCGGACGATGAGAAACTTTTTGATGACGCTCGGGGTGGCGGCGGTGGCGGGTGCGCTGGCGTTCGGAGTTTTTTTTGCGTTGAACGACGATGCGGCGCTGCGACGGGCAGCGCGTGACAATGATGCGATGGCGTGGTTGCGGGCGGAATTTCGGCTCGATGACGCGCAGTTGGCGGCGATCAAGAAACTGCACGATGACTACGGCGCGGTGTGCGGGGAACATTGTGCGGCGATCATGGATGCGCGGGAACGCAAGGTGCCGGCGGCGGAGGTCGCGCGGTTGGAAAAAATCTGTGTCGATGCGATGACTGGGCACTTTCAGCGCGTAGCTGGACTCATGCCGGCGGGGCAGGGCGAGCGGTATCTGGCGACGGTGTTGCCGCGGGTGTCGGGTTATACGCACACCGGCGCGCCGACGGTGGGAGCGAAACCGTGAAGACGGAGAGTGAAAGTGAACGTGGGGTGACGCAGGGACGGACGCGCGAGGACGAGGCGGTGGCGCGGGAGGAAGATCGGGCGCTGATGGCGCGCGTGCAGACGGGCGACGAGGCGGCGTTCGGGGCGTTGATGGAACGTTGGGAACGGCCGGTGAAGAGCGTGATCGCGCGGCTGGTCTTTAATGTAACTGAGGCGGATGAACTGGCGCAGGAGACGTTTGTGCGGGTGTGGCAACAGCGGGCAAAATTTTACGATGGCGCGGAGGTGCGGCCGTGGGTGTTTTCGATCGCGGTGAATCTCGCGCGGAACCGGTTGCGGTGGTGGCGGCGGCGGCCGGAGGTCGCGTTGGAGGCGTGGTGCGCGGCGGGGGAGGGAGAGAAGGAGAGAGTGGGAGAGGGCGAGAGGGGGAGCCGCGGAGATGGGGGGAATTTGGAGCGGAAGGAACGAGCGGGGGCGGTGCGGGACGCGATCGCGGCGCTGCCGGGGGAGCTGCGCGAGGCGATTGTGCTGTTTGAATTTGAAGAGATGTCGCAGTCGGAAATCGCGGTGACGGTGGGCGCGAGTGTGAAGGCGGTGGAGGCCCGCGTGGCGCGGGCGCGGGAGAAATTGCGGGTGACGCTACGGCGGTGGGTGTGAGTCAGGGGTGGGGTTTCGCAGGTGGGGGTAGGGAAATTTTATTGGTAGGAAAATTTCCGAGCGTGGGCAGGGCGCAGCGGGCGGTGAGGGTGTGAT
The DNA here is from genome assembly GCA_947467625.1 of Opitutia bacterium. Classification (GTDB taxonomy): domain Bacteria; phylum Verrucomicrobiota; class Verrucomicrobiia; order Opitutales; family Opitutaceae; genus GAS368. The sequence goes on along the minus strand of CANIJN010000056.1, from coordinate 25,027 downwards.
CCAGCGTTGAAAGGGAAACTCCCGATCGCTACCGCTCGACGATTTTGGGCAGAGAGAGTGAGCGGGCTGAAGGTGGAATCGGCCAGTCGGAGACCAGACTTACTTTGCCGCGAAGATTTTCTCTTTGAGGTGCGTGACGCGGGTTTTGGATTCGGCGTTGCGGACGGCCATGGCGTAGGCGGCGGGGTCGCCCACGAGGAAGACCTTTTTTTTGCCGCGGGTGATCGCGGTGTAGATCAGGTTTCGCTGGAGCATCATGAAGTGCGCTTTGAGAAGCGGGACGATGACGACGGGGTATTCAGAACCCTGTGACTTGTGGATGCTGATGGCGTAGGCGAGCGCGAGGTTGGCGAATTCGCCGCGGTCGAAGGTGTGGATGTCGTGGTCGAATTTCGCGTCGAGGGTGCCGGCTTCGGTGTCGATGGAGACAATGGTGCCAATGTCTCCGTTGAAGAGGGCCTTGTCGTAATTGTTGCGCAGTTGGATGACTTTGTCGCCGGGCCGATACTCGCCGTGGACGGAGCGAAGGGCGCGGGCCCCGGGCTGGAGCGGGTTGAGGGCGGACTGGAGCTGGGTGTTAAAATTGCCGACGCCGGCGATGCCTTTGTGCATGGGGGCGAGGATTTGCACGTCGTGGATCGGGTGCGGCCACTTGAGTTTTCGCGGGATAAACTCGGTGACGAGCTCGATGACTTTGCGGACGCAATCCTCGGTGTCGGCGGCGGCGATGAAGTTGAGGTCGGCCCAGACCTGGGCGCTGGCGACGTCGGGGAGGACGGCGCCGAGGGTGGGGTCGCCGGAGTTGATGGCGTGGGCGGTGGTGACGATCTGGCTCTGGCCTTTTTGGCGGTAGATGACGCTCAGACGCGTGACGGGCAGCGCTGGTGCTGCCGGTGACGCGCCAGTTGAAGATGGGGAATTCGAAGGGTCGGAAGCGGCGTCGAAACGCGGTGAGGGCGCCGCGTCTCCAGCGGCAGTGCTGACGGCGATGAGGTCTTTGAGGACGTTGCCGGCGCCGACGCTGGGGAGTTGGTCGGTGTCGCCGACGAGGAGGAGGTGGGCGCGGGCGGGGACGGCTTGGAGGAGGGCGGACGCGAGGCGGGCGTCGAGCATCGAGGCTTCGTCGAGGACGAGAAAGTCGGTGGCGAGCGGGGCGTTTTCGTTGGCGGTGAAGCCGCCGGTGGCGGCGTCGTATTTGAGGAGGCGGTGAATCGTGGAGGCGAAACCGCCGGTGGTTTCGGAGAGGCGTTGGGCGGCGCGGCCGGTCGGGGCGGCGAGATGGACGCGGACTTTCTTGGCCTTGAGGATGTCGACTAGGGCGCGCAAAATGGTGGTCTTCCCGGTTCCAGGTCCGCCGGTGAGGATGGTGAGTTTGTGGGTGAGGGCGTTTTTGAGGGCGGTGCGCTGGAGATCGGCGAAAGTGAAGCCGGCTTTTTTCTCGGCCCATTCGACGGCGGCGTCGGCTTTGATCGGCGGGAGTCCGCTGGGGGCGCGGGTGAGGCGGACGACGACGGCGGCGATTTTTTCTTCGGCGCGGTCGTTGTGGGGGAGTTGGATGAGGCTGGAGCCGGGGAGCGGACTCGCCACGCCGGCGGGTTGATGGCGGATGAGGGATTTGTTGGTAACGAGGGCGGCGATACGGGCTTCGAGGAAACGGGAATCCGTTTCGAGGAGCGCGGCGGTGTAGTCGATGAGGTCGGCTTCGCGGTAGGCGGTGTGGCCGTCTTCCTGGAGGGTCTCGAGGGCGTAGAGGAGGCCGGCGTCGAGGCGGGGCGGGGCGTCGTTGGCGAAGCCGAGGTTAATGGCGATGCGATCGGCGGTTTTGAAGCCGATACCGTCGATCTCGCGGGCGACTTTGTAGGGTTGTTCGAGGAGAATGGGTTTGGCCTTTGCGCCGTAGTGCTTAACCAACTTCACGCATTGGCCGGGGGTGACGCCATACGTTTGGAGGAAGATGTAGAGTTCGCGCTCGGTGCGTTTTTCGTCCCAGGCGGACTTGATCGCGGTGGCGCGTTTTTTGCCGATGCCAGGGATGTCGCGGAGTTTGCCGGATTCTTCGGAAAGGACGCGGAAGGTGTCGGTGCCGAGAGCGTCGACGATTTTGTTGGCGTAGGCTTTGCCGATGCCGGGGACGAGGCCGCTGCCGAGATATTTGCGGATGCCGTAGACGGAGGACGGGAGTTGGCTCGTGAAGGCGGCGATCTTGAATTGGGCGCCGTGTTGAGTGTGGTGCGACCACTCGCCGGTGAGCTGGAGCGTCTCGCCGCATTCGACGCTCGGGAGGGCGCCGACGATGGTGACGAGGTCGGGGCGGGATTTTGCGGCGGGCGGGGAAGCGTTAGCGGGCTCGCGGCCGACGGGGAGCGGGGGAGCGGGGGTTGCGCTGGCGGCGGACTTAGCGGGGGAAGGGGGCGCGGATTTTTCGTCGGGGCGGAATTCCGCGATGGTGTAGTGGTTCTCCTCGTTGAGGAAAATAATGCGTTCGAGGACGCCGGTGAGCGTGGCGGCGGGTGCGTTGGAGGTGGAGTGGGCCACGGTGAAAAGTGCGCGGAGTCTCAGGGGGACTGCCAGTCTTCGACGTGGAGGCCGGGCACGCGGGAGAATTCCTTAACGTTGTGAGTGACGACGGTGGCACCGAGGCGGAGGGCTTGGGCGGCGATGAGGGTATCGATAGGGCCGATACCTTGACCGCGTTTTTCCAAATAAGACCGGAGTCCGGCGTAGTGAGCGGCGTCTTCCCGAGAAAAACCCTCGATGGGAACGCTGGAGACGAGCGCCTCGAAAGCACGGCGATACTTTAGGCCGGAGCGGTGGTGCAGACTGCCGAATTCGCGTTCAGCCACTACGAGTGCAGAGAGGCGCAAGTAGGGGAATTCCTGGTGCATCCGCGCCGTCAGCGCAGGGTTGTTCCCCCGCAGGAAATTCGAGACGGCGTTGGTGTCGGGGAGGTAAATCACCGCTCGCGGGGAAGGTCAGGGGTGGTGTGAGCAGGAACGTCGGGCAAACCGGGGCAGGAGCCGGCGAGTCTGAGGAAGCGCGCGCGACGCTCTTCGAGGTCGTCGTGGGGATGAATCTGGACGATGCCACTCTTGGTGCGGCGCAGCGTGACGGTCTTCCCGGGGAAGCGGAATTCTTTGGGGAGACGCAGTGCTTGCGAGCCACCGGTGGAAAAAAGTTTGGCCGTCTTGATCATGTAGCTACGGTGTAGGTATCCAAGTGGCGGTCAAGAGTGTGGGGCGCGGCCGAGGGCGGCGCCGACGGCGGGCAGGCCGGCGAATACGGCGTCGGCACCAGCGGCGCGAAGTTCGTCGGCGGTGTGGGTGCCGGTGGTGACGGCCCAGCAAGGGAGGCTGGCTTGGTGGGCAGCGGCGATGTCGAAGGGAGAGTCGCCGACGAGGAGCGTGGTGGCGGGGTGAGCGGCGAGTTGGCTGAGGACGTGGTGGGTGAATGCGGGTTGGGGCTTGAGCCAAGCGGTGTCCCTCGCCCCGAAGTTGCCGTGGAGGAAAGGGGCGAGACCGAGGTGGGCGCAGATGAGGCGCGACGACGTGCCGAATTTGTTGGTGAAGACGGCGAGCTGCGTGCCGCGGGCGTGCAAGGATTCGAGGAGTTCGCGCGCGCCAGGGAGCAGGACGACATCGTCGAGCATCGTCGCATCCCAGTAGGCTCGGTAAATGGGGAGAGCCTCTGGGACGCGCGCGGGGCCGATGAGGGTGGCGATGGCGTGTTCGAGTCCTCCGCCGACGGCTGCGCGAACGTGGGCTAGCGTCGGTGCGGGCAGGCCGAGTTGGCGCATCGTGTGGCTGTGGCTGCGATGGATCGCGGCGAAATGATCGATGAGCGTGCCGTCGAGGTCGAACAGGATGGTGGAAAAAGTGGGCATGAAATGAGTGGGCGCAGAGATTTGATTTGGCGGACGGGGGTGTCACGAGTGAAGTGGTCGGATGCCTGCGAGTAGTCTCCTCATGAATGCGCGCGTTTCGGCGACGGCCGAAGGCAATGCTATGGAGGTGCGGCTGGCAGGCACCTGGCAGATCACGGAAGCACGGCCGACGTGGGACGCATTGCGGGGTGCGCACCACCCGGCGCGGGTGCGGTTGCGCACCGATGGGGTCGAGAAGTGGGACAGTTCGCTGCTGCTGTTTCTGTTTGAGGCGCAGCAGTGGTGCCAGGGAAACGGGGCGTATTTCGACGGGGAAGCGTTGCCAGAGAAAATCCGCACCTTGCTGTCGCAATTGGCGGCATCGCATGAGACGAGCGTACCGTTTGATCGGTCGGCGAGTTTTTTGTCGAGTGTTGGGTTGGCGACCCAAGATACTGTGGCTAAAGGGCAGGCGATTTCGCACTTCGTCGGCGAGTGCGTGTTGGGCGCGATCGGGCTGGCGCGCAGTCCGCGCCGGTTTCGGTGGCGCGATTGTTTCGACGAGATGCAGCAATGTGGCGCGATGGCGCTGCCGATCGTGAGCTTGGTGAGTTTATTGGTCGGGGTCACGCTGGCCTACACGGGAGCGATCGTGCTCCGGCAATACGGTGGTGATATTTACATCGCGGATCTGATCGGGCTCTCGATGGTGCGCGAGATGGGAGCGGTGATGACGGCGGTGGTGCTCGCCGGCCGGACGGGTGCGGCGTTTGCGGCGACGTTGGGGAACATGAAGGCTAACGAGGAAATCGACGCCCTGGAGGTGCTCGGTATTCCGCCGGTGCAATTTTTGGTGCTGCCGCGGCTGTTGGCCCTCGGCGTGATGATGCCGTTGCTTGGTTTGTATGCGAATGCGTTGGGCATCGCCGGTGGGATGCTCGTGGCGTTTGGGTTGCTGGCGATTCCGCCGACGGCGTTTTGGGCGGAGATGCTGACGATCGTGGATCTGTCGGATGTGGCGACGGGCGTGATTAAGGCGACGGCGTTCGGTCTTATCATCGGACTGTCGGGTTGTCTGCGGGGCCTGCAGGCCGAGCGCAGCGCGGCTGGCGTGGGGCGGGCGGCCACCTCGGCGGTCGTGACGGCGCTGCTCCTGATCATTGTGGCGGACGCGGTTTTTGCGGTGTTATTCAATGCGCTGGGACTGTGAGCACCTATGAGTGAACATAACAATCCAGTGGCCGGGAACATGAGTGCGGCGGCGATCGAGGTGCACGCGCTGCAGTGTGGCTACGAGGAGAAAGTGGTGTTGAAGGACGTGTCCTTCACCGTCGCGCGCGGGGAGATATTTTTCATCATCGGTGGTTCGGGCTGCGGCAAGAGCACGTTATTGCGGCACCTCGTGGGGCTGAATACGCCGACGGCGGGCGGGGTGAAGTTTTTCGGCCGGTCGTTTGCCGAGACCAACCCGGCCGCGCGGCGGGACCTGTTGAAGACATTTGGGATGTTGTTTCAAGCCGGGGCGCTCTGGACCTCGCTCACGCTCCGGCAAAACGTCTCGCTGCCACTCGAGGAATACACGACGCTCTCGCGGCGGGAGATTGAGGAGATCGCCTCATTGAAACTTGCCCAAGTCGGGCTCGGGGGATTTGAGGACTATTATCCCTCCGAGATCAGTGGTGGCATGAAGAAACGCGCGGGCCTCGCGCGCGCGTTGGCGCTCGATCCGGCGATCGTTTTCTTCGACGAGCCGTCGGCAGGATTGGATCCGGTGACGTCGCGGAAGCTCGACGAGCTGATTTTGCAGATCCGCGAAACGTTTGGGACGACCATTGTGGTGGTCTCGCACGAGTTGGCGTCGATTTTCGATATCGCGGACCGCGTGATCATGCTCGACCGCGCGCAGCAGGGCATCATCGCCGAGGGCAAACCGCGCGAACTCGCCGTGCGCAGCCGTGATCCGCGCGTGACCGAATTTTTGCGCCGGGGAGATGTGTTGCCGCAGTAATGTCTTCCCCCGTTGCCCTCGAAACGTTTAGCTCCGCCCCCTCTTATCCGTGAAAACCAAGGTCAGCCCAGCCATCATCGGCACTTTCGTCATCGGCGCGTTTGCGCTGGGCGTGATCGCTTTGTTGACGTTTGGCGGAGTGAGCTTTTTTGCGAAACCGCAGCGATTTGTGGTGTATTTCGACGAGTCGATCCACGGTCTGACTCTGGGCTCGCCGGTGAAGTTGCGCGGTGTGCCCGTGGGGCGCGTGGTCGATCTCGGCGTCCGCTATGACGAGAAGCGGAATTTTTCGGTCGTCTCGGTGGTGTGTGAGTTCAGCAAGGACAAGATGACGGATACGAAGGGTGCGGCGATCGACGTGGCCGACCGCGGGGAGTTGCAGACCTTGGTGGATCGGGGCCTGCGGGCGCAACTCGGGGTGCAGGGGCTCGCGACGGGACTGTTGTTTGTGGAGCTCGATTTCTTGGACCCTAAGAACTATCCGGCCGACAACCGCACGACGGAGCTGAAATACGTTTCGGTGCCGGCGGTGCCCTCGGCGATTTCGGCGTTTCAGTCGAGTGCGAGTGAAATTCTGGCCAATCTCAAAAAAGTGGATTTTGCCGGACTGTCGCGCGAGATCACCGGCCTGTTGGGTGATGGCCGCAAGCAACTCGCCGGACTCGATCTCAAAGGCGTCGCCGAGCAATGGAAGAAAACCGGACAAAAGGTGGAGGAAGTTGCGAGTATGCCGGAATTGAAAAAGACCTTCGTGAATCTCGACGTTGCGATCACTGAGTTGCGCGGAGTCGTCGCGAAGATTGACGCGCACGTCGGACCCGTGGGCAAGGAGCTGACCGAGACGCTGACTCAGGCGAAGGTTGCGGTGAGTTCACTCAATGATGCGGCGACAGCGACGCGGAGGTTTCTGGCGTCGCACAGTGGACTGGGTGAGGAGGTCGTCGGCACGTTGTCGCAATTGAATGAGGCGGCGGCCGCGGTGACGCGCCTCGCGGATTTTCTCGAGCGGAATCCCAGTGCCCTGCTGACAGGCAAGAAGCAGCCGAAGTAATGTGATTGTCCTGCCACCCTGAAGCCCACCCGAGTGTCTATCATGAACGCGCGCGCAAAATTTTATCTGGGTCTGCTGGTAGTCGCCAGCGGGTTTTTGCTCAGTTCGTGTTCGTTGGTGCCGCAGGCCCAGCCTGACCCGACGCGGTTTTTTATATTGTCGGTGATGGCGAGCACGCCGTCGCCAGTGCGGGCGGGCAAAGCTCCGGTGGTGCACCTGCGGCCGGTGGAGCTGGCGACCTATATCAAGGCCAAGCCGATCATTGTACGTCGCGGCGAACACGAGATTGAGTTTCGCGAATTTGCCCGGTGGGGTGAGCCGCTGGAGCTGGGGATTGGTCGGGTGTTGCGCGAAGACCTCGTTGGGCGGGGTGCGGCGGGAGCGGTGCTGGCGGCCGGAGTCCGCGGGACTGAAGGGGATCCCGATTTCACTCTGGTGGTGCGCGTGCTGGCCTGTGAAGGCGGGGCCAATGGGGCTGTTTATTTTCGTGCGGTTTGGGAGCTCGCGACGACGGGCAGCGCGCCCAAGGTGGTCGCGCGCGGCGACGTGCAGCCCGGCGACCTGCGTTGGGATGGCAAGAGCGAGGCCGCTTTGGTCGCGCAGCTCAGCAAGGCGGTGGGTGCGTTAACCGACGATGTCGCCGGGGGTCTTGCCCGCAGCGGGAAATAACGGCGTAAGGGTTAATTGGCTCGGTAGTGAGACGGTTCAGTCGTTGCCGAGGGGTACTCCCAAGAGTTCTCCGGATTCGTTATCCTTTACTCTTTTGATGTTGGGTGCTGTTGGCTGAAGGTCGATCCGATCTACGATGGACTGCGGGCCGATCCGCAGTTCCAAGCGCTGCTGAAGAAAGTCGGGCTCGATAAGTGAGGCGGGGGTGGGGCCGGCTCGTTTCACAATTCCGGCGCGCTCAATCCGGCGGCGCGCGCGGCGCTGATTCACGTCAAAGGTCAAAAGGCGCGTGCGGCCGAGGAGTTGGGCGGCGGCGACGTGGAGCAGGTCGAGTGCGCGCACGTTCGCGATCGGGGTGATCGTGACGGCGAGTTCATGCGCGCGGCGCAGCCAAGCCGGGTGATCGAGCGCCGCGTGACGGAAAATTCCGGTCGTCTGGCCGCCCGCGATTTCGCGCACCAAGGCGCTCGCTTCCGTGAGCGAGAGCTGGCGGCGGGCGACGAGCTGCATCAGAGCGTTCGTCGCCTCGTAGGTGCCGTAGTCGGTAAGCGGTAGGTGCGGCGGCGTGGTCCAGCTGCGGGCTAATCGCACCGCCCGGGTGTGGTTTACGTCGATCGCGAGATGCAGCGAAACAAGGAACGAGGTGTCGGCGTAATCGCTCACCGGCTGGCTTGCCCGGCCCAAAGTTTCACGATGTCGATCGCGCGTTTTTTACCGCCAAGGATGGCGCGGCTGCGGGCGGTGAAATCAGGCGGCGCCCAACCGGGGTCCGGCGCGGGAGTGGCATCGAAGGTGCCGATGACCTTGCCCTGTTTCGTAATGCTTACAGGAGCGCGGCGCGCGGCGGCATAGACGCGGGGGAACTCGTGGCGCAGCTCTTTCACGGTGGCGGTGCTCATTGGTTATACCTTTGGGGTAACGTGGCGGTGCGTCAAGCGGTGGGCACAACGCCCCATTGGCGAGCGTTGGCTGATTGCATCGCTTCCGGCGGGCTCCTACTTTAGCACGGCGCTGATGCGGGCGAGGGCCGTAATAACATTTTCGCGGGAGTTGAACGCGCTGATGCGCACGTGGCCTTCGCCGCATTTGCCGAAACCTGCGCCGGGCGTGCAGACGACCTGGGCTTGGTTGAGCAAGAGATCGAAAAATTCCCACGAGTCGCGCCCGGTGTTGATCCAGAGGTAAGGTGCGTTGTCGCCGCCGATGCAGGTGAAGCCCCAGCTCTTGACGGCTTCGCGAATGAGTTTGGCGTTCGCGAGGTAGAAATCGATGAGGTCGCGCGTCTGCTGTTTGCCGGCATCGGTATAAATGGCGGCGGCGGCTTTTTGGATCGGGTAGGAGACGCCGTTGAATTTCGTGGTGTGGCGGCGATTCCAGAGGGCGTGGAGCGGGTGAGGGTTGCCGGCACCATCGTAAGCCATAACGGACTTAGGGACGACGGTGTAGGCGCAGCGGGTGCCGGTGAAGCCGGCGGTTTTGGAGAAACTGCGGAACTCGATCGCCACGTCGCGCGCGCCTTCGATTTCGTAGATGGAGTGGGGGATCGCGGGATCGCGGATGTAAGATTCGTAGGCGCTGTCGAAGAGGATGACGGCCCGGTTGGCCTTCGCGTAGGCGACCCAGGCACTGAGTTGGGCTCTGGTGGCGACGGCGCCGGTGGGATTGTTGGGGAAACAGAGATAGATGAGATCGGTGGCGACGCCGGGGATGGCGGGAACATAACCGTTGGCCGGAGTGCTATCGAGGTAGGTGACGCCTTGGTAGCGGCCGTCGATGTTGGCTCCGGTGCGGCCGGCCATGACGTTGGTGTCGACGTAGACGGGGTAGACGGGATCGGGGATCGCGAGCTTCACGTCCTGCGCAAAAATTTCCTGAATATTCCCGCAGTCGCACTTCGAGCCGTCGGAGATGAAAATTTCGTCGGCGTCGATCTGGCATCCGCGGGCGGTGTAGTCGTTGGCGGCGACGGCCTCGCGGAGGAAGGCGTAGCCCTGCTCAGGGCCGTAGCCCTTGAAGGTGGCGCGCTTGGCCATTTCGTCCGTCGCGGCGTGCATCGCCTCGATGCACACGGGCGGGAGCGGTTCGGTGACGTCACCGATGCCGAGGCGGATGACGGGCTTCGTCGGATTGGCGGCAACGTAGGCGCTCACGCGCTTGGCGATATCGCTGAAGAGATAGGAGGCCTTGAGCTTGGTGTAGTTTTCGTTGATGCGAATCATGGCAGGAGTGGTAAAAGGAGCGTGAGGATTTAGACAGAGGTCGTCCGGAGCGGGTGAAAAACTTGAACAAACGCGGCGTGCGAGGTTTGTTCAAGCCCGTCGTTACCAAAAACTGAACCCCTCTTATGCAAAAAATCGAAACTGTGTCCGCGATGCGGTCGGTGGCCGCCGACCTGAGGGCTCAGGGAAAAACGATCGCGCTCGTCGCGACGCAGGGCGCGTTGCATGCGGGGCAGGAGGCGTTGATCCGGGCGGCGGTGCAGTCCGCGCAGGTCGTGATCGTCTCAATATTTGTGAATCCGCTGCAGTTCGGGCCCAACGAGCTGCTGACGAACTACCCACGGAGCCTAGCCGAGGATGTGGCTCTGTGTGCGCGGTGCGGCGCGCATAGCGTGTTCGTGCCGACCGCCGAGGATATTTATCCGCGGGGCTATTCGACGTTCGTGACGGAAGACTCGACGGGCAAGCCGCTCGACGGGGTGTCGCGGCCGAATCATTTTCGTGGCGTCGCCACGGTGATGGCCAAGCTCCTCAATATCGTGCGGCCGACTCAGGCGTTTTTCGGCCAAAAAACCGCCCAACGCGCTGCCGTCGTGCGGAAAATGGCCGCCGATCTTTGTTTCGACGTGGAAATCGTGGTAGTGCCCACGGTCCGGGAGGCCGATGGGCTGGCGGCGGGTGTACGGAACAAAGAGATGACTCCGAGCCAACGGCAGGAGTCCCTCGCTTTGAGCAAAGCGTTGTTCAAGGCCAAGGAAATGTTCGCCGCCGGCACCCGCAGTCCCGACCGGTTGATTGCCGAGGCCACGCACATTCTCGGCCAGCATCGGCGGGTGAGAATTATTTATGTTTCCATCGTCAATTGCGTCTCGATGGAGAGCGCCCGCGAAGTTGAAGCCGGCAAGACCATGCTGGTGATCGCAGCTTGGGTGGACGAATTACGGATGGTCGACAACGCGGTGTTTTGAGCGTCGCCCCGGCAGCTGATCACTCGCGGGAGGCGTGATTGCGCCGACCGGCGCCACGGATCATGCCGTCGGGTGACGTGGCGAAACGCCCGCGAGCACCACGTTGATGCCCCGCGCGCGGAGCGTTGCGACGAGCCCCGCGGGAGCACCGGTGTCGGTGACGACGACGTCGACTTTGGCGAAGTCGCAGAGGAAAAACGTCGAACGGCGCTCGAATTTCGTGCCGTCGATGCAGAAGATAACCTTGGCCGCACCGGCGATCATGGCGCGTTGGATGTCGACGATGAGCGCGTGCGAATTGTAGATGCCGTCTTCGGCGATTCCGCTGCCGCTCAAGATCGCGACATCGGCGTGCATGCGGGAAAAGGTGGCGACCGCGTCGGGTCCCACGAGTGTGCCGAGTCGCGGATAGATCACGCCGCCCGAGACGTGCACCTCGTGGCGATTGGACCCCGAGAAGAGATGGGCGACCGGCAGCGAGTTGGTGATGACTTGCGCGACTTTTTCGCCGAGATGCTTCGCGACGTGAAAGCAGGTCGTGCCGCTGTCGATAATGACGTTTTGGCCCGGCTCGATCAGTGCCGCGCAAGCCTCTCCGATCGACTCTTTTTCCGGAACGTGGTGGGTGTCGCGGACGTTGAAAACGAACTCGTCGGTCTTGGGTTGCAAGATGCGGGCGCCCCCGTGCGTGCGCCGGATGGATTTTCCCTCCTCCAGTTCCGCGACGTCGCGGCGAACCGTCGAGACCGACGCGCCTACGTGTTGCGCAAGTTCCTCCAGTGAAGCAAATTCAGCTGCTTGGAGATAGGCCTCGATCTTCGCGCGTCGCTCTTCGGGATGCATTCGGTTGGGAGTGTATGGAAGATCCTGGAAGATATTGCAAGGCATCCCTTGACAATCTGGAAGATTTTGGGCGAGATCCGGTCAAACCCTTCCGCTTTCGACCATGTCTCTGCCGCCTCCATCACCTCATCGCGTTGAGATTGAACATCTCGTTCGGCGGGCGATTTACCGGCGACTCGGCAAGAGTGCCCCGCTCTCGGCTCAGGCTCCAAATCCATTGCTCGTCAATGTCAGCGCGCGCCATTGTCACCTGACTGCCGCGGCGGTCGAGGTGCTCTTCGGCCCGGGTGCCACGCTCACGCCGATGAAGTGGCTTTATCAAAAAGACCAATTCGCCGCCAAGGAGACCGTTACCTTGATCGGTCCGCGCAGTCGCGTGATTTCAAATCTCCGCATCCTTGGGCCGTGCCGCGATTTCAACCAGATCGAACTCGCGATGACTGACTCGATTGCCCTGGGTTTTGACATTCCCATCCGCGCGTCCGGTCTCATCAAGGAGACGCCCGGTTGCATGCTGATGGGGCCTGCGGGGTTTTTCGAAATGAAGGAGGGCGTCATCCGCGCCGCCCCGCATGTGCACATGAATCCCGACGACGCCGCGTTTTACGGTGTGAAGCCGGGCGACTTTATGCGCCTCCGCGTCGGCGGACCGTGTGCTGTCACCTTTGAGCGAATGCTCGTCCGGGTGCACCCAGATTTCAAACTCGAGGTCCACATCGACACCGATGAGGGCAACGGCTGTGCGCTCGAGTCCGCTACGCCGGTCGAACTCCTTAAATAAATTTTCCGCGCAACTCACAACCCACCTCATCCTCACCCACTAGAACACTATGAATGAATCCATCGGTATGGTCGAAACCAAGGGCTATGTAGGCAGCGTCGAAGCCAGCGACGCCATGGTCAAAGCAGCCAACGTCTCCCTCGTTCGCCAAATTCAAATCGGCGGCGGCATGGTCACCGTGATCGTCAAAGGCGATGTCGGCAGCGTTCGCGCGGCCGTCGACGCTGGCGCCGAAGCGGCCAAGCGCGTCGGCGAACTCGTCTGCTCGCATATCATCGCGCGTCCGCACGCTGAACTCGTCCGCACGCTCGGTCTCTGAGCCGCGCGTTGATCCGGCTCCCTTCTCCCAACACTCCACTCTTAACAGTCAACTTTTCCCCCACCATGGCACAGGAAGCAATTGGTCTCATTGAAACGAAGGGTCTCTGCGCGCTGATCGAAGCCGCTGATTCCGCTCTCAAAGCCGCCAACGTCACGATGACGGGCTACGAAGCCGTCGGCAGCGGTTACGTCTGCGGATTTTTCCGAGGCGATGTCGCCGCGGTCAAAGCCGCCATTGACGCCGCCGCGGAAGCCGCTGGCAAAGTCGGCGAAGTCATCGCCGTCCAAGTGATCCCACGTCCCCATGACGACCTCGCTGGGCTCAGCAAGTGGCTCGTGCAGCCCGCCGCGAACTGAGGGCCTGTTTGCTGTAGGAGCCTGCTTCGAGGGGATTCGCTCGCCACTCCGCAATCGAATAGCCCGCCAGCGCGCTCCTGCTTCTCGGTAGCCGCCCGCCCAATCGAAACCCCGGTGAATATCCTCGTCGCCAACCTCGGCTCGACCTCGTTCAAGTTCCGTCTTTTCCGCTTCAGCGGCATCGACGCAAATGCGAACGCGGGCGTGGACAGCAGCGCGCCCGAGCTGCTGGCCAAGGGCGGCTACGAGCGCGTCACGGACTACGGCAAGGCGATCGACGATTGTCTCGGCGAGCTACAAACCGCCGGCCATGTGCGCACGACGGCGGATCTGCACGGCGTTGGTTTCAAAACCGTCCTCGGCAAGAACCTCACCGGTTGTCTGCGCGCCGACACCGACGATCGCGTCATCGCCGCGCTTGACGGTTTCAAGGAGATCGCCCCCGCGCACAATCCGCCCTACGCGCTCGGGATCGCGCGGTTTCGCGAAAAACTCCCCGGCGTCCCGCTGGTCGCGCTCTTCGAAACGGCCTTTTATCAGTGGGTGCCCGAGTCCGCCTCGCGTTACGCCGTTCCGCAGACGTGGTGTGACGCCGGCGTGCGCCGCTACGGTTTCCACGGCGCGTCTCACAAGTTTGTCGCCGAGCGTAGCGCCGAGTTGCTCGACCGCTCCGACATCGCGGACCGAGTGCGTCTGCTCTATCAAGCCGGCGCGACTCCGGTCCCCCCGCGTGCAAGTGGCGCAGCGGCCGCGCCCCTCCGCATCATTTCCTGTCATCTCGGCGGCAGCAGCTCCGTCACCGGCATTCGCGATGGTGTCGCCATCGGCACGAGCATGGGGCTCAGCCCGCAATCTGGTCTCCCGCAGAACAATCGCGTCGGCGATCTTGATTCCGCCGCGGTGCCGTTCGTCATGAAAACCCTCGGCCTTTCGCTCGCCGAAGCGGAGCGCCAGATGACGAAAGAAGCGGGCCTCCTCGGTCTCTCCGGCGTCGGCAATGATCTCCGCGATATCCGTGCCGCCGCCCAACAGGGCAACGCTCGCGCCCAGCTCGCGCTCGACGTGTTTGTCCGCTCGGCGCGCCACTGGATCGGCGCGTTTCTGCTCGAGCTCAACGGTGCCGACGCGCTCGTATTCACGGCCGGCATCGGCGAAAATAATCCTGATCTTCGCGCCGCGATCTGCGCGCAACTCGATCAACTCGGCATCGTGCTCGATCCCGCCAAAAACGCCGCGCTCCGCGGAACCGAAGGCGAGATTTCCGCCGCGAGTGCGCGCACCAAGATTTTTGTCATCCCCGCCAACGAAGAACTCGTCGTCGCCCGTGAAACCGCCCGCTGCATTACGGCCACGAGCTAGCTCACGCGAATTCCCCTTTTCTTTTCACTCAACCCGCCACGCTCAACCACCCACTATTATGTCCAAAGCCATCGGTCTCCTCGAAACTCGCGGTCTCACCGCTCTCGTCACCGGCGTCGACGCCATGCTCAAGTCTGCCAACGTCACGCTCGTCGGTCCCCTGAAACAGGTCGGCAACGCGCTCGTCACCGCCGTCGTCACGGGTGATGTCGCCGCCGTCAAAGCCGCCACAGATGCCGGTGCCCAGGCCGCCCGCGCCGTCGGCGAAGTCGTCAGCGTGCAGGTCATCCCGCGTCCGCACGACGACGTCGCGCTCATTTTGCCCAAGGCTGCCGTCGCCACGCCTGCGAAGAAATAAGCCATGTTCCTCGCGCGCGTCATCGGCTCCGTCGTCTCGACCAAAAAGGACGAGGCGATGAAGGGTCGTAAACTCGTCGTGTTGCGGCCGCTGCTCGTGGATGAAGCCAATCCCGCGCAGCTCCGCCCCGGCGCCAACACCATCGTCGCGGTCGACGCCTTGGGGGCCGGACTCGACGAAGTTGTCCTGTTTTGTCAGGGCAGCTCCGCGCGCCAAGCCAGCGGTATGAAAACGCTGCCCGTCGATGCTGTCGTCGTCGGCATCGTCGATACCGTCGATGTGCTGAATCAGAAAATCTATCCTGCTAAAAAGTAACCGCAGTTCCGAACGATGAGCGCCAATCACCCCCTCGATGAGCAGGCCATCCGCACGATTGTGGAAGACGTCATGCGCGGCCTCGGCCGTGCCGCGCCCGTAGCGGCGAGCGCCAGCGAGCCGAAAGCCACTGCCGCTCCCTCCGCGCCGCGCAGTCGCGGTCCGCGTTTCGGCGTATTTGATGACGTGAAGGAGGCCTGCGCCGCTGCGCAGGTGGCGTTTGAGCAACTCCGCAACAAGGGCGTCGCGGGTCGCGCGAAAGTCGTCGAGATTGTCAAAGACCTCTGCACTCGAAACGCGAAGGTCTGGGGCAAGTTCGAGTTTGATGAGACCAAGATCGGCCGACTCGAACACAAGATTGCGAAGCTCGAAATTGTGAAGCTCGTGCCGGGTGTCGAGTGGCTCCAGCCGCGCGGCATGAGCGGCGATCACGGGATCACGATGGAAGAGCACGCGCCGTTCGGCGTCGTCGGTGCTGTGCTGCCCGTGACGCACTCGATTCCCACGTTGAGCGGAAACGTCATTAACATTGTCGCCGCCGGAAACTCGGTGGTCTTCAACCCACACCCCGGTGGTGCGCGCTCTGCGGCGTTGGCGGTCCGTACGTTCAACGAAGCAATTTTCGCCGTGCTGGGGATCGAAAATCTCGTCTGCACCGTCGAGAAACCGACGATCGAGACTTTCGGTGCGCTTACGAAAGACGAACACGTTCGCCTCCTCTGCGTCACCGGTGGACCGATGGTGGTGAAGGCCGCGATGGCTTCCGGAAAGCGCGCCATTTGTGCCGGCCCCGGCAATCCCCCCGTTGTCGTCGACGGCACCGGCAATTTGGCGAAGGCCGCCGCCGACATCATTTCCGGCGCCGCGTTCGACAATAATCTGCTCTGCATCGGTGAAAAACAGGTCTTCGTGCTCGAGCATGTGGCCGACCGCTTCATGAATGAGCTGGCGTCGGCCGGTGCGGCCAAGCTCACCGCCTCGCAACTTGCGAAACTGAGCGCGTCTGCTTTTACGAATGCGAAGGACGCCGGTGGTTGTTCGCACGCCGTGCTCAACCGCCAACTCGTCGGCGCCGACGCCGCCGTGCTCGCGCAACACGCGGGCGCGATTGTGACCGCAGAGTGCCCGTTGCTCTTCGCGGAGACGGATGCCGAGCACGTGTTCGTCATGGAGGAGCAGATGATGCCGATGCTCCCGATCGTCCGGGTAAAAGATTTCAACGCCGCCATCGCTGCCGCGGTCAAGAGCGAGCACGGCTACAAACACTCGTGCGTGATCCACTCGCTCAACGTCGAGCGCATGACCCAGATGGCGCGCGCGCTGGACACGACGCTGTTCGTCAAGAACGGTCCCAGCACCGCCGGCCTCGGCCTCGGTGGCGAGGGTTACCTCAGCTACTCCATCGCCACCACGACTGGAGAGGGTATCACCACGCCGGAGACGTTTACGCGCACCCGCCGCTGCGTGATGGTCGATAACCTCCGCATCTACTAAGCCATGATTCTCGCGCGCGTAGACGGAGTGGTGGTAGCGACGGTGGGTCATCCCAGCCTGACCGGCCATCGCTCGATCATCTGTCAGCCGCTCGACGAGCACGGTCGCGACGAGGGTGTGCCGTTTCTCGCGATCGACCCGCAAGGCGCCGGGCTGCACCAACGCGTGCTCATCTCCACCGATGGTTCGCACACGCGCGTCCACGTAAAGAATCCGCAATCGCCCCTGCGCAATCTGGTATTGGGCATCGTCGACGAAAAGGAGACCGCCTGAGATGCGCCTCGGACACGTCATCGGTCGCGTGACCCTTTCCCAGCAAGACCCCGCCTACAAAGGCGGCCGCTTTCTCCTCGTGCAGCCGTTCTCCAAGGAGCAGTTCGCCGGCGCGCCGATGCTCCCGCTCGCCAAAGGCTCCTCGCTCGTCGTCTACGATAATCTGGGGGCCGGCGTCGGTCACGTGATCGCGTTCACCGAAGGGGCGGAGGCGACTGCGCCGTTCGACCAGCCCACCCCCGTCGACGCGTTTAACGCCGCCTTGATCGACCAGGTTTTCTACACGCCGCCGGTCTGAGATCGTTCAACCCATTCGTGCTCCGGCGCACTCAACCCTCATCTCTCCCCGCTCAACTTCCGTCACCCATGTCTACCGTCATCACCGCCCGCGACGCCGAGGAACTTCTCCGCCAAGGTCTGCAGCCGCCCGCCGGTGCGATCCTCACGCCTTCCGCGCGCGACGTGCTGCACAGTCGCGTTTCGATTCTTCCCTCCGCCGGAGCGAAGGGAGCCGCGTCGGCCGCGCCCAAGAAATCCGCCGCGCCCACCATTCCCGATTACGAGTTCAAGTGGACGCCCGGGTCCGACCCGAAAACGCCCGCTGAGATCGAGCGCTTTTTTAATTCGCCCGCGATTCAGGTCATCAAGGAACGCATCTGCGAGATGGGCCGTCGCCTCTGGCAACGCGATTACACCGACGGCAACGGCGGCAACATCACCGTGCGGGTCGGTGACAATCTCGCGATCTGCACGCCGACGCTCATCTGCAAGGGCTTCATGAAGCCCGAGGACATGTGCCTCGTCGACCTCGATGCCAATCAGCTGGCCGGCACCCGTGTGCGCACGAGCGAGGCCAAGACGCATTTCGGCATCATGAAGCGCCAACCTGCGGCGAAGTCGTGCGTGCACGCGCATCCGCCGCACGCGACGGCTTTCGCGATCGCCAACGTTAATATTCCCTCGTGTCTCATTCCCGAAGCGGAAGTGTTTCTCGGCAAAATCGGCGTCGCGAAATACCAGACGCCCGGCACTCCCGCCAACGCCGACGAAGTCGGTGAGGTTGGGAAAATCCACCAAGCCGTGCTCATGCAAAATCACGGGGTGATCTGCTGGGGCAAAGACGTCGAGGACGCCTACTGGAAGATGGAGAACATTGATTCCTACTGCCGCACCGTGTGGATCGCCGCCGGCCTGGGTGGCGGCTTGCACCGCTTCACCGGCGGCCAAGCGAAAGAGCTCATCGATCTCCGCCAAAAGCTCGGCATGCCCGATCCCCGCGCCGGTCTCAAGGAATGTGAACTCTGCGATAGCGCCGATTTCCGTCCCGGCGTGGTCTGCGCAGCACCCGCGAAAAACGACGCAGCGGCCCCCGAGCCGCGCGATCCGCAGATCGAAGAAATCGTGGCGAAAATCACCGAGCAAATCCTGAAGCAACTTAACGCGAAATAACGCTCGTTGTCGGAGTCTGCTGGCGGGCGATTTCTACGACCATTGCGAGCCAGTTCGATCCTACCTCAATCATCATGAAAGTCTCCATCATCGGCGGCGGTGGCCGCGTCGGTTCCAACGCCGCCTTCGCACTCCAATGCGCCGGCATTGTATCCGAAATCCAGATCCTCGACGCCAATGCCGACATGGCTGACGGTGAGGCGCTCGACCTCCTGCACGGCTCCTCGTCCATCGCCGATCAACGCATCTACGCCGGTGATTACGCCCGCGCGAAGGACAGCGATATTTTTGTCATCACCGCCGGCCTCCGCCGCAAGCCCGACGAATCCCGCCTCGATCTCATCAACCGCAATGTCGCGTTGTTCTCTGGAATTCTCGAGAGCATGAAGGGGGCCGGTTTCCGCAAGGATGCCCTCGTGTTTGTCGTCTCAAATCCCGTCGACATTCTGACGCAACTCGCCGCCGCGAAACTGGGCCTCCCGTGGCAACAGGTGCTCGGCCTCGGCACGATGCTCGATACCGCGCGTTTCCGTTCGTTGATCGCGCAGGATCTGAAACTCGCTCCGACGCAAGTGAAGGCGCTCATTCTCGGTGAACACGGTGACTCGATGTTTCCCGTCTGGTCGGCGGCCACCTACGCGGGCCTGCCACTCACCAAGATCGCTGGCTGCACGCCGACGTTTCAGTCGCAGATTTTTGAGCGCACCAAAGGTAGCGGCGCCGAAGTCATTCGTCGCAAGGGCGGGGCAGGCTGGGCCGTCGGCCTGACCATCGCCGAAGTCGTCCACGCCATCGCGCACGATAAGCGCCAAGTGCTCCCCGTTTCCACCGTGCAACAAGGCGCCTACGGCCTGCGCGGCGTCGCGATCAGTGTGCCCACGGTGGTCGGTCGTGCCGGTGCGCTCGCCCACCTCGAAGTGGAACTCTGGCCTAAAGAACACCAGGCGCTCCAGGCTTCGGCCCGCGCGCTGCAGGACACGTTTGCGAAGGTGAAGGCGGGGTAGCGTGGCCTCGGCACCGGTGCTGGGGCGTTGCTGGATCCCGCCTTGCGTGGGTAAATGTTCGCCAGCGCGGTGCTCTGCTCGACGTCCTCAGGCGGAACCCTGAATCACCGTCTTGAAGCTCGCGCTGTTGCGAGCGGCTGATTCGTAACCGCCGGCCAGCCCGACGAACGCTCGCTCGAAAAGTCCCGTCCTCAGACCGTTCGACGCGTATGACGCGACGGACTTTGACGTCGCCTCCACGATTAGTTTTAATTTCCGATTCTCTCTTCAACCATGCCTACCTACAACTTCGTTAACTATCTCTGGGACGACGCCAAAGCCGCATCGCTCGATCCGGTCGGTCGCCTGATCTACCGCTCCAATATCCTCGGAAGCGATCAGCGCATCACCAATACCGGCGGCGGCAATACGTCGTCCAAGATCTCCGAAAAGGACCCGCTCACCGGCGCCGAGACCCCCGTGCTTTGGGTCAAGGGCTCCGGCGGCGATCTGCGCACCAGCACGCGCGAGAATTTTTCGTCGCTCTACCAGACCAAATTGCTCGGTCTCCAGAAGCTCTACGCGGCGCGCAAGGACCATGGTCTCAAGTCGCAGGCCGAGGATGACATGGTGGGCATGTTCACGCACGCGACGTTCAACCTCAACCCGCGGCCGACCTCGATCGACACGACGCTGCACTCATTTTTGCCCGGCATACACGTCGACCACATGCACCCGAATGCGATCATTGCGATCGCGGCGTCGGCCCGTTGCGAGAAACTCACGAAGGAAATCTTCGGCAGCGACATGGCCTACGTGAAGTGGATGCGCCCCGGCTTCGAACTCGGCCTCGCGATGCAGGAAATCGCGAAGAAGCATCCGAAGACGCGCGCGATCATGATGGGCCAGCACGGTTTCATTTCGTGGGCCAACGACGACAAGCAGTGCTACACCGACACCCTCGGCTTCATTGAAAAAGCGGCGGCCTACATCGAGGGAAAATATGCGGAAAAGGGTGGCGATCGCACGGCTTTCGGCGGTGCAAAATACGTGTCACTCTCGCCGGAGAAACGCCGCGAAAACTTTGCGACGATTCTCCCCGCGCTCCGCGGGCTCGTCTCGAGCGAGAAGCGGTTCATCGGTACCGTGCAGGACGACGAGAAGATTCTGCGTTTTGTGAACTCGAAGGACGCGGCGCGTCTCGCCGAACTCGGCACGTCGTGCCCCGACCATTTCCTGCGCACGAAGATCAAGCCGCTTTACGTGAATTGGAATCCGCAGACTGAAGACCTGCCGACGCTGCGCGAGAAACTGGCCGCGGGCATCGAGCGTTACCGCAAGGACTACGCGGCTTACTACGCGAAGTGTAAACACGCCAACTCGCCGGCGATGCGCGACGCGAATCCGACCGTCGTGTTGATCCCCGGCCTCGGCATGATTGCGTGGGGCAAAGACAAGTCTGAGAGCCGCGTGACCGCTGAATTCTACAATTGCGCCGTGGAAGTTATGCGCGGTGCCGAGGCGATCGATAAATATATCGCGCTGCCGCAGCAGGAGGCCTTCGACATCGAGTATTGGTTGCTGGAAGAGGCGAAGCTCAAGCGCATGCCCGCCGAGAAGGAACTGGCGCGCCAAGTCGTGATCGTGATCGGCGCCGGCTCCGGTATCGGCAAGGAAACCGCGCACCGTCTCGGGAAAGAGGGCGCGCACATCGTGTGCGTCGATCTCAACGAAGCCGCCGCGCAGGAAACGGCCAATGAGCTCCTCGCGAAATACGGCGCCGGTATCGGCGTCGCTGGCAGTGGCTTGTCCAACTGCGGCCCGGCCATCGGTCTTGGCGCCAATATCACCGACCGCGCCAGTATCCGCCGCATGCTCGACGATGTGGCGATTGCCTATGGCGGCTTCGACTCGATCTGTGTGACTGCCGGCATCTTCGTGCCCAGCAACACGACCGGCCACATCCCCGATGACAAATGGGGCGTGACCTTCGCGATCAACGTCACCGGTGCCTACCTCGTGGGCGACGAAGCGGCGAAGACGTGGAAGAAGCAGGGGCTGCGCGGCAATCTCGTCCTCACAACTTCGGCCAACGCGGTCGTACCGAAAAAAGGTTCGGTCGCCTACGACTGCTCGAAGGCCGCCGCGAATCACCTCGTGCGCGAACTCGCCATCGAGCTTGCCCCGCTCGTGCGCGTCAACGGCGTCGCCCCCGCGACGGTCGTGAAGGGTTCGGCGATGTTCCCGCGCGATCGCGTCATCGGCTCGCTCGCGAAATACAATATCCCCTACACGGAGAAAGAGGAGACCGAGTCACTCGTCGCAAAGTTGGCCCAATTCTACGCCGAGCGTACGCTGACGAAGTCGCCGATCACCCCGGCGGATCAGGCCGAGGCCTATTTCCTCCTCGTGAGCCAGCGCCTCAGCAAGACGACCGGCCAAGTCATCACCGTCGACGGCGGTTTGCACGAGGCGTTTTTGCGCTGAACTGCGCCGCCGATTTGGTATCGACCGAAACAAAGCCCCGGCCCGCGCCTGGGCTTTTTCGTGGCCGGCACCGACCGCTTTGGGTGGCGCGAGGCGGATTTTCCGCCCCACTGAAAGCGTCGGACGACGCGGCGCGGGATCTGTGGTTTGCCGGTTACCTGCTGACCTATTTGGAGCGCGATCTACGGCAACTGAGCAATATGGTTAGCCTCGTGGATTTT
Source organism: Opitutia bacterium (assembly GCA_947467625.1). Classification (GTDB taxonomy): domain Bacteria; phylum Verrucomicrobiota; class Verrucomicrobiia; order Opitutales; family Opitutaceae; genus GAS368. Next base: position 3,012 of record CANIJN010000056.1, on the reverse strand, counting down.
CAGCGGCTCGTGCGCCTGTTGCCTCACCGCACGGAGCGGTCCGCTCAAGCAGAGCGGTGTCGCTGCTGACGTCGGGTTGCTCCAGCCTACGGCTCAACGCTGCCTGAATCTCGTGGAGGGGGGCAGATTACGCGTTTGCAGAACGACCAGCGCAGTGCAGGGAAATCTGTCGCGAAAGCTCGCAAGCACCTGTGGCGTGACCCGGGCCTCGCCCCGTGGTTTGCGGGCCTGGAGCCGGGTGCAGTGGCGACCCGCCCCGATGCTGAGTTCTGGTTGCTCGGACCGAGGGATTTCGGCCGCGTTCAACACTTGCATACAGACGGATGTTTCCGCTCGCGGTGCAGCGGAGGAATTGTCTTTTGGTAGGGCGTCGTTCGGCAATTTGCTCGGCGGACGAGCCACCCCCACTCAACGCTTATTTCACACCACGATGAAACCGCTGCCTCGCCTGTTCGTTCCGTTCCTCTTATTAAATGGCATGGGCGTGGTGGCGGCTCCGGTGGCGCGCTGGGATTTTGGCGAGGAAGATACGTCGCGCGCGGTGGTCGTGGGGACGGTCCAGCGTGACGCGCCGGGACCGCGTCCGCCACAATTTCCCGACTTCGACAGTTACAACACCGCGCTGCGGCTCGATGGGAACGGCGGGCACCTCGCACTGACCGATCCAGGGGCGGGGAGTGTGCTCGATTTTTCGAATGGCGATGCGATCACGCTCGAAGCGTGGGTGCAGGTCGATGGGTTCAAGGCCAACGATCAGCTCTATGTGGTGGGTAAAGGCCGCACGGGTGCGCCGGGGTTCGCGGCCGACAATCAAAACTGGGCGTTGCGGGTGCGCGCGGTGGGCGGCCAGTTTGGGGTGAACTTTATTTTTGCCACGCCGCGAGGTACGGCTGCGGCTGCGACGACGGCTGCGAAGTCAGGAAAGTCGGACGCGCATTGGCATCGTTGGACGTCGCAATCCGGTTTCGCGCCTGACTCGGGTTGGCACCACATCGCGGTGACGTATCGCTTCGGCGAGTCCGCGAGCATCCGTGGTTGGATCGATGGAAAAATGGTCGCGGGCGCGTGGGACATGGGTGGCGCGACGACGGAGGCTCCAGTCGTGGATGACGATGCCGTGTGGGTGGGTTCGTCGATGAAAGCGAGCAAGGCGGCGAGTTTCCGCGGCGGACTCGATGCCGTGGCGATCCACCGTGAAATCCTGAGCGATGCGGATTTGAAAGCGCGGTTCCGTCGCGTGGGTGGCGGGACGGTCGCCCCGCTCGCCCCGGTGGTGATGCCCGACCTTGGTCCTTTGCCAGCCGGTCGCGTCGTCGCGATGTTTCACGAAGGGATGCCGGCGCAGGATCGCTGGTTGAATGCCGTCGAGAAATTGCCGGGCGAAACGTTGCGTTGGACTGGGCGGGAGTTTTTGTTGCCGCGCTTGCCGCTGCGCTACGACGACTGGGGGATTCGCGCGAGTTGGAAAGGCCCTGTGCTCACGCGACTCGCCGCCGATGTGACGCTCCCGCCGGGCCAGCATCGCGTGGTCTTGCGCGCCCGCGGTCTCAGCCGCCTCTGGATGGACGGGGTGCTGGTCACGAGTACGAAGCCGCCGAAGGGCGACGCCGGTGGTCACGATCCGATCACGCCGGTGCCGACGCCTCCGCTCCCCGGCCTGAGCCGCGTGGCGTTCGGTGTGCAGGAAGTGTTTGGCGAGGTCGTGGTGACGCGTGGCGCGCCGGTGCGAGTGGTGCTCGAAACGCTCGTCGGCGGAAAACGCCTTCGTGCCGAGCCCGGTGAACTCGTGGTGGCCGTGCAAACGCCCGACGGTCGTTCCTTCAATGTGCTGCACACTGCGGGCGAACCGGTGGCGCTGACCGAGTCTGCCGTGAGCGCGAGTGTCGCCGGGATCGAGTCATCGCTAGGCGTGTTTGACGATCAGAACCGGCGGGCGGCTGCGACGACGCAGCATGCTTTTTGGCAGGAACGCCACCGCGTCGCTCGGCTCTGGGCCGAACAGGCGTCCGCGGCAAGCGGAGCGTCTGCGGTACCGGCCGGAGCGAAGCACCCGATCGATGCGTTTCTGGCGGACAAGATTCAACGCTCCCTCGCCGCCGCGACCAAAGTGCCTGCCGCCGCGAGCGAGAAATTTCACACGGAGGTACTGCCGATTTTGCGCGAAGAGTGCTTCCGCTGCCACGGCGACAAACAAAAGGGCGGCTTGAAATTAAACTCGCTCGAAGCCGCCCTCGCGGGTGGCGAGTCACACTTGCCGGCTGTGGTGCGGGGCAAGGCCTCTGCTAGTGAGCTGATCGCGCGAATCAAGCACTCGAGTGAGGACGAGCGCATGCCGCCGAAAGGCGACGCGCTCAAGCCCGCCCAAATCGCGAGTCTGGAAGCATGGATCAATTCCGGGGCCGTGTGGCCCGCCGCACCGATCGCGCCGGAGAGCATCGCCCTCGCCCCCATCGTGGGGGACGCGGCGTTTTTGCGGCGCGTGTATTTCGATACGGTAGGCGTGCCGCCCACCGAGCGCGAGGTGCGGGCGTTTCTCGCGGATCGGGCCGGTGACAAGCGCGCCACCGTCATCGACCGCCTCCTCGCCGATGAGCGGTGGGCGGACCACTGGGTCAGCTATTGGCAGGACGTGTTGGCGGAAAACCCGAGCATCTTGAAGCCCACCCTGAACAACAGCGGACCGTTCCGCTGGTTTCTTTACGAGGCGCTGCGCGATGGAAAACCGATGGATCGTCTCGCCACGGAACTCATGCTGTTGCGGGGCAGCGACCGGGAAGGTGGCAGCGCAGGCTTCGGACTCGCGACGGATAATGACGCGCCGTTTGCCTCCAAGGGCCACATCGTCGCCACCGCGTTTCTCGGCATCGAACTGCAATGCGCGCGCTGCCACGACTCGCCCTACCACAGCACGAAACAGCGCGACCTGTTTTCATTGGCCGCATTGTTCGAGCGCAAGGCCGTCATCGTGCCAAAATCGAGCACCGTCCCCGAAGCGTTTTTCGAGAAGAAGGC
>CANIJN010000055.1 GCA_947467625.1 Opitutia bacterium | reverse complement strand
TTACTGAACTTATAACGCGGGCATCGTTTCGGGGCGGCATCCTGCAGGCACGAGCGGCAGCCCGAGGCCGGTCCTTCGTCATCACGACGCGAAATCCTCAGTGGACGCATCATCACTCGCTGGCGCTCGCGGCTAACCGGCAAATAAATGTCTGCATCTTTTGGGAGATTTATATTGCCCGCGTGGCCCGTAAACACGGACACGGGCGCGGTCAGTCGCTGTGCCAGCACGCCCCCGGCTACTTCGTTTCCCTTCATCCCCGGTGTTGGGAAATCTTTGGTGTCCAAGCTTCGAAATGCGCCAAGCCTTCCGCCGGGCAGTTGCCAGTGTAGCTTCGGCAAGCGGGAGTAGGGCGAAAAAGTCTTCACGGTCCGAGATAGTGGCGAAAAAATCGTAGTCGATGCAGCCGCGGCGGGGGGCTGAGGCCATAAAGGAAAAACGCGCGGATCGGGAGAATCGTGGTCGCGGGCGGCCGGATTTGCGGGGGACGTTTCGGAAGAGACGCAGTTTCATCCCGCCAATTTCCGCCCTCACTGAAAAGAAGTTCCCGACTGAGGAAAAGGGGGCGCTCGCCACACTTGCCGCCGTGTCAGGCCGCGACCGGTTTCTTGCGCTTCTCCACCAACGCCAAAAGCAAATCCCCCTTGGAAAGACTTCCGCGGAGCATGCCGTCGATCCCGACCACGGGCAGTCTCTCAGCCGCAATGCCAAGAAACCCGCCGAGGGCAGCCGTGAGCGGTTGGTCGAGCGTTAACCGCGGGAAATCTTCGTGCAGAATGTCGCGCGCAATCACGAGTTGCGCGAGATCGGGCTCGCCCAAATAGGGCTTAATGTCGTGGAGCGAGACCACCCCCAAGAACCGACCCTCGGCGTTGACAACATAGAGGTTGTTCACCCGGACACCGAGAAAGACCCGGGCAATTTCGGCGAACCGCGCCGTCTCAGCCACCACCGGCGGTTTCACCCGCATGAGATCGGCCACGCGCGTCTCATGCGAAAACGGAGCGACCGACTCGGCCGCGGCCGTCTTCGTCTTCAGCGCTTCGCTGTAGAGTGACTGTGCATCGAACCCCCGCGCCGTGTAGTAGGCGATCACGCTGCACAACATCAGAGGTAAAATGATATCATAACTCAGCGTCATCTCGAATAACATGATGACTGCCATGACCGGTGCCCGGCTCGCGGCCGACAGAAACGCGCCCATGCCCACCAACGCGAAAGCCCGCGGGTCTTGGGCTGCCGCCGGCCAGACCGCATGCACCGCCGTGCCGAACATATACCCGGCGCTCGCCCCCATGAATAGCGACGGAGTGAATACACCGCCCGGTGCCCCCGACCCAAATGACGCCATCGTCGCGAGCCACTTGCACGCCGCGATCCCCAGCAACATTTTCCAGAGCAAGCCACCATTGAGGATCTGCACAACGACGGAATAACCATTACCAGCTACCTGCGGGACGTTGATAGCGATGGCACCGACCGCCAGACCGCCGAGCGTGAGCCGCGCGACCAACGGTAATTTCAACGCGACGAAAAATTCTTCCGAGCGACGCAGCGACCGCAAGAACCACGGCGCGAGCACGCCCGACAGCAACCCGAGCAAGAGGTAGGGCCCCATCTCCAAGGGCGAATTGAGCTGAAACGCCGGGACCTTGTAGAGCACGTGAGCCTGCGTCAGCACGCGCACAGTGAGGGTCGCTACCACGGCCGAAACCGCCAAGGGCCCGAGGCTCTCCATCGCGATGGTTCCGAGAATAATCTCCGCGACGAAAAATGAACCCGCAATCGGCGCATTGTAGGCCGAGGCGATGCCCGCCGCCGCTCCGCACGCGACGATCAACCGTAACTGCGGTGGCGTAAACTGCCGCCAGCGTCCAATGAACGAGGCCAGCACCGCCGCCAACTGGACCATCGGCCCTTCGCGCCCAATCGAACCGCCGGACCCGATTGAAAATAGGGCCGCCGCACTCTTCACGAGACTGGCCCGGATGGGTACGTGGCCGTTGCCGATCGCGATCGCCTCCATGTAGTCGGTCGAGCTCTGTCCGGGTGCGATGTGTTTGCCGAGCAACAGCACAATGCCGGCACACATCCCTCCCAACGCCGGCACGAGCAGACAGCCCCACCAGGGAAGTTGTCGCATCGACTCGACCACCCCGACGCCCTCACCCGAGTAGCCAAATAATTCGTGAACCCCCTCCGCGAGCCCGCTAAAAAACACCGACGCGAGTGCTCCGAGAAATCCCGCAAGTGCCGCCCAAAGCAACGTCACCTGCCACTCGGTCGGCTGGAGTTTTTCTTGGATCCAGAGCCGCCACCGGAGCAAGCGCATGAGCCGACGCAGCAGGAGCTCTGCGGGATCCATCACCAATTTCATCGCTGGGCCTCCCCTGCACCCGCCACGCTGAGCGGACCGTTGATTCCTGACGTTGCCTCACGGCGATCACACGCCCGAGAAATAAAGTTAGCGCTGCGATCGTTAGGCTGGTTCACGGTTGAGCGTAAACTACGACACCCGACCGCCAAAACAAGCTTCCCTCAGAGCATTCTTCCCGACGCCGGTGAGCAACTTGTCCGACCGTCCGCGCGCCGTTCGTGCCGCCCCCTCAATCCAGCGTATAGGGCTCGGGCTCTTGCTCCGGCTCCGCATGCGCCGTCAGCGTCACGAGGCTACGCAACGAGGTGAAGTGTTGGCTCAAATCAAAATCTCCACCCAGACCGCCGATGAGTTTGTCGAACAGGTCTTTTTTCGACGCCTTCAGCGTCTGAATCCGCTCTTCGATAGTGCCGGCGGTCACCATGCGATAAACGAACACCGTGCTCTTCTGGCCGATCCGGTGGACCCGATCGACCGCCTGCGCTTCAACCGCCGGATTCCACCACGGGTCGAGCAAGAAAACATAGTCGGCCGCGTGGAGCGTGATCCCAGTGCCCGCCGCCTTCAGCGAGACGAGCATCGCAGCCGTCCCTTGCGCGGCTTGAAACCCCTGCACCGGCTTGAGACGGTCGAGGGTCATCCCCGTGAGTTCGTAACGCGGCAGCTCCGGAAAGTGTTTTTGCAGCGCCTCACGCACGCGACCGAGGAGCATCACGAACTGCGAGAAAATCACGACCTTGTGGCCGCTACTGACGATTTCGGTGAGTTTCTCCACCAGCAGATTGATCTTTCCCGAATCGGTGAGCGGGGAATTGAGCCACGGCAGCATATCCGGATCGCAACACGTCTGGCGCAAACGCGTGAGGAGCGCGAGGAAGCCGAAACTCTTCTCGCGCATCGCCGCGCCGACGTCGTCGCCCAGCCGATCAAGACCCTCGGAGCAAATCCGCGCATACGCGGTCCTTTGCACGTCGGTGAGGGGGCAGATCAAATCCATCTCCATTTTCGGCGGCAGCTCCGTGGCGACCTCTTTCTTCGTGCGCCGCAGGACAAAGGGAGCCAACTGGGCGCGGAGCCGCGCCAGCGTACCCACCCGGTCGGCCTGCAGGGCGCTCTCAAACGTCGCGCGCGAACCTAGCAGGCCCGGCAACAGGAAGCGGAAGATGCTCCACAGGTCGAGCTGACGGTTCTCCAGGGGTGTGCCCGTCAGTACGACGCGGTGTTGCGCGCGGACCGCGAAACAGGTCAGGGTAATTTTCGCGTCGGGATTCTTGATGAACTGCCCTTCGTCGAGCACCGCGTAACCAAACTCCGCACTCGGCAGCATGCTCCGGTGCTTGCGCAATTGCGTGTAGCTCGCGAGCCAAATGACCCCGTCTTTTCTGTGGGTAAAATCATGCCCGGTCTTGAGCACATCAACGGCGAGCTGCGGGAAAAATTTCGCGATTTCTTCGCGCCACACCGGCACCACACTGGCGGGGCACACGATCAGATGCGACTTGCCGGGAATCGGGCGGGCCGCGAGCAAGGATAACACTTGGATGGTTTTGCCGAGCCCCATTTCGTCGGCGAGCAGGCCGTTACAGCCGACATCGCAGAGATGGTGCATCCACTCGACTCCACGCAGCTGATACGGACGCAACAGCTCGGGCAACACCGGCGGCACCAGCGGCGGTGCGAGCACGCGTTGGCGCCACGCCTCAATCTCCGGGGACAGCGTGAGCCTAAGGCGCGGGTCGCTAAACAGAGAAAAAATCAAATACGGAGAGAGCGCCCCTTGCTCCGCCGCATCGGCACCCTGGGTCTCCTCCACATTTTTTTGCCACGCGTTAAACGAAGCCCATTTTTCGGCCGGGAGCGCGACGATGCCGATGCTGGGTAGGAGAACCGGCTGGCCGTGACGTTTCAGCACCGCATTAACCTCCGCCTCCGTAAGCATCCGTTCGCCGGCGCGGAATATCCACCGTAGATTGAGCGCCGCATGTTCGCCGTCTCCGTCGGTTGCTCCCTCTTTCAGCCGCGCGCGCTCGGCGACGGCTTCGATTTCGATCGCGCGCGTGCCCTTGAGGAGATTCGCAGATTTATCGTCGAGCTCGATGACGAACAACCGTTTCCAGGCCGGCAGCACCGTCCTCAGAAAATTCGGCATCTCGACCAGTGACTCCATAACATACACGCCGGTGTCGAGGTGGTAATGGAAGTGCGCCTTGCGCGCGTAGGCCGCGAGCCCGATGAGTTTCGCACGTTCGCCCGAGGTCACATGACCGTTGCTGTGCGCGTGCGCATCCGGTCCCAGCGCCGGATGTTTCGTCTTTTTGTCGGCATCGAGCCACGCCGCTTGAAACGTCAAGCCCACCGTCTTGGTCTTAAACACCAACACGAGGCTTCGCGAGGGTCCGTGGGGGGTGCCCCCTACCGCCGTGACCAGCGGCGTGGCCTTCGCCAGGCCCGGCCCGTGGCCATTGCCGATCGCGGCTGCACCGCGTCCAAATCCATTGCCCAAACCGTGCGGCTGACGATGCACGAAACTCGTCGCGGGGCCGGGTTGGTGGCCGTTAGCCACGAAATGAGCGGGTGCGCTGTGACTCGGTACCGCCCGCAGCGGGTCCCTCGGCAGCGGCGAGATTTCATCCGCCACCAACTCCTCAATCTCGAGCAACCCAGCAACCGCGAGCGCATGCGCAAGCTCGTGGTCCGTGGAGGAGGAACGCACGCTCACCCCTTCGCTAGTCCATTCAATGACGGCGTATTCATCCTTTTTTTCAATGCGCCGATGCACGATCGCATCGTGCTCAGTGAGTTCCAATTCACGCACCTCACTGTCGCGATAGAGCTGCCGCCCCACTTCGAGCTGGGTGGCCGTGAAAGACCCTGACCAGTCTGGCTCGAGCTTTCCGAACCAGTATTCGAGTGAATGAGGGGTATAGACGCGCTTAGGACCGTGTGACTGCATCCGCGTAAAAGAGGTCAAGCTAGAAAATGCGCAGAGTGGTGCAACCCCTAAGTTGCCGTGTCACACCAACGTTGCACCGAGCTCTTGCCGGACGGATGGGCGCGCGCGTTGGGCCGGTCGCTACGCTCGGCACGCTACGTCCGATAGGGATGAGCATCGGCGGCGCCTCAACCGCGTGTTTCGCGCTCCAAAAGCCACCCCAATAAGCCCTGCGCTGAGCCCTGACACGCTGGTCGGGCTGCTCCCTGAAACACCCCTAATTGCCTGAGGCCACGCGAAATCAACGGCGGGAAATCGCCGGCGAACCAATGATACCACAGCCCTTGCCACCGTGCGTCGCTCGGATTGGCAACCGCAGCCAACAAGGGTAAAAAGCCGTCGCAGACGAGCGTATCCAGTCGGGTGCCACCCAGCGCACCCGCGCAAATCTCGGCAGCCACCCAACTCCGCCGGGCCGTAAAGCCATTCGTCCGGCGCACGGCCCGCGTACCGGTGCCGAATGACGCATCCGCGGTCGGTTGCGCAGCCCAGCCCTCCAGGCGCGCGGGCCACGCCGGACACCCCTGCGTCCAAGCGGCGTATTGGCGCAGGCGTGTGCGGGGATGGTTAGCCGGCCGGCCGCCCTGCAAGCTCCACGCTCCCTGCTGATCGGCGTAAATCTCTTCGGGCACGGCCCGACCCTCCGCCCAATCACGAAGCGCCCACCGCGCCGCCACGTGGAGCATCGGTGCGCGATTGAATCGATAGCCCAAGATTTCGAGTGCGGCGTGGTGGCACGCGCTTTCCCAACCCAAGCGCGCCACGCGCAAGCGCGCGTAGTGGACCTTCTGGTACCAGCGTTTCATCGCCTGCGATGCGATCAGGTCGGCCAATTCCTGCTCACCGAGCGCGACGAGTTCATCGGGCATTCTCGCGACGGTACGGCCCGAGAGCAACTCCACCGCCTCTTCCGCCGCAAATTGCTCCAAATCGTGATGCAGCCACGGCAGCAGCGCGACCACCGGGATCGCTTGCCCCCCGGCCCCACGCGTCACATGCCCGACCTCGGGTGGGAAGAGCACCACGTGCAAAACAACTCCGTCGTAGGCCCGGTCCGAGGCGTGGCGATGGGCGACCCAATCCGCAGCACGCAGGTGAAGTTCAATATCACCCGTTAACTCCGGGCCGTCGCCCAACCGTATCCGGGCGCCACAAAAATCCGGGCCGCCGAGTAGATTCCATTTTCCGGGGTGCCCCACGTGCAGCCGGCGACCATCGGTTGCCTTTGCCAGCGTGCCGTCAAAATCACCACGCAGCCAAATTTTTTGCAGAAGTTTCTCTGCGAATGAAAACGGACCGTACAGTCCTTGGATCTCCTCAACCGCTGGGGAACGCGCGCTCATCTACGTCCATTTCCAGTGAGCAACGCCTTAAGGTCGAGTCCCATATAGTGTGAGCGCTTCCGCCTTACGGCTGGAACCTCACCGGCACCATCCCCGGCAGCGCGGCCGCTTCGCGCAATAAGCGCACCGCCGCGTCGATCATGAGTTGCGCACAGGCATCGGTCCCTGCTCCCGCCACCCCGGCTTCATAGCCTCCACGCGCCTTCTCCCCTGGCAGGCCGACATAATGCGCTCCATTCCCGTTGGAGTAACCGAGCACAATCGTCTGTGGAAACGGCGAGGCCGCCCGGATCGCTGTGCCGAGTTCAGTCATCGGCTCGCCCGGTAACGCTACGAGCGCGAGCGGGCCGCACACGATTATTTGGATCTCCGCATCGACGGTATCAGCCCCGAGGCGTTGCTTTCCCGCGGGGGTGAGCGGCAACGCAATCGCAGCCCGCGCGATGTGGAGCGGGCCCAAGGCGAGCTGAGTGCTGAAGCGGGCGACGAGTGCAGTCTTCTTGGCGATGCCATCGGACATTTCCGCCACCGCAGCGGTACCACGACGCCAGGGATTGATGTCGCCGGCACAGCCCTGCAAAAAGAGCGCCTCGCCGCCGAGTGCGGCGGATATTTTTTGCGCCGTCGGACCGGGCCAGTCCGCCGACAGGGCGGGATTCGACGGATAGATCGAGACGGCGTGGCAGGCGACGTGGAAGAGCGACGCGACGGGCCGGCCGTCGGCGGCGCGAAACGACACCAACGAAAACGTCCGGTCGAGTGGACCAAAGCTCGCTCCTAGGGAGAGGAGTTCCGGATTCCAATCCGGACTGGTGGGCGGCGGCGCCGCGGCACTCTTGGCGACCACGACGCCCCATGCCGGTGCACGCGGGCGACGGTTATGGAGATACTCGCCGAGGGCGATGCGGCCAACGGCGAGCGTCACGGGGCGGGCCGAAGCCGCCGCGTCTCGTGCGGCCTCCACGCTCGCAGCCAACAGGCGGCTCATCCACGCGGCAAAGGGCGGGAACTCATTCTGAGCGGGCATGTAGCGGGCCGCCCACCATGTATCGCGTTCCTGGCCACGGAATCCAGCGCGCCACACCGGAGACCACGGTGCCGAGTGATTGTGACTCGCATGCACCAAGATATTCTCCGAAGGTATCGCCAAGGCCATCCCGATAGCTCGACGAACTTCATCCCGGGCAGATTCCGAGACGTCGGCCAAATCCCAACGGATCAGCACGCCTTTCGTCGTGCCATCATCGAGCATGAGCGCGTGCACACTGAGCGGGTCGTGCACTGAGCCATAGGGTTTACCCGTGACCCAGTTCAACACCGCCGGATCGGGCGTGATGTCGGCGCGGGCCGCACCGGCGCGCAGCGTCGCGGGCGGTTCGGCGGCATCGAGAACCGTCAGGAAAAGTCCGGCGATAAAAATACGAATCTTCACGTTAGGGTGCGGCGAGGAAGGCGAGGAGATCGGCCATATCTTAAAGGGTGATGGCCGACTCAAGGCCTTCCGGCATGAGCGAGACCGCGGAGCTGGTGAGTGTGGCGATGTTCTGACGGAGGATAACCTCGTCGGGCGCCCCCATGCGTTTCAGTCGAATGCTGCCCACGGTCTCCTCCGCAAACATCCCGGACACGGAGCTGCCGTCGTTCGATTCAACCACGTAGGCAATGTAGTTAGCGGCGACCTCGCGATTGGGATCGAGGATGTTCAACATGATTTTCTCACGGTCCCAACCGCGGATGGATTCAAGGTTCGGCCCGATTTCGGTGCCGCGTCCCGCCGAGCGGTGACAAGCGGCACAGAGGGTATCGTAAACGTGCGCGCCACGCCCCGCGCGGCCGGTGAGCCCAAGGGCCGGACGATAGCCCGCCACCACCTCGGTCCGCGTGCCCGAGACCCGCTGGTCAAAAATTTTCGCCGCGCGGGCTTTGATGGCCCGATCGGGGTTCGCAAGCACCTGCGTACGCCGGGCGGCACTGACCTGACCTTGATTTACAATCTGATTTTCAATTGCGGCCAACAGTGCACCCACGCGATCACGACGAGCGAACAGCGCGGTGAGCACCTCCTCGCGGGCGACCGGCGTATAGGCCGACCACGGTTCGAGCAACGTGCGGGCCACGTCCGCGTGAGTGAAGGTCGCCAGCACGCGAATCGCTGCGAGTTGGAGCGGTTGCGACCCAGTCACCGTGAGGAGCGCGGCGAGCACGGGACGGACGGTCACGAAGTCGTCATAGGCGAGCACGGTGATCGCGGCAACACGCTCTTCGGTCGAAGCCTCGGGCGAGCGCGCCACGGCGAGCGCAGCCGCCAACACGGCGGCCGCACGCGTGGCACCCGGTGAAACCGTCGGGAAGGCCGAGCGCAGATTTTTCCCGGATTGGCGCAGTCCGTCACCGAGAGCCGGCCAAACTACGCTATCGAATTCACCGGGGTAGGCCGCGAAGACCGCCGCGAGTTCAGCGGGCCGGTTATGTACACCCACCACGAAAAGAACGTCGCGGACAAGTTCGCGACCCGCATCGCCTGTCGTCAGAACGGGATCGCGCAACACGCGCTGCGCAACCTTCGCGCACTGGTCGGGTGTCGTGCCGAGCACGGCCGCACGGACCCAGCGATCGGCCGAATCGCGGCGCAGCAGCGCGTGCGCGACATCGGCCGCCGCTTCGTCGGCGAGGCTCCCGACCGCGAAAGCCACTTGGTAGCGGACGCGGATCGCGGGATCAACCGCGAGCGCGGAGACGCGGGCGCGAATTTCAGCGGAGGTGACCACGCTCGGCGTCGCGAGGCGGACGGCGTGCTCGCGGACACCGGCCGAACGATCACTCAGGCCACTCAGTAAATCGGATTCGCGCAGCGCGGCCATGCCATCGAGCACGTACAGCGCGTGCAACCGAGCCAGCTCATCGCCGCTCGTCGCCAGCAACTCGCGCAAGGGTGCGACGGCCGCCAAATCTTGGCGCTCAAAGAGCAAGCGCTGCGCCGTCTCTCGCCACCACGAATGGGGGTTCGCCAAGGTCGCGACAAGTTCCGCGCTCGTCGCGGAGCCGAGGCGGGGCGGTTTGGGGACTTTGAAGTTCGGCGGCGCGAGCCGGTAGATCCGACCGCGATCGCGGCCGTTCTCCAGATCGAGTTTCGCATGGATGTCATCGGGGATCGACCACGGGTGCTCGATGGTCTCGCGATACGTATCGACGACGTGAAGCGTGCCGTCGGGTGCGTTGATCACATTGACCGGGCGAAACCACACATCGGTCGATGCGACGAACTCGGCATCGAGATCGGCGGCGACGACCTTAAACGTCACGCCGTCCGGCGAGACGAGTCGGCGATGGATGAGATTATTGGCGACTTCGCATGTAAAAATCTGACCGCGATATTCCGCGGGATAGGCGCCCCCGCGATAAACCGTGACGCCCGCCGCCGACGTAAACCCCCCGCCCGCCACGAGCTCGCTGCGGGGTCCGCCGTGGTTTTCGGCCACCCAGCGGCGCGCACGAAGATCGCGCCAGGGTTCCCATGGACTGATCCGCAAGACCGGCAACGTATCGCCGGATTCACGCACATCGTAAACGGGATTGGGAACGTGGAGGTAGGGATTTCTCCCGGCGAGCGTGCCGTCAAAGACGACGTGCGGCGCGGGATTGCGAATATTACAAAGGAAGCGGTTGCCCCAATCATCGATCCCGTGGCCAAACCGGGCGCCCCCGGCGATCGCTTCGATTTTGGCCGTGCGCGGATCGATCCGCAGATCGTTACGCAAAAATTTTAACGGACTGATCTCCGCGTGTCCGACCGTCGTGACCGTGCCACCGTTCGTCGCCCCCGCGATAACGATCCGATTATCGAGGCTCCACTGGGGATTGTTGATTGCCGCTTGGACGTTGTATTTCCGAAAGCCGGTAAACACTTTTTCCCGAACGTCGGCCCGGTGGTCGCCATCGGTGTCCTTGAGATACCAAATATCCGGCGTGGCCGTCACGAAAACGCCACCCTTCCAGCAACAGATCCCCGTGGGCCACGACAGTCCTTCAGCCAAAACATAGCTCTGATCGAAAACGCCGTCGCCATCCGTATCGACCAGTTTGCGCACGCGGCCGGTCGGTGCGTCGGTGGCGTTGTCTTTCCACGCCTGATGCGTGGCTTTGTTGGTGTACGGATAGTCGATCATTTCGACGACGTAAGCGGCGCCGTTCTCGTCGTAACACAGCGCTACAGGGCTCGCGACCAACGGTTCGGCGGCGAGCAGATCCATCGTGAAGCCCGCTTTCGCGCGCAGGGTAGCGCTCACCTGCGACGGGGCGACCGCCGGAAAGCTCGCCAGCTTTTCCATCGGCGCTTCCACCGCTCGCAAGTGAAGTGCTGCCACAAAAACGATCCCCGCGCATCTCCGCAGACCAAGGGATCGTGTTAACATAGTGGATTCAACGAGCGAACGAGCGTCGGTACTGTTCAGAAGCGCCCTTGGATTCCCGCCACGACCTTGGCGACGACGATCCGAGTTTGATTCGGACGATCTTTGGAACCAACCCACGTTTCGGTGATGGGTGATTTGTTGAAATTTTCTATGTCGCAAAAAATCGATGTTGCTCGGCTGAAATTGTAGCGCGTCTTCAGATTCAACTGCAGCTTCGGCTCCTGATAGACGACGAGCGCGGGGTTGGCGCTGTTGGTGACCAGATACTCGCTGCGCCAGACCGCATTGAGCCTCAGATTGAAGCCAGCCCCGAGGTAGGTCAGGGCCACGTTACCGGTCTTCGGCACAAATCCAGCAACCTGCGTCGTCACCGTCGCCCCGCCGTAGTCACCGCGAGTCAGGAGTCGCGTGTAGTTGGCGTAAAAGCCGAAGCCGCGCCAGAGGCCCGGCAGGAAGGTGAATTGCTGCTGATAGGCCACCTCGATGCCGCGATACCGAGCGCTGCCGCCGTTGCGCGTCGTCGTAATGCGGTAGCCACCATACTGCCCATCGAAACCATTGTCGGCACCAGTGGCGACGAACTGGCTGCTGTCCGTAAATTGGAAGCCCTCGATTTGCTTCATGAACACACTCGCGGTCAACGAACCGACGGGCTCGAAATAATATTCGGCGGTTGCATCGAAGTTATCCGAATATTGCGGTTTCAAACCGACATTGCGGATGTTCACCGTCTGCAAGACCTCGTTGACCGAGTCGGCCGGCATGATCGCGTCGAACGACGGCCTCCCGATGCCCGAGGAATAACTGAGGCGCGAGACGAAGCTGCGCATCGGCGCGTAGCGAAGATGCAGGCCGGGAAAGGTGTCGGTGTAAGCGCCCTGGCGGCCGAGGCGGCGGATGACACCGCTCACAGTCACCGGGCCATCGGCGTCCGTCTCGGTTTTCTCGACCCGGACGCCGCCCAAAATCGATAGCTGTGAGAAGCGCAGACTGGCCATGCCGTAGCCAGCGGTGACGGTCTCGGTAATGCTGCGATCACCATTGAGTCGCGAGGTCGTGGCAAATGGCGCGTCCTCCACCCACTGACCGGGAAACAGCGCGACGTGGCGCGCGACCGCAAACGGATTGGCCCACGGCGGCGACCGATAGCCTTCGTTCGCATCCGTCCACTTCGCCGTCGTGTCGCGAAACTGGCCCAACCGCTCGTCGCCGTTATTCAGGATCCCGTCAGGTCCGGAAAAATTAAAGCGCTTCGCGTGGTTCTCCAACGCTCGGTCTTGTTGGCGGACGACCCCACCGAGCTTCACAAAGATCGGCACCCCGAGGTCGAGTGACTTCTTCACATTGATTTTCGCCGTCTTGATTTCATCTTCGCCGGAGCGATCCGAGTCAGTGACGAGCAACGTGCCGTAGCTATTGAGATCGAAGAGATCGGCTCCGCTCGTCTGCGCGTACTTCGGCCACTTGAGGCTCTCGCGCCGGTCAATGGTGAAACCGATATTGGGCAGTCGGTAGCTGATGGTGGCTTTCGGGCGCGACTGAAAATGGCGACCGTCCGCCGCGTAGTCGTAGTAAGTCTGGGAGTTGGAGAAACTCACGCCATAGTCGAGGTCGAGGCCGTTGAAACGGTGCCGTACCGTCGGCACAAACTGGTAGGTGCGACCGGACTTGTCGTCGCTGCTCAGGGTCACCGCACTCGATGAGTTGGCGTTCGCGAGAACTTCCTCAAAAAAGCTGGTGTAGCCGGGGCGGAAATTGGCCACCGCTGCCGTGGTGCCGAGGACCATGGCGCGCGTGTCGTTGGTCTCATGGAACCAGTTGTAGGCGGTGTTGAGGGTCAGCACGGTTCGCTCGCTGAGCTTGTATTCGAGCTTCGCACCGGTCGCGAGCCGCGTGCGGGGCGCGCCAGCCGGACGCGGCACGGTGATATTCTGAGTGTAGTAAGGCTCGGTCAGAACACTCTGGTAGGTAGCCAAGGCGGCCGTGTCACCACCCGGCTGGGAGTGGTAGGTAAAATTGAGCGAGACGCCGAGGCGTTTCTCCGCACCGAGCCGGTCAGCATAGGAAAAATTGATCGACGGACCGACGTTGGGGATCGGCTCGCGGAGCCAATTGTCGCTGCGCGTGTAATATTTCGGCCGCCACACGCCGCCGAGCGAGTAGGTAAAGGTGCGGGGTTGGGCACGGTCAAAGGTACTCTTTGAAACGATGTTCACATTCCCGCCAATGGAGTCGGCATCCATATCGGGCGTCGGTGCCTTCGTGACCTCGATGGTTTCAATATTATTGAGCGAGGCCTGCTCAAACTCGAACGTGCGCCCCGCGTTCGCCGACTGCGAACTCGCCACCCGGTCGCCGTCCATCGTCACGGAATTGAGGGCACCGTCGATCCCGCGGATTTGTACCGAGCGAACATCGGCCCCGACGTAGACCGCCGTGACCCCCGGTAACTGCTGGAGAAAATCGCCGATGTTGCCGTCGGCCACGTTGCCGAAGCTGTCGGCCGCCACGATGTTTTTTACGTTAAACGCTTCGCGCTGCTTGGTGATCGCGGACGCACTGCCTTCGCGCGGCCCAGATACCGTAAACGCTCCCATCCGGTAAACGCTCGATGACAGTTCGAAATTTTGCACGACCCGTGAACCGGCGCTAACGACGACCGGCACTCGTTTTACCTCTAAGCCGGTATAAGTCACCACGACGGTCACCGCTCCCGGCGCCAGACTGAGCTCGTAGCGTCCTTCACGGTCCGTAATGGCAATTCTAGAAGAGCCCGCCACGGCGACCTCGGCACCCTCCAAAAACGTTGCGGTGGCCGCATTGCTTACTTGACCGACGACGGTCCCCACAGATTGCGCGATCGCGTACGGCGCCAGCGCCAGCCCAAAACAGAGCAGTCCAATTTTCGCCCAACTAAGCCGGGCACGACAAACGCGGAATGAAAAATTCATACTTAAGTCAATGGTGGTAGGGGAACAACCGAGTCAGGGGCGCAGCGTTACTCCTCGCTGGGCACCGTCAAATAAAAATCCGCCCGCGCACCACCGGTAATCCACGAGCGTGGTCGGCTCGCTTTAATAGCCGCCGGCTTGCTCGCTCAAGGCCTCTCCATGCCCGCGCCCTGCAACAACGCCAGTCCCTCCTGCGCAACCTGGCGCTCGCCATCCTCCCCGCGATCTCCCGCTGCGCACGCACCACTGCTGGCTTGATCGCTACCCCTGTCTGGCTCGCCACCTGCGACGACCTCATCGGCGTCGGTCGCCTCGGCTGCGGCGCCGACGGT
Organism: Opitutia bacterium; assembly: GCA_947467625.1. Taxonomy (GTDB): domain Bacteria; phylum Verrucomicrobiota; class Verrucomicrobiia; order Opitutales; family Opitutaceae; genus GAS368. The sequence continues at coordinate 12,615 of CANIJN010000055.1, read as the reverse complement.
CCGCTGGTCGGCCGCAAACTCTAGGTAGCTGAGCACGCGCACCCACCCGCGATTGACGCCATCATGCGGCGCGCCAACAGCCGCGTGCTCGGTGCCGATATTTCGCTCGCCTCCCCAAAGCTTAGCTTGCGAAAAAACTTCCCGTAGTTGCTCCTGCCGTCGCTGCTTTGAAAGGGCATCAAGGCCTGAACGAATGCCCCGCGGCAACCCTGCACAGCTCATCACCCCCATGTATCCACTACTCAAAGCCGCCCTCGTCCTGAGTCTATGCGGAGCGCTCGCCGCCCGTGCCGCCGACCGCCTGCCGAACATCATCGTCATTTTCACCGATGATCAGGGCTACGGCGACGTCGGGGTCTTTGGCGCGAAGGGCTATACGACGCCACACCTCGACCGCCTCGCCCACACTGGCGCGATGTTTACGAACTTCCACGTCGCCCAAGCCGTCTGCTCCGCCTCGCGGGCCGCACTCCTCACGGGGTGCTACTCGAACCGCGTCGGCATTCACGGCGCGCTCGGGCCGAACGCGACTCACGGTCTCAATCCTAACGAGACCACGATCGCCGAACTACTCAAGTCCCGCGGCTACGCGACCGGCATGGCGGGTAAGTGGCACCTCGGCCATCGCGAGGCGTTTCTCCCGCCTCAGCAGGGCTTCGACGAATCATTCGGCCTCCCCTACTCCAATGACATGTGGCCGTTTCACCCAGAGGCCAAAGCGGGGACTTATCCTCCACTGCCGCTCTACAAAAACGGCAAGATCATCGACCCCGAGATCACGCCGGACAAAATGCGCAACCTCACGACGCAGTATACCGAACACGCCGTTTCGTTTATCGAACGCAACCACGCGCGGCCGTTTTTCTTCTACCTCGCCCACTCGATGCCCCATGTGCCTCTCGCCGTCAGCGACAAGTTCAAGGGTAAATCGTCGGCGGGCCTGTACGGTGACGTCATCATGGAAATCGATTGGTCCGTCGGCGAAATCGTCCGCACGCTCGCCCGCCACGGCCTCGAGCGCGACACACTCGTGGTCTTCACCACCGACAATGGTCCGTGGCTCAGCTACGGCAATCACGCGGGCAGCGCCGGACCGCTCCGTGAGGGCAAAGGCACCTCGTGGGAAGGCGGCACGCGCGTGCCGTGCATTATGAGTTGGCCCGGCCATATCCCCGCCGGCGCGAAATCTGATGACTACGCGATGACGATTGATCTGCTCCCTACGTTCGCTCGCCTCACCGGAGCGACGCTGCCGGCGAAACCGATCGACGGCCTCGACATTTGGCCCCTCCTCTCTCGCGAACCCGGCGCTAAGAATCCGCACGAGGGCTACGGCATCTGGTATGCACAAAATGAATTACAGGCCGTGGTGAGCGGCGACGGACGGTGGAAACTGATCCTCGCGCACCGTTCTCGCACGCTCGGCGGCCGGCCCGGCGGGCGCGACGGCATACCCGCCAAATATGAAAACTTGGAGGTGGGCTCACCCCAACTCTACGAACTCAGCCGCGATATCGGCGAGACCACGGACGTCGCCGCCGCCCATCCCGAAGTCGTCAAGCAACTCGCAGCGTTCGCGGAAAAATGCCGCGCCGAACTCGGCGACGCACTCACCAAACGCACCGGCCGCGGCAATCGGGAGCCCGGCCGGATCGCCGGGCCGTAGTCGAGAAACGGGTGATCCCACGGAATTTCGCCGACTCTCCCCGCGAGGTGCCACCCGCCGTCGGCTCATCGGGATCAATACCCTTGACTACCGGCTGACGTGAAACCTCGTGGTTCTCTTTCCAGTCCACCCCGCAGCCCTCCGCCATCCGCCATGCCTCGTCCTCTCACTCGTCGCACGTTCCTCGGCAGCGCTGCCGGCGCCGGCCTCGCGCTCGCTATCCCTCCGTCCTCCGCAGCCGAGCCAACGGTCGTCCGCCCTCCCGCGGCGAAGGCCGCGTCCGACTGGCCGCTCTCGGATCACCGCGATGAGGCCGCGCTCCTCGCCGTCTTGCGCAGCGGCAAATGGGGCCGCACCTCCGGCGGTGCCTCCCGCGTAAAAGAATTCGAAACCGCCTTTGCGTCCCGCATGCAAGCGCGCCACTGCGTCGCCACCTCCTCCGGCACCACCGCCCTCCTCACGGCACTCGGGGCGCTCAACATCGGCCCCGGCGATGAAGTCATCATGCCGCCCTATACGTTTGTCGCGACGTTCAACGCCATCACCGCCAACTTCGCACTCCCGGTTTTCGCCGACACCGACGCCGCTTCGTTTCAGATCGATCCCGCCAAAGTGTCCGCCGCCATCACGCCGGCGACGAAGCTGCTCCTGCCCGTGCATATCGCCGGCTCCCCCGCCGATCTCGACGCCCTCTCCACTCTCGCCAAGACCCGCCGCATCACGCTCCTCGAAGATGCCTGTCAGGCTCCGCTGGCCGAATGGCGCGGCCGCCCCGTCGGCACCGTCGGCCTCGGCGGCTGCTTCAGTTTTCAAGCGAGTAAAAATCTCACATCGGGCGAAGGCGGCGCGATCCTCACCAACGACGAAACGTTTGCCCACCTCTGCTACGATTTTCACACGCCCGGTGGCGGCAAAAAGAGCGCGAGTTCCGGCCGGGGTGCCAACTATCGCCTTACCGAATTTCAGGCTGCCGTGTTGCTCGCGCAAATGACGCGCCTTGAAGCGCAGGCCACCACGCGCGACGCCAACGCCGCCTACCTCAGCGAACTCCTGCAGAAAATCCCCGGCATCACCCCCGCCGCCCTCGCCCCCGGCGTCACGCGCAGCGCGTGGCATCTCTATATGTTTCACTACGAGTCCGCGAAATTCGCCGGGCTCCCCCGCGCCAAATTTATCGCCGCGCTCGCCAAGGAAGGCGTCGCCGCCAGCAGCGGCTATGCGAGCCTTAATACGTCCGCCCACGTCAAGGCCCTCGCGTCGAATCCCCACTACCAACGCCTCTACGGTAAAGACACGATGGCTCGTTGGATGGACCGCAACCACTGTCCGGTAAATGACCGCCTCGTCGAGGCAGCCGTCTGGTTCGGCCAAACGAAACTCCTCGGATCGCGCACCGACATGGAGAAGATCGCCTCCGCCATAACCAGTATCCAACTACGCGCCGGCGAACTCGCCCGCTCCTAAGTGACCAACGGCTTCCCCTGCCCACCGAGAGAATTCATGTCCACTCACTGCACACTTCGCCCGCTCGTGGCCGCCGATCACGAGGCCACCGCGCACCTGCTCCACCGCTCGCTCGTGCAGTGGTATCAAAGCCGCCTCGGCCAGGGCGCCCGCTTTGGCACGAGCCACGAGCCTTTCCGCCTTTTCCCAGCCGTCTACGCCGAGCTCGATCCCGGACAGGCCGTGGCGGCGTGCGATCCCGCATCCGGCGAATTGCTCGGGGTGTGTTTCGTCCATCCGAGAAAAACCCACGTCGCCGTCGGCATCGTCGCCACCGCGCCCGCCGCACAGGGCCGCGGGATCGCGCGCGCGATGCTCACCCCGGTCATCGCCCAAGCCCGCCGCGACCACCTGCCCGTACGCCTGGTCTCAAGCCTGCTCAACCTCGATTCTTTTTCGCTCTACTCGCGCCTCGGTTTCGTGCCTCACACGCTCTACCAAGACTTGGCACTCTCCGTCCCTGCCACCGGCCTCCTCGGGACTGCGCCCACCGGCGCAACGCGGGTTCGCCTCGAAACGGATCCGACGGCAGCCGCCCGCCTCGCGGCGTTTGAACACGACCTTCACGGCCTCCATCGCGAGCCCGACTATGCTTTTTTCCTGCGCAATCAGGTTGGCGACTGGCGCGTCGCGGTGCTCGAAGATGCGCATGGCGCACTCACCGGGTTCCTCGTCGCGAGCCATCATCCGTCATGTGTGATGCTCGGTCCCGGCGTCGCGCGCGATGAGGCTGCCGCTGCCGCGCTGCTCTGGTCCGCGCTCGACGCGATGCGCGGCGCGAGCCCTGTTTTTCTCGTACCCTGCACGGCCGCAGCGCTCATCCAGCAGTGCTACGCGTGGGGCGCACGCAACGTGGAACTCCACGCCGCCCAATCCCTCGGTCCCGTGCCTCCCAGCCGCGGGCTGTCGTTTCCCACCTTTCTCCCAGAGTCTGGTTAAGCGCGCCGCGTCCACGTGGCGCACCCCAACGCCCGCGTGTTTCGCGAGCACGTCATCGAGTGCCGCCCGCGCCGCCTCGGCCCCGGCGCGAGCCGCTCAGTCGGCGCGGTGAGCGAAGTCTTGTCCGGTGGCTACCCGTGCAGCATCCGCGAGTCGCACCGCCACCGCTACGCCGGTGGACGAGCGGCGCGGAATTCGCCGTATCACTCCGGCCATGACAACCTCAATTACAGCGCCCCGCGTGCACGTCAGCGACGCTCCGACGAGGACGTTCACGATATTTTCCTGCATCATAATTACGCGGAGAATTTAGCCCTACGCGACAGGCGGACGCAGCGTGCTCACTCCTCAAATCACCTTGCCCCAACGGCTACCCGTCCGTTACACGCGCTATCGTGATTCCGACTGTCCCCCACCCGCCCCGCCCTAGATTATGGCCACTGCTCGTGTTCGTCATCGCACTCGTCTGGTCGGGCTGCGCCGCGGTCACTCCGTCGGAGCGTGCCGGTTGGCGCGCCGGCGTCGGTCGGGAAAAAATCACGCCAACCGACGCGCTCTGGATGACCGGTTACGCCTCCCGCGATCATCCCGCCGAAGGCACGTCGCAAGATCTCTGGGTCAAAGCGCTCGCCATTTCCGATTCTGCCGGAAACCGCGCGGTCTTGCTCACGCTGGATCTTTGCGGTGTGACGCGGGAAATCTCCGATCGCGTGGCCTTGGAAATCATGCGACGCTACGGCCTGCCGCGCAGCGCGGTCATGACGAATGTCTCGCACACCCACTGCTCGCCGTGGCTCGAAGGCAGCATCGCTGGCCTCCGCATTTTCCCGCCGGACGGCGTGAAGAAAGCTGCAGTTTATCGCGCCGCACTGGAGAGTAAAATGATCGCCGCCGCTGCGCATGCGCTCGATTCAATGACGCCCGCCGCTCTCGCGTGGGGGGAAGACCAAGCGACCTTCGGCATCAATCGCCGCGAGAACGCCGAGAAGGACGTCGCCGCACGTCGCGCCGCCGGCACGCTCAAAGGCCCCTCCGATCCACGCGTGCCCGTACTCGCGATCTACGATGCCGCCAGCGGATCCCTGCGCGGCTTGCTCCTCTCGTATGCCTGCCACAATACCACGCTCTCGATCTATCAGTGGCACGGTGACTACGCCGGTTCTGCCCAAGCCGAACTCGAACGACGCCACCCCGGTGCCACGGTGATGTTCACGAGCGGTTGCGGTGCCGACATCAACCCCAACCCGCGAGGAACGGTTGAGCTGGCCGAACAACACGGCCGTGCGCTGGCCGACGCTGCGGATCGCGCCCTCGCGCGTCCCTTGACCCACGTCGAGGGTCGCTTCGCCTCGGCCATGGAAGACATCACGCTCAGTTTCACCCGCAAGCCCACCTCCGCCGAGCTCCGTGAGGCGATGGAAAAGGAGCAACCCAGCAAAGCCATGCATCAAGCCTGGTCCGCGTCATTGAAGGAACAACTCCGCACGAAAGGCGATGCGATCCTCAGCTATGCTTATCCGATCCAAGTCTGGAAACTCGGCGCGCTTTCGTGGGCCGCGCTCGGCGGAGAAGTCGTCGTGGATTACTCGCTGAGACTCCGTTCGGAGCACCAGGGGAACCTGTGGGTCTTCGGCTACTCGACGGATGTGATGGCCTACATTCCCAACGAACGCGTGCTCCGTGAGGGCCGCTACGAAGGAGCCACATCGATGGTCCCCTACGCACGACCCAGCCCGTGGACGGCGGGGCTCGAAGAAAAAATCGTCGCCAAGACCCACGACCTCCTTGCGCAGACGACCGCGAAGTAGTCGTGAGTAAATTCCGGACGCCAATCCGTCTGCATCCGCGATTGACGTGGGACGCTACTTTCGCACCGTGGGGAAAATTCGGAGGAGTGGCTGAGTTGGTTTAAGGCACCTGACTTGAAATCAGACGTAGGGAAACCTACCGGGGGTTCGAATCCCTCCTCCTCCGCCATCTTTCCCGTATCAAGAACCTCTTGATACGGGATTAATTTTTTGCAGACACCTGCACGAGAGTGAGAAGCAAAAGAGGCGATTTAACGCCCCTGAAATAAGTTCTCGTTTTGACGGTCCAGCGAAACGTCAAAACGCTGCTGAAATGCGGTCCGTTCAGAGTGCCGTTAAATTTCTGAGCGTGAATTTTCCACCGATTCTGCGATAATGTCCGCAGATCAGAAACACCTCGGGGTAGAGGCCTTGTTGGGACTCCCCCGGTCAACCTTAACCAAGGATTTTTCATGCCTGCGATTCCATCGAATTCTTCGCGTTCCCGTGCCTGCACGGTGCCCGTGGCCATCTACTCCCGCGTCTCCACCGCCAACCAGGTCGGAGGGCGCTTCGACTCCTGCGAAAGCCAAGCCGCCGTCTGTCGCGACTACATCGCGAAACACGCCAGCGACGGCTGGTTTGAAATCGCCTGCTTCTCCGACCCGGCCTACTCGGGCGGTTCGATGAACCGTCCCGGCGTCCGCGCGCTCATGCGGCAAATCGAGGCCGGCGAGATCAAGATCGTCCTGATCTTCAAGCTCGAACGCGTGCTGCGCAGCACCGACGAATGGGGACCGTTCCGTTCGTTTCTCCAACAGCATGGCTGCCGGCTCGTCAGTCCGACGGAAGACCTCTCCGATGAAACGCCGTCCGGTCGCCTAAAAAACAACCTCATGATGAGTGTGGCGGAATACGAGCGGCTCAACACGGCGGAGAAGATCCGCATCAAGCTCAACGAGCAGGCGAAGCGCGGCTTCTGGACCGGTGGACAAGTGCCCTTTGGCTACGTCTATGATGAAGCCCTCCAAGGCCTGAGTCCGCACCCCACCGAAGCCGCCACCCTGCGCCGGATCTTCGAAATGGCCGCGAGTCTCACCTCGCTCACCGAGATCGCGAACACCCTCAATAACGAAGGCCTCCGCACCCGCGCCCGTGTTTTCAACCGCCGCAGCGGCGCCAAGCAGAACGTCGGTGAAAAACGTTTCCGCTCCGACATCGTGCGACGACTGATCACGCGTCCTCTCTACGCGGGGCGCGTGCGCATGAACGGAAAGGAGTTTCCCGGCCAGCACGCGGCCCTCGTATCGGATGACCTGTGGGAGCGCGCGAATGCCGCGATTCGGCCGGCGGCGTTGCCAGCGCCACGGCGATTCCGAGACCGCGACAAACACTTTCATCTGCTCAAGGCCGTCGCCTTTTGCGGCTGCTGCAACCGAGCGATGATCCCCAACGCCTGTGGCAAACTCGATCCCGACGGCAAACCCTACCGCTATTACACCTGCGGCTACGCCCACAAGGAACGTAGCGACGCGAAGTGCGCGGTGCGCCACGTCTCAGCCACGGCACTCGAAACGGCAGTGATCGGTTTTCTGGGCGCGTGCAGCCAACATCCTGATGCGCTCGCCGCTACGACCGCGCACGCCAAGTCGCTGCGTCAAACGGATCGAGCGCCCTTGCGCGCCCGGCTCACCACTCTCGAGGGCGAACTCGCCCGCATCGCCGAGCAACTCCGTAATTGCGCTCGCGCGCTCATCCTCGGGCAGGCCACCGCACTCGATGACGTGCTGCGCGAGCAAGCCGAAGCGCTCAACGCGGATAAGCAGCGTCTCCTGGTCGAACGCGAACAGGTGCGCATCGAACTCGCCGCGTGCGAGGACGGCGATGTTGCGACCGCGCGCGTCAGCCAAGCCCTGCAGAAGTTCAGCGAACTGCTGCCGAATCTCTCGCCCAGCGAGCAGCGCGATCTCGTGATGCTCTTCCTTGATCGAGTCGAAGTGCGCCCGTCCACGCGCCCCTCCAGCAAACTCGCTGCCGGTGCCCGGCTCCTCGAATTGCGGCTCAAACTCCACGTCCACCGGCTGGTTGAAGGCATGGCGGAGCGTCTCGTCATAGAGGAACGCATGCAGCGCGCGGACTCCGCCGCGCCCACCCGGCCGCTCGTCCTGACCCTCGACGTGTCGCTCGCACCGTCATCCGGCACCGCGAAACCGGTGACGCTCCTCGCCCCGTTTCCCTGCGAACTGGGCATCACCCGTCGCACCACGGCGCCGGAACCGGCATCACCGCCAATGCTCCATCCGATTCATCGTGCCCGTGCGTGGCGTCGGCGTTTGGACACCGAACGCGGGCTCAATCAACTGAAGCTCGCCGCCGAAGAAGGGCTGTCGCCCGGTTCGATCACGCATCACCTGAAACTCCTCCAACTCGCCGACGACATTCAAGCGAAGCTCTTGGATTTGACGAAGGGCGAGGACGTGCGGCGCTACGGCCTCAACCAAATGAAGGCGCTCGCAGATCTACCCCACGACGAGCAGCGGAAGCGGTTGCGTGAGATCGAGCGTAAGGCATCGACCAACGCGTAAGTAGGGTGCGTTTCGATGGAGCCGCGCTCGCGAGAGCGCGGCGACGGCCATGCGCATGAACGTAGGAGCGTAGCCGAGCGCGAGCGCATCAGCCCGACGAAATCCGCGCGACGGGCGCGTTCCGGCGCGTTTACATGCTCATCCGCGGCCCGTTTGACGTTGGACGTTGCTGGGGCGCGGGCGAAATTCTTGCCGCGGCCTCGCGCCGTTCAATCTGCTCCCGCAGCGCATTTGCCTCCTTCACGAGGACGGCAAGCCTAGCCCGAACGAGTTCAAGATTCTCAAGCGCGGTCCGGCGTTGTGCTGCCTCTTCGAAAAGCACGATCCGTTCCTTGAGCGACTGCTCTTCGATCAGTTGATGCCGCAGCATCTCGGCTACGAATTCCTTATCCTTGTCGCGGCCGGCGACGAGTTTGGAACTCGCCAGATCGAGCGGGGCCAGACACAGCGCGGTGACGCCGCGCGTGTTCGCGTTATGGAACGGGACGAGACGCTGCTCCCATCCTTGGGGCAACGGGCATGCCGTCGGCGGCAGGCCGTGCGCGTAGTAGCCAAACGTGCTGTCGAACTGCGAGACTTCGCCGATCGCTCCGGAAATCAGGTCTGCCTTTGCCGGGTCGTTCACCGGGCAAACGTCGGCTTCGCGGGATACCGTCAGTGAGTCGGGTGGATGGGGAAAGGCGCCGAGAATAGACTGGCTGCCCAACACCAAGATTTTCTGTTCGTCGGTGATCGCGCCTGCCGCCCGGACGACGTGTTCAAGTTGCTGCCGAGTCATGGGCGAATTCCCGCATGATCCGCAGGCGCTCGGTGGCGGGCAAGACACCGCCAAGCGGCGCGTCCTGGCGCAACGCAGCGCCTTCCTCGGTCGGCGCCAGCAAACGCCGACGCAGCAACGGCCACGGCAAGGCGAGTCGGCGCTGCCACTGAGCCCGCAGCCGTGGGCTCTGCCAGCGTGAAACATTTTCCGCCAACCGAACGCGCAAGGCCGGCTGGGCGTCGAGACGCGTGACCGCCGCTTCGGTCAGGCGCAGCAGGCGGGCGTCGATTTGTTGGTGGGAGTATGCGGGCATCGGACTGAACGGAACAAAGTTGTCCCGGGATTGTGGGGAGAAGCGCATAAGTTGAAAGGTAGAATTTCACTGGACGGCGGAGCAAGCGGGCGGGCCAAATCAATTGGCGGAAAAGTCGGTGCGCAGGGCGTATCGTGCGGTGCGCGTTCTGCCGGCAACCGTGCAGAGACCGTTCGACCGCAGTAAATGAAGTTTTCGTGCCAAGGTGCGGCGCGGGATTCCAAGGTTAACCGCCACTTCGCCGGGCGTTGACGGCCCCGCGATTTGCAGAAAGCGCGCGACCCGGCGCGCAACGGGATCACAAATCAAGTCCTCCTGGGAGATAAACGATGACGCCGCACCTTCGATACCGCCCACGCCGCGTTCCGTCGGCCGGGACAAACGACCGCTGCGCAGCAGTGCGCTTGCCAGCAACACCCCGATCCGGCTGAGGATTTCCGTCTCAGATAGATACCTAAATCGGTCCGGATCGAACGGCGAAAGCGTGCGCCCGCTGCAGCCATTGGCTGGCCTACGCTCGCGGTTAATTTCATTCACGACATATCTTTCCATCGATGGGATTGGTTTGTTGCACAGTCTGATTCGAGCTATACGAATCGCCAGCCTCGGCCGCGCACATTGGCTTGCGTGAATGTGCGCGGTGCAAAGCGCCCTCCGCTAATGCCAGGGCGAACCCGTCTCGCGAGGCCACACTATCGTCTTATTCTCACGCCGTTGACGGTCACAAGTTCGGTCTTACCTGCCTCGGACAGCCCCAGGTTCTTCATCCGGTCCGCCAGCACTTCAGCGCCCCGTCCCTGCCGATACAGTTCGTCATCCTCGCAGCGAAATTGCGCCTTCAACGCTGCTGCCTCGCGTGCTGCCGGGGTCAAATTGAGCCGGGAAAGTTTGGTCTTAAGATGGCGTAGATTCACGATGGGGACCGCGGGCTATTCAAAGCGCACGCCGTTGTATCCGACCAGCCGCGTTTCCGCTCCGTCCGCGATCCCCATCAGCCGGCGATTGCGGATCGCGATCTCGCCGCCGCGTCCTTGGCGAACCAACTCCAAATCCTCCGCCCGAAACTGCGCCTTCAACGCTGAGGTTTCCCGCGTCCCTTTGCACAGGTTGAGCCGCGACAGGCGGGTGATGAGATGGCGGAGCTTCATGACAAATTCGTTATGACCACGCGGCCCACGAAGCAAGCGCCGTGACGACCGCATGCAGGACGCCAAATTGCGCTGAGGTATCGTTGGTTACTCGACGGGCGGGGCTGGGGCGGAGTCAGCCCCAGATAGCACCGCCTGCGCCTGTCGCGGGACGGGCGTCGCAAAGCGTCGCAGGGATCGACGCGCGGAGGTCCGCCGACTCCCGCCGAGCCGAGCCCACTCCACAAACGCAGCTCCTCACAGAAAAAAAGCGCTCCGAAAATCCAACTGAGGCGCGAACAAACCCAAACGCGACCGACTACACGCTCGAAGTCAGATTGCTGGATTTTGGGGTCGCGATTCCAACCAGTCTGGATCGCAACCGGCGCGATCATGATGTTCACGCCATCACACGTGGCGAAATATTCATCGCCGACCCCGGACGTGCCACGGGTGGTCGGGGCTGGACGCGACCGACGGAGCCGCAGGCGGAGCGGTCGCGAGCGCAGCGCTCCGGCCCCGATCTCCCGTGGCCGTTCCGGGCAATCTCCGGCCTTCGAAGGAACAGGGTCGCGTCGGACGCAGCAACGCGGAGACCGGCGCGACCTTGTTCCCGGTGCCGGCAGCGCCCATTTTTCGGGCGCGGTTGCCTGCCGTGATACAATACCGCCCGTTGCAACTCACTCTCCCCACTGGCTTCGATTCCTGGGCGCAAGTCTTGACCGACTGGCGCGTGAGCCGCGCTTTCGACGCCTCGCCGTTTCCGCGTTGTTTCAACGCCGAACCCGAACTTGCCGCGCCGTTCGTCGCCGCGATCAGCCGCGCGATCAATGACCGGCAACTGCGACACTCATCGCCGGAACTGCTGCTTCTCCGGCAGCGCGTGGTCGAACCCACCTACGACCGCGCCGGCGGACCGTCCTATATTGCATTGCGCGATTCGATGGAAGCCGCGCAGGCACGCTATTTCTCGCAGCACTACAACCGCGCGACCTCGCTTCCCGTAGCGCTGCCCGCCGAAGTGCACGATCTCCAGACCGCGTTTTTTACCACTCGCCAACGGCACGCCGCCGAAGTCGAACGCGTCGAACGTGCCGCCGCGCGCGCCTACTGGAAGGCGCATCCGCGCCACGGCATTGCCGACGATTTTTTCGACGATGCTGCCGATGATTCGATTCCGGCCCGCATGGCCCGAGTGGAAGCCGCGTGGTGGTGGCGGTCGTTTTTCACCCGCCTCCAATCCAAGAGCAAACGTCACCACGCCGCCGACGGCCGGTTGCTCGACGCGCTCCCGTCGCTCCGCGCTCAGGCCAAGAAGACAACCTTGGCGGCGCAAATCGCTCGCTGGAGCGAGATGGCGGCCTCTGACTGGGGCTGGCATGGTGGGACGCACTACCGGCGCCTCGCGGATTACGCGGACAGAAAAGCACGGTCTACGGTCGCGTGGTTCGAGCAACGCGCACCGGGCTATCTCGGGACACCGACCATCCGACGTGCGCTGGACACGCGCCTACATCTGCTCCTCGCCAAGCTTGATCCGCATGCACGGCTCCTTGCCGCCGAACGGGACAGCCTGAGCGAACATTGGCGCAACTGAATGTGCGCTCCGCGCGGGCGCTCCCAGCGCGCCTGCTTTCAGGCGGCTGTGTAAGGTGGTTTTTTCGTGGTCTGCCGCGCTTTTCTGCACGCGCTCAGCGGTCATTCGGGTCAACGCCGACGTTCACGATCAAATTGAGTGGTGGTCGAGTAGTGGCGAAGTGGTGGTTTAGTAGCGATGTAGTGGCGGACTAGCGACGGATTCCTAGCGAACGCTAGGGGTGGCGTGTCCACGGACTTATAGGTAGGCGATGCGGCTGGTGCCGCTCATCTTCTGGTCATGTAAGCACCTCAGGTCACAGCTGAAATGGTCCCAGCGAATAGCTGGACGTTGGTGTC
>CANIJN010000054.1 GCA_947467625.1 Opitutia bacterium | reverse complement strand
TGGGATTAGTTTCGGGTGAAGTCTCGCTGGAGCGAGTAGCGGGCACCGCGGGTCATGCCGACAACGTGGCAGACTCCCGTTGCGCGCAGGTGCAGCAACCGGCGTTGCGTCACGCCGCGGGACAAACCCAACGCCACCGCCAGTTCCCGCGGGCGGGCGTCGCCCGCGCATTCCAGGTAGCGAACGATGCGCTGGTCGCGAGCATCGGCAAGAAGTTCGGATGGCTCCAATGGTTTGGCTGGGGCCGGCCGGACTGACGGCGTCGCACCTGCTGGTGCAAGTGCCCCGCTCCGCATAAGCGCGACCGCAAGCAGCGAGCCAAAGCGACGAATCACCTGACGATCGGACAGGGAATCGAAGCGATGGACGTCGAGCGCGCTCATGCGGTCGCACTCGCCTGCACCAGGATGCTTCGGCGGAAAATTGTGGCGGTGATGACGGCAACCATGCGGAGCAATTCCCTCGGGTGTTCGACCGGCCATCGCGCGGAAAGTTCCGCAATCGCCAATGGAGTCAGGGACTTCCGCGACAACCGCTAGTGGTGGCGAAGTAGTGGCGGAGTAGTGGTAGAGTGGTGACGTAGTGGTGTTTTAGTGGCGGGAATTCATGTTCCTAACGAAAATCGTTAGGGGTGGCGTGTCAGGGGATCCATAGGTAGATAGGGGCGGCTTTTGCCGCGCAGTTGAGTGTGGTTCGCTCATTCGTTCGCGTCGGATATGACACGTGAAGCCGATTCTAGTTGTGTCCGTCAAGTTCAGCAAAAGTGGATCGGTGGTATGATGGTTTGGTGAGATAAAAAGATTTATGAGGAGGGTTGAAGGGAGGAGGCGAAGCTTCCTCCCTTACTCGAAGTGAGCAGAGGGTGGCAGGGAGGCGGTCAGCCTCCCGCCGGTTAGGCGGCTTGAGGTTGTGGCGGGCGCTTCAGGTGTTCGCGGAGCAGGTCCATGTTGAGGTAGCGGTTTTCATCGACCCACTCTTCGTGGGTCTCGACGGCGAGCGCCTGGACCAGCCGCAGGCAACTGGCTTCGTTGGGGAAGATGCGCACAAGCAACGTGCGGCGTTTGATCTCCTGGTTCAGCCGCTCGAGCAGATTGGTCGACTTGAGATGTTTGTGGTGCGCCCGGGGAAGCCGGTAAAAGGCGAAGGTCTCGTCGATGTTCGCCTCGACCCACGCGCACAGCTTCGGATGTTTATCCTACCAGCGCACGAGCCACGCGGCCAGATCGCGCCGCGCTTCCTCGGCGTCGTGCCGGTCGTAGATCCAGCGCAGTTCGACCAGGCAATCATCCGCCTGCTTGCGCGGCAGGTAATCGAGCGCGTTGCGCAGGAAGTGGACGTAACACCGCTGCCAATAGGCTTCGGGCAACGCCTCCATAATCGCGCGTTTGAGTCCGGCGTGATCGTCGCTGACCGCCAGTTGCACGCCGTGCAGGCCGCGTTCTTTCAAGCGCACCAGATGATCTTTCCAGCTGCTCACACTCTCGCGCCCCGCGAGTTCGACGGCCAGCACGTGCCGGCGGCCGTCCCAACCGATCCCGAGCGTGATCAGGACCGCGCGGCTTTGGCCGACGCCGTTTTCCCGCACTCGTTCGTAGCGCGCATCGAGGATGATATACGGATACGGTTCTTCCAGTCGGCGCTGCATGAAGCGGCGCAGTTCCTCGTCCATCGTCACGTTCAGTTCGCTGATGGCGCTGGCACTGAACTCGTGCCCGCACAGTTCCTCGGTGATCGTCTTCACCCGGCGCGTCTACACGCCCTGCACATACATCTCCATCAACGCGGCCACCAGGGCCTTCTCGCTGCGCTGATACCGGGCAAACAGCTCGGTCGAGAACCGGCCCTGCCGATCCTGCGGCACGCGTAGTTCCAGTTTGCCCACGCGGGTCACCAGCGTCCGCGGATAATGGCCGCTGCGATAGCCGAGCCGGCCGCTCGTGCGCTCGTTTTTGCCGGCGCGCAGCGCGTCGTCCATCTCGGCTTCGAGCACCTCTTGCAGCATCGTCTGCAGCAGTCCCTTCATCGCATCGTCCTCGGTTAGCATCCGCATCAGATCTTGTTTCGTTACTTGGATCGTCTCATCGTTCCGCTTCGGGCGGGTCATGGTTTTTCCTTTGTTAGTGGTTTTAGGCTTCATCACCAAACCACTTACCATGATCCGCCTTTTTGCTGAACTCTTCGGACACTACCCCGATTCTTTGCGGGTCGATAAGGCGGATGCTTTTTGGGTCGAACCGTAGATCTTTCGGCAGATCTTGATCCGCCGGCAGATATGAGTCGCGGTATCTGCGTAGTGAGCAGCGGAAGTCGTTTGCCTTGGCTCCTTGAGTTGTTCGCGTCTCAGAAATGCCCGTTAGAGAATTTCGCCATGATTGGCGCAAACGGGAAGCAGGCGTCCGTCTCCGAGCACGGAGTCGGACGCCTGCGTTGATTCCATTATGCCGGCGGGCAGCAGTCGTTGCGGCTTTGGAGGCTGCGGAGGCCCCAAGAGCCGGAGCAGTCGGAAAAGTCGCAACGTCTGCGCATTCCCCGACCGACCTCGGCAAATGCTACGGCAGTCCCGATCACCCGTTCCGTTCACCCACCACCGCGAAACTGCAGCCCCCCGCCTCCCGCCGAGGCCTGGATTGATTGCCGTCTGCTCCGGCTTTTGGGGCCTACGCAGACGGCAACACCGCGCGAACGAAACGTTCAGACTGCGTGCAAGAAGCCACTCCGAATCCGAAACCTAAGATTCATGGGCAACGCCACGCCACCGAACCTGCGCCTGGACCAACAGATATGCCTTCGAAGATTCACTCCGTACAACCGTCGAGCCACCCGACCATTCATCAACTCGTGAACCCCAATTGCTACGGCGCTCCCACCATGGCCGTCTCAAATTCCGTTCAAAGTCGCCTCGACTTTGAACAGCACACGAAGACTCCAGTCGTGTTAAACCAAGGAAAGACATCCCGCGCAAAATGGCGCGAGCGGTTCAGCGCCACCTTCGATGTGCTCCTCCAACCAAGACAACCCGATATGGCACTGCATAAACCTTCCCCGATTTCACTCGCCCGGCAATTGCATCACCCGCACATCGCAGGGCGGCAGCCGAACTGTTCCGCATAGCGAGTCGCCGGTGAGCAGGTCCCGGCCGCGCTTCCTGCCCAGAGCGACTTTCGCAGGATGTTCGGAGTGGTTGAGGAGAAACAAGAATTGCGCATCGGCAGCGTGGCGCACGGCTACTTCCACGCCCGCTGGCACCCGCACCGGCGGAGCCAGCCTAGCCTCCTTGACCACTTGTGAGAGGAGCACATCCAACCCCGTTGGCTCGGGCCGCGTCGCGAGGTAATAGGCGGCGCCTTTACCGTAGCGATGGCGGGTGGCGGCGGGACGGCCAGCGAAATAGTCACCCGTGAACACCGCCAGTGATTGTGCGCCGTCGAGGTGCACCAAGTCGCACCAGTGATCGCACCGGTAGTCCGCCCGCGTGGGGCCGAAGCGGAACCGATTGCTTCTCCCATCAGGGTAAGGCACCCATTCTTCCACCCAAAGCCCCAATGCCTGGCGCAGATACGCCGGATAACCGCCACAGACTGCGTGCTCCTTTTCATCCACCACGCCGCTAAAATACGTGGCGAGCAACGTGCCCCCGCGCTCGACAAAGGACTGCAGATTGCCGCCGTCCTTTTCGCTCAGCAAATAGAGCGCCGGCGCCACCACGAGATCGTAGCGGCCCACATCACTGCCGGGATGAACAAAATCGACGCCGAGGTTTTGCGCGTAGAACCATCCATGCAGTTGTTGCGCCCACGCCGCGTAGTCGATCCGCCCGGGCTTCGATTCAAGCTCGACGGCCCACCACGCGTGCCAGTCAAACGCGATGGCCACACGATTGCGCACCCGCGACCCGGTCACTACCCCGAGTTTCTTCAACTCCGCCCCGAGCATTTTCACCTCGGCAAAGACGCGGCTGTCCTTCGCTGAGACGTGCTGGAGCATGCCGCTGTGATATTTCTCCGCTCCGGCCTTGGAGGCCCGCCACTGGAAGAACATCACGCCATCACCGCCGCGGGCGATCGCCTGCAGACTTTGCAGGCGCATCACGCCCGGCCTCTTCGGCATATTGACCGGGCGCCAATTGACCGCCGAAGAAGCCTGCTCCATCAGCACAAACGGACGATCCGGCTTGAGCGATCGCATGAGATCGTGGCCGGCCGCGGCGGCACGACGCGCGGCGGACTCGTCCGATGGATCGGGATAGCTGTCCCACGACACATAATCGAGTCGCGACGACCAACTCCGATAATCGAGCGCCTTGAAGAAGCCCATGAAGTTGGTCGTGACAGGGACGTCCGGCGTCGCGCGACGCAGGATCGCCAGCTCCAAATCGTAGAGTTCAAGAAAGGCGTCATTCGTGAACCGTTTGAAGTCGAGACACTGGGTCGGGTTGCAGTGATAAGGCGCTCGGCTCGGTGTGAAGATTTCGTCCCATTGACCATAACCCTGACTCCAAAACGCGGTGCCCCACGCGTCATTCAGCGCCGGGAGCGATCGGTATTTCTTTTTCAGCCAGGTGCGAAACGCCCGTGTGCTATCGGGGCCATGGCACTCCGGCACGTGGCACGCATACTCGTTGTTGATGTGCCAGGTGACCAACGCCGGGTGCCGGGTGTAGCGCCGCGCCATCTTCGTCACAAGCGCCGACGCGAATTTCCGGTAGACGCGGCTGCTGGGCGAATAATGCTGGCGCGCTCCGACCTGAAGCCGGACGCCGTCGGCCGTGATGGGCAGGACTTCCGGATATCGAGCGGAGAGCCAAGGCGGTGGTGACGCGGTCGCAGTCGCCAGGCAGACACCAATTTGGTTTGCCGCGAGCAAGTCCAGCACGCGATCGAGCCAGCCGAAGTCGAAGCGCTTCTCGCTCGGCTGCAATTTGGCCCAACTAAATACGCCGACCGTGACGAGGTTGACGCCGGCCTCGCGCATGAGGCGAACGTCTTCCTGCCAGACGGACTCGGGCCATTGTTCAGGGTTATAGTCACCGCCAAAGGCGATCGCATCGTGAAGTCGTGGAAGGATCATGAAAGTTTTGAAAAATCGGGAAACAGAAATGGGAGGACGATAGTTCGAGCGGGGAGCGCGTTTTCGTTCGTAGGCCGCGGCGTCACTTCACGCGGTAGACCTCGACGAGCGCGACGCCCTCTGCGTTGTCCGCGCTGGCGACGACGGCCGTATAGTTGCCCGCAGGAAGTTGGAGGAACAGCGCCGCATCCCGGCTCCCAACCGTCAAAGGAAAGGCGCCGACCAACTGCGCGGCGCTTTGCGTAAGCGACGCCTTCGCGTCGGTGCTCCAATCGTCGTTGCTGGCGACGATTTCCGTCGCTCCGTTGCCCAGTTGGCGATAAATCGTCAGGGTGGGATTACCGAGCACCGAGCGGACGCCGAACGCAGTCAGCGTGGGTCCAACCCCGCGCACGAGCACCGGCAGCGGATCGGCGGCATCGATGACAAAGCCGGCCACAAGCACGCTATCGCCGCGGCCGACACTGCCGCGGGTCGAAAGATTGAGCAATTGCTGGCCGTAGACCTCCGCTAGCGCGATCCCGCGCTGGGCGGGAGCGGCGGACCGGAGCACCATCGAATAGCCTCCGCCGGAAAGGTCCGAAAGTTCCGCGGCATCCTTGCTGCCAGGCGCCAGCGCAAAAGCGCCTGCTCCCGCCGCGCGGGCGGCGATAGCGGCCGCACGCGGACTCGCGGACCAATTATCATTCACGAGCAAGATCGCGTCGTCGCTCGAGCGGTGGAGTTCCAGGCTCGGGTCGGGCTCGCAGCGCTCTGCCGGGAATCCGAAGTTGGCGAGGGCCGGGCCAATGGACCGCAGCAGGGTCGTCTGCGACACAGCGCCATCGATCACAAAGCCCGCGATCAGTGTGTCGTCACCCGTGCCCGCGCGACCGCGGCTGGAGAGATTAATCAGGCCGCGATTCGTCGGCGCGAGACCTTGCCGCAGCGTCTGCGCTTTCAAAAACGCGGCCAGCCCGACGCGCGCCCCGAGCCTTCGGCCGACGAGATCGTCCACCGCCGGATGGATGCCGCCGAACAGGCGTGACAGGCCGGCTTGATCTGCCGCGTCGTAATAAGTGGCCCACTGGAGCGAAAGATCAGCGCTCGGACCGCGCTCGAATTCGAGAAACGAATTTGCGGCAAACCGCTTTTCACCCAACCCGCCGGGGAAAAATGGCGAGCCCGTGAGCAACGTGAGCACCTCCGCCGCTGCGCGGCTGAACGTGCTGTGGCCGGAGACGTAGCCGGGAAACGCCGGAGTCACAAACGTGGACATTTGATACGGCACCCACTTCGCAGCGAGGATCCAACCGACACCGCCAATCTGCGTCTTCACATCAGACGGGTTGCCCTGCCACGCTCGAATCGCGAGCTGGCCAACACTATCAGCCAGGTGCGCATGCCGCTGGCCGACCGCGGAACTGGCAGCAGTAATGACCTCGATGAGGCCGGGCACGAGCGGAAGCCCCCGCGCTTGGTAGGACGGACCCGAAGGCTCGCTCGATTGACCGAGCCCCGCCAAGTAGCGGATGACCGAAATCGGCCGCGCCGAATCATATTGGCGCTTTAACAGCCACGCAGTGCAGGCGGCGTCATGGGCCGCACCATTCAACGCGAGATACGCGCGGACGTCCCACTCCAGGGCCGGCAAAACCGAGCCGACGCCACCATAGCGGCGCACAAAGCTCGGGTGATCGGTGACCTCGTTGAGAATGACGTTCCAATGCCCCGGCGGAGTCTCAGAGTTGGGACCGTCAGCCCAGTATTCCGCCAGCACGCGCGCGTAGTCCCCGCGCTTCACCACGTTGGAGGGATACGGACGGTTCGTAAACGGATTGAGCGCCCGGCCGGTGCCGACGTTGCTGCCAAGGGGATTGTTGAGGTAGGCGCCCGGGGAAATATCGATGCTCACACCATCGCTCGGATCAAGCATGGCCGAGAGCTGGAGGCAATCGAGCGCCTGCTGGACAAAGGCGGCGTGCGTGGCACCGCCAAACTGCGGAGGTGGCCCCGGGTCCAGCGAACTCGTCGTGGGCGTCGGCTTGATGGGCGCAAACGGCGTGGTGTTGCGTGCGTTTACTCCGACAAAGCTTTGGACATTATTGGGGAGCGGGATGCCGTTCTGCGTGATCGACTGGGTCAGCGCGAGTGGCTGCCAGCGACTCGGATCGGCCATCGTCGTGCCGGGGCGCGCCACGGGCATTGGGTCGTTGAGTGACTTGTAGCCGGTCGCATCGGCGTAGCCATTAGCCTCGTTGGCGCCGTCGTTGAGCGTCGCCGCCAGCACCCCGAAGCCGATGCGATTGCCCACCGCCGCCGGCGCGTTGCCTGTCGTGCCGGTAAAGTCAGGATCGTAGCCGAACTGCTGCATTAGCCAGCGCAGCCCGAAAAGGGTGCGCGCCGCGCCGGGACTGTTCTTGAACCGCTGCGTGAGCACCCGGTAGGCGGCATAGCTGATCGCCTGTCGCTGCGCCGACTCGCGTCCGCCGAGCCAATCAGCGGGCCGCACAGTTTCCTGCACAAAAACTGGCGTCGCCCCACTCCATCCTTCGATTTCATAGGCCCAGAACGCGTCCCACATCGCCGCGGAAAGATGATAGAGGTTGCGCGCGTGGACTGGCGGGTTGGGCGTGTCCTTGCGGATGCCGTCGAGGAGAAACTCATTCCACCAACGGGCCGCCGAGTGCGCGGCGAGATCGACGGTGACGACGACATCCACTGCGACACTCGCCACCGTGCCTTCGGAGTTGGTGGCCAACGCGGTGTAGCGTCCGGCATCGAACGGATGAATGCGCGCGATGCTCAGCGTCGGCTGGTTCGCGCCGGGGATGGTGACTCCGTCCTTTTGCCACGCATAAACCGGAGCTGGCTGACCGGCGGCAGTCACGGTGAGAACGAGCGGTGCATCCTTCGGGATCCGGCCCGCGATCGTCGGCTGTTGGACAATTAGCGGTTTGGACAACACTGCCGCCGGCTCAACGATGGTGAGAATCTGCCGCGACGGGACGTTGGTGAGTGTCTGGACGGTCCCGCTCGGCCAGGTAATCTCGACTTTTTCGATCACCGCACCGGGGGAGCCCAGGCCGGCGTGCAACACCGGTTCGTGCGAACCGAGAAACGCATTCGTCGGGTGATAGAGCAACGTCTGTGTCCTGCCCCCCGCGGTGATCCTCGCAACTGCACCCACTCCGTCGCGATTGGACGTAGTACCCCGAAATTTCAGCCGAATCCAGTCGTTCCTGATCGCCACCGTATTCCGGTAGACCACTGGGCCCGCGTAGGTGTCCGCGATCGCGAGGTCGAGCGAGCCATCGTTGTCGTAGTCCCAAACGACCACGCCCTTGCCGAGGCCGGTGTCTGTGATTCCTTCAGTGGACGCGAAGTTGGTGAAACCGCCCCGCCCGTCGTTGCGGAAGAGTGCCGTCTGATCCGTGAGTGCGTCGTTGTAGAAACCGCCGGGAATGCCGGATGACACGCCATCGACGCCGTTGGTGACGACGAGATCCATGACGCCGCGATTGTTGTAGTCGAAAAATGCGGCCCCCCAAGACCACCCAGAGCGATCGACCCCTGTGGACTTCGACACTTCGGCAAAGCGCCGATTCCCCAGATTGCGATAGAGCTTGTTGCCCGTGTTCGTCCCGAGCCGGGAGAAAATCGGCTGGTCAAAGATGGAGCTGACAAAGAGATCGAGCCTTCCGTCGCCGTCGAAGTCCGCCACTGCCACGCCCATGCCGAACTCGTCGAGTCCAAGGCCAGCCGCCTGCGCCCCCTCGGTGAAGGTGCCATTCCCGTTGTTCCAATACAACCGGCTGGTGCCGAAGTCGCCGACCAACGCCAAGTCCGGCCAGCCGTCGCCATCAAAATCCGCCCACGCCGCCGAGAACGCCGTTTGCTGCGGCTTGCCGGCGGGATTCACATAGAAGGACTTGAGCGCCGGAGACTGGAGGAGCCCGGCAAACACAGTGACGTTTTCGAAATGGCCCGGCGACTTGGCGCCGAGATTGTGCAACAAGACCGAATGCAGTGGGAACTCGCTCGTCGGTCCCCATTCACAGACATAGATGTCAAGGTAGCCATCCCGGTCGTAGTCGACGACGCTCACGCTGAAAGCCTGATGATCTTCGAGCGTGGTCGGGACGGAGGCTCCACGAGCTAGGGCATCTTCAGCGAAATGACCGGTTCCATCATTGACGAAGTAAAAGAAACGCGGGCCCTTTTCCGGAACAACGAAGATATCCTGCCGGCCTTTGTTCTCAAAATCCGCCATGACAAACGAGCTTGCATTGACCGCGCTCCCCAAGCCGCGCGCGACGGCTTCTTCGACAAACGTGCCGTTGCGCTGATTGACATACAGGACCGGCGTTGCGTTCAAGCGCGCCCCGAGTAAGTCGGGCCAACCGTCGCCGTCGACATCCACCACCGCGAGTCCGCCATGGCCCTTTGCCGGTGCAACCGGGCCGCCGGGCGCGGCGTGAATATACTCGATGCCGGTGGCCGTCGTGGTGTTCACAAATGAAGCACCTTGCGCGAATACCGCGGTCCCGGTCAGGGCCATGGCCGCGACCGGGGCCGCGATGATTGCAACGGAGCGCAACGTTCGCCGGCCCCACGTCGCCCGCGAGAGGTTGCGCCCGTTGGTGGAGATCACAGGAAGAACCGGTGGACCGTCGTCGTGCAGTCCACCGGGGTTGATCAGAATTTCAAATCGGTGGTCAGGTGAAAACTCCGCGGCTGGACGATGCGGTAGGAGGCATGTGCTCCGTCGGAATTCGCCCTGACCGGTTGAAAGTGCCCACCCTCCTGGAGATCGTAGCCATGCAAGGAGAACGACAGCACATGCTTCTTGTTCCGGAAAATAAACGGCTTCATGGCGTAGTTGATCCACGCGTCGGCGGCGAAATACGAGCCCGCCGTGTAGGGACGACTCAGGTCAAGACCCGTCACCGCACCCGCGGCATTCGTGATGGCAGGATTTCCGATGATGGCCTTGTCGATATAGCGCAGACCGCCACCGACGCTCAAACCTTTCAGGCGATTTTCCGAGAAGGTATAGTTGGTCATGGCACTGCCGCGATACTTCGCGAGCTGCTGGGACGGCTTTCCGTCCGAGGCCTTGTAGGCAATATAGTCGCCCAAGACCCACGTGTTAAACTGCTCCTCACCGGTGCCCGTTGCTCCCCAGATGGCGCCGCCCTTGGGTCCGTTCCACAGGCCCTGAGTCTTGTAGTAAGCAATGCGCTTCTCGATGAGGGCGGTCAAGTTTGGGGCGATGCCGGAAAGCTTGGCGTCGTTCGAAGAGAAGCTGCCCATCACGCGCCAGTTATTTGTGACGTTGTAGGTCGCCTCCACCTCATACCCGCTGGCCACATTGTTGGCCGTGTAACCGTTCAATAAACGCGGATCTCCTTCTTTGAGTCCGGCAAGAATGCCAGGTTGATAGGTGATGTTGTTTTCCTTGGCAATCTGCGCGATCTGCACCGTATCGAACCACGGGAACGACCACTGACCGACGAACTGGGCCTGGCTCCCGGCGGAACCATCCTTGGCCTCGGTCTTGTAGCGCTTAAAGCGGATGTTCAGCGTGTCATCCAGCAAGCGGAAAGATACACCGTAGTCCTTGCTTTGGCCGGTGGGAGCCGGAGTGGTGTTGCCGAGCAAGTCGATCGAACCTGCATTCGGGATGAAGTTCTCCGACCGATTGAGGTCAAAGCTCAGCCATTTGGTGGCATGGAAGACCACCCCATAGGATTTCGTCTGGGCGCGAACTTCTGACACCGGGCCATACGGCGTCGATCCAACCGGGGAACCCGACTTGGAGACATTGGAGGCCTCATTCTTGTCCCGGCGGAGGCCAAACAATCCGACGATACGATTGTCCCACAAATAAACCTGACCGACCACGGCCGAAGTGCCGAGTTTCGTGAGGGCTTTGTTGTCGGCACCCTGCACATAACCCGTGCTGATGGTCCGGGTCGCGAGCGAACTTCCCGAAACGTAGTTGTCGGTCACACCCGACAGCAACCCCTTGTAAAGAACTGAACTCGTGGCGCGGGTCGTCGCGCTGCCACCGAGGTATTGCCGGACTTGGATCGCACCCAAATCCGCCCCGGTCGCATTAAATGCGTTGGTGGTATAGCCGACGCCCTGAGTCTCCGTCTCGCGGTCTTCCGCGTAGCCCGTCGCCCGCCAACGGCCGAACCACTTGTTGTGTTTCCTGAGGTCAAGCTCGTAGGTCAGCGTGGCGCGCACGGCCTCGTTGGTATTGTGCTCGGTGCGTTTGTTGTCCAACCCCCGCTGGTCCACGTAGAGCTCGCCGAAGTGGGGATTCGCCGCGCCAGTCGGCAAGGTCTGATTCACATCCACAAACACCACGGTATACTGGGGACGGTTGAGCACGATGCGGCGACCACGGAAGTCTTCGTGCGTGTAGGATACATTGCCATCCAAGCCCGGAAGAATCGCCTGATCAACCGAGGCGGAAAAGGCCTTGAAGGTGAGGTTCGCCAGCTGCGCGTTCATGTTGGTGTTCTGCAGATCGACATACTTGTTGCTGTTCATCGCGAGCGGCACCCAGAGACCCACGTTGCTCAGATTCTGCTGCAGATAGGTGTAGCCGTTCGGTGGCGAAAGAGGATACGACGACTCCACCCGATGATCCTTGTTGATGACGATCGTCGGCCCGCTGCCCTGTTCAGTCCAAACCGGAAACGTAAATGCCGGTTTCGCCGGCGGCGAAGCCGTCGGCGAGCCGCGCGCGACCCATTGCGAGACACTGTCGATGGGCGTGAGGGAATTCGGCAGATTGCGGGTAACATGATCCAATTCGTAGGAGGCGCGGAGCGTGGTTTTCGACCACGGCTTGTAGGCTCCAGCGAAATATCCGCGGCGATCATGGGAGAAAGCCGGCTGCTGCTTGAAACCCTTTTCCGTGTAGGCCCCCGCCGCCCGAAACGCCAGGGTATTGCCGAGCAGCGTCAGGTTGCTGTTAAACGTGGCGCGCTGGCTGCCCCAACTCCCGAATTGATAGCTGACTCGATTTTCATCCTTCCGCAAATCAGCCTGCTGGGGGGAATAATTTATGAGCCCGGCCGCCGAGCCGAGCCCGGCCAGAATTGAGTTTGGACCGCGACTCACGGTCACCTGATCGAGGTTAAAGGTATCGAAGCCGATCTGGTTGCCGATCGTGTAGAAATAATCCCGGGTGTAGTCCGGAGCACTGAGTCCCCGCAGGCGGGTGGCTCCGGTCGGGTTCTGCACAATCTGATCGTCGGGATAACCGCCGATGCTGGGCAACGAAAACGTAAACGAGCCGGTGCCCTCGCCGCCGGCGACATAGTTGAGCACATCATTGACGTCGACCGCCTTGAGGTCCTCCAAAAACTCCTTGGTGAGAACAGTGATCGGCGCAGCCACATCCTTGAGTTCGGTGTTGATGCGGCTGCCCGCCAGCGTGCTGGTTGCCTGGTAGCCCTTGTCCTTCGCGATATTCACCTCGAAGGGCGACAACGCAATGATCTCCTCCTTGGGCGCACCGGCGGTGCCACTATCCGCGGTGGCGGGCTTGACGGCTTGCGCCCAACACGGACTGAGTAACACGGAAAGCACAGCCACCAGAACGGGGCCGCGGGTCTTGGTTGATCGGAACTTGGTCTTCATAGGATGGTCGGATTTTTGGGAATGCCCAAGCGCGCTGATCCAGCAGACGGTGTGACTTGCACGTAGGGGTTGCACACGTATGGAGCGAGCCCGGAAGCCTGCGCAAAAAGCTTGTTGCTTTAACTGTAAACTATCCAAGCGCGTTCGCCCCGCTCGCCGGGTGGGCGAACCGTTCAAAAACTAGCTCCCTTCAGACGGTCGCAGAGTCGTTCCTTCAAACCAGGTCCCGTCGATGCCGATGCTTTGTCGCACCGAGGGCACGCCATAGGCGCTCCGCATGAGCTCGAGGTGTAACAAATCGACCGACGCGACGCCGACGTTTTGAAAGTGCTGGGCAATTCCGGCGATCCCCTCGTTCGGATCTACCTCCAGCCACGAAAAACCGATGTCGTCCGGTATTTTCCATCCCAGTTCGCGCAGCCATTGGTAGGCCGCGATGTGGGGTGAGATAACCACATCCGGTTTGTGCTTCCGGAGCCATGCGGCAAAAAGCTCTCGGCTCCAACCATCCGCCACAAGAGGGGGAATGGGCTGCTCCCCGGGCACATTGCGTTGCTGCTCCATCAAAAAAGTCGCCAGCCATTGCCGGTCCGCAATTTCCTCGGAAAACTTTCTGATCGCGTAGCCCACGCGACGGTAACCGCGGCGCCGCAGCTCACGCCAGGTCAGCATCATGCTGTGGGGGTGATTGTGATCGACCACGTTGATATCCGGAAAGGCCAGGTTGCGGCAAAGCGACACGGAGCAGAATCGCTCCCATTCGAGCGAGATGCGGGCGGAGGGCGACATCACTGGTGCGATCAACAGGCCCTTGATGCCACGGGACTCCAATATTTGGACCGCACGCTTCGGAGTCATCCGGGGTTGCGCCAACCAGAACGGCTCCACTTGGTAACCCAACTTGCCCCCGCGGTCGGAAGCCCCTTGGAAATACAGGCGCGTAAAAATCTCTTCCTTCCATCCACTGGCCGTCGAGAAGTTGGTGACGAAGGCGAGCGTTCGATAGTCACGCACAGTCTGCTTTTCATGCCGATAGCTCATCAGGGCGGACAGTGCCGGATCGGGACGATAACGGAGTCTTTCCGCAGCCCGCTTGACCTTCTGGCGGATGGCCGGGGAGAGCCGTCCCTGCTCGCGGAGCGCCAGGGAAACGGTCATCACGCTGACCCCGGCTGCTTCGGCAATTTCCCGCATGCTGACGCGCTTCATTGTTTCCCAACTGAGCAAGCTCTCCCGCACCGCGGCAAGCCTGCGCTGGAAAATGCTATACAATTAAACCAACTCATAACTGTTCTTGCCCCCGGGGGTCCGCTTCATGTTGTCACGCGTTCTCAACACCCCCCACCGCCCCGATGAAGTCCGGTCTTGCTTTTGTGTTTTTAGCCCTGTGCCTCGGCGCCACGCTCCGCGCGACGGAAATTCCGCTCTGGCCCGAGGGCGTGCCCAACGCCAAGCCCAACCTCGGCGCCGAAACCCTCGACGAGAGCCGGCTCGGACGGGTCTCTGTCCCCACTCTGACGTGGCAGGCTCCGACCACGCCCCGGCCAAACGGGACGGCCGTGATCATCTGTCCAGGCGGCGGCTATGGCAGCCTCTCCCTCGATTTTGAGGGCACCCAATATGCCAATTGGCTTACGTCCCTGGGCGTCACGACATTTGTGCTGAAGTATCGACTCGGCGATTTCGGCCACCCGGCACCGCTGCAGGACGTGCTGCGAGCCGTGCGCCTCGTTCGTTCGCGCGCGGCCGAATTTGGCGTCAATCCCACCCGCATCGGGATCGTCGGCAGCTCGGCCGGTGGCCATCTCGCGGCCTGTGCCGGCACCTTGTTCGACCATGCGGCCGGCCGCACGGGCGCTGCCCTCGACGCGACCGATGCACGACCCGATTTCCTCGTGCTCCTTTATCCCGTGATCTCAATGGTGGGACCGGCGGCGCATACAGGTTCACGGCGGGCGCTGCTGGGACCGGACGCATCCGACGAATTGATCCGTCTCATGTCGCCCGAATTGCAGGTTACCACCCACACTCCACCGACCCTCCTCATCCACACGCAGGCGGATGACGTGGTTCCGATCGAAAACAGCATTCTATTTTTTCAAGCGCTCACGCGCGCCGGCGTGCCGGCGGAATTCTACGCCTTTGAGCACGGACCGCACGGCATCGGTCTGACCGCCGGTCACGGCACCGCTTCCAGCTGGCCCAAACGAACCGAAGAATGGCTCCGTAGCCGAGGCCTGCTCGCTCCCGGCAAACTCTGATCTCTGCTCACCGCTCGATCGGGCAACTTCCCGGTCTTGCACCTTCGCCTCAGCACCCCGCTCTGACCCTTTGAGAATCGCCCCATGAAATCCGCTCCCACTGACCGCAACCATCTTGGTTTCGGCTACCTCACCCTGTTCGGCGTCAGCGGGCTCGCGGGCTACTATTCCACCATCGGCGTGCAGGCGCTGGCCACACCGGTCTATCAAATGACTCTCGGGGTCAACCCGGCCTGGCTCGGCCTGGCCTTGGCGATTCCCCGGGTCCTCGACGCCTTTGTTGACCCCATTGTCGGTAATATCTCCGACAACTCCCGATCGCGCTTTGGCCGCCGCCGGCCCTTCATTGTCGTCGGCGCCATCGCGATGGCGTTGACGTTTGGTTTGATCTGGATGGTCCCGACCGGTTGGGGGCAGGTCGCGCAACTCAGCTGGTTTGTGGCGACATCCATTCTCTTCTTCTTCTGCCATTCGGTTTTTTCCGTTCCGCTCCAGAGCCTTTCCTACGAGATCACGCCGGACTACGACGAGCGCACGCGCGTCCAGGGCTTCAGCTCTTTTTTCAACCGGATCGGGGAGTTGACCTACTCTTGGATATTCCCTCTCTCGCAGTTGGCGATCTTTGCGAGCCCCATGATCGGAGTCCGATCAGTCGCGTGGGGCGTCGCCGTATTTTTCTTGGCGATCCCCGGCGTGATCGCCGGCGTCGTGGGACGGGAGCGGTTTGCCCAGATGGCGGCCCAGCAGGAAAAAGTCCACTTCTGGTCCACCATCCGCGCCGCGTTCGCGAACCGTCCCTTCCGTTACCTCATCGTCATGGTCGTGACGACCTACCTCGTGGGCATGCTCGCCAGCAGCATGGATTACTACCTGTTGGTCTACTACGTCTGCCAGGGCGACCTGACCCAGGGCTCATTCTGGAAGGGCGTCTTGTCCTCGAGCTACGGCGTAGTCGGCCTTATTTCAATTCCCCTGCTCACCGCCACCTCGAAGCGCATCGGCAAAGAAACTACTTTGATGGCGGTGCTGGGCCTGCTGGTCATCGGCGCCTGCGCCCGCTGGTGGATCTTCCGGCCCGGCACCGGCTGGTGGATTATTCTGGACCCCATCCTCGGAGGTGGTGCCCTCTGGGTCGCGATCAGCATGGTGGTGCAGTCGATGTTCGCGGACATCTGCGATGAGGATGAGCTCGCGAGTGGTCAGCGACGCGAAGGGCTTTTCGGCGCGGTGTTTTCGTGGCTCACGAAGGCCGGCACGTCGCTCGCATTTCTCGTCACCGGCGTTGTCTTGAATTGGGTGGGCTTCGACGTCGCACTCAAGGCCAACCAAGCGCCCGGCACGATTCTGGGCATGCGCGTCTTCCTCACCGCTGCGCCGGCCCTCGCCGCGATCGCTTGCATCATCCTGCTCAAGAACTATCCGCTTTCCCGCGCTCGCGCGGCGGAAGTCCGGCGCCAACTGGAAGCGCGGCGGGGCGTGGTTTGAAGCCCGCGGTTACGACCCGAAGCCCTCGCCGTTACCGTCATGAACGCCCCCTGCATCCGGCTCATTCTCTGCCTTCTCCTCTCAAGACAGGTGTTGGCGGCCAAGTCATACTATGTCAGTTCGGTCTCCGGAAATGACGCCTACAGCGGCGCGAATGCGAACGCCCCCTGGCGGTCCATCGCAAAGATCAATCAGCTCAAGCTTGGCCCCGGTGATCGCATTTTCCTGAAAGCCGGAGAAAAATTCCGCGATGCCGGCCTGGTTTTCACCACCGACGATAGCGGCACGACCGCCCAGCCGATCGTCGTCGATATTTATGGCGGCGACGCCCGCGCCGTCGTGACGCCGCCACCCGGCCAGCATGGGATCAACATCTACAACACCGGCGGAGTCACAGTGCGGAATCTTCACCTCCTGGGCCAGGGGCCCGTCCAATCCGCCGCGCAGCAAAAGAACGGCGTCTCCCTCTGGTGCGATCTCAAAAACGGTGAAAAAAAGTCAGGCCTGCGCTTTGAGAATCTCCTCGTTGCGTGGTTTTACAAGGGCATCGTCATTGGCGCAGACGACGCTTCGTGGAGCGGATTTGCCGATGTCGTGGTGGCCGACTGCACCGTTCAGTCCTGCCTCGCGGATGGCATTGTCAGTTTCGGTCGGCAACCGGGCACTGCGGCCAAGCAGTCGCATCGCAATCTGCAGGTGCTGCGAACGACCGTGTCAAAGTGCTACGGTGATCCCAATCACAAAGAGTCTCATTCCGGTTCCGGCATCATCCTGTCGGGCACGATCGGCGGACTGATCGATGAATGCGTCGCCCACGACAACGGGGGCGGCGCCACCGGGCAGAAGTCCGGTGGCGGTCCCGTGGGCATCTGGTGCTGGGGTTGTGATGGAGTAACGATTCAGCGCAGTCTTGTCTACAATCAGAAAACCACGCCCGGCGTAAGCGACGGCGGCGGTTTCGACATCGATGGCGGTGCGACGAATTGCGTCATCCAACATTGCTACTCCTACCACAACGAGGGCTACGGATTCCTGGTCTGCGAGTTCAAGGGAGCCGCTCCCCTCACGCATGCGACGGTCCGTTACAACGTAAGCTGGCATGACGGCCGCGCCCGGGATCAGGCGGGCTTGGGCATCTGGAATGGAAATCCTTCGGGGGAGAGTTTTCGTGAGGTCATTTTCCATCACAACACCGTCATCGTGGACGAGAGTGCCGACAGCGTGGTCAAACTCGGCTACGAATCGAACCCACTCGCTGCGGTCTTCTACAATAACCTATTTATCCGCACCGGTGGTTCCAAGCTGATCAATGTCGATCGCCACGTCGACACGCTCACCTTCAAGGGCAACCTCTACTGGACAGCCTCCGGCGATCCGCAGTGGTTGTGGGGCAAGGGCACCTTCCAGTCACTCGACGCGTGGCGCGCCACCGCTCGTCACCCCGAAACTCACCGGGGCGCTTCCGTCGGGTCGCACGCCGACCCACGGTTGACCGACGCTCGAAACGGCCATGCAGCCACGCGCATTGAACATTTGAAAACCATGACGGCGTTTCTTCCTGCCGCCGGTTCACCCGCCGTCAACGCGGCACTTGATCTTTCTTCACCCGAGTTCGGCCCAGTGGCGCCGAGCGAATTTGATTTTAGCGGCGCTAGCCTCGGCGCGCGTGCCCGCACCATCGGCGCCCGCCAACCGTTGCCCATCGCGGGCCCCTCGATGCCATGAGACCATCCGCCCTCTGCTGCTCCGCCCTCTTTGGTTTGATCACCGTTATGTTCACCACGCAGGCATCGTCCGCTCCGCTGCAAGTGGCCCGGATTTTTGCCGACAACATGGTGCTACAGCAGCAACTCGCGAATCCCGTGTGGGGCCGAAGCGCGCCGGGCGCCATCGTTCGCGTGAATTTGGCCGGGGAGACTACGGAGGCACGCGCCGGGGCCGATGGGCGTTGGCGAGCTTTGTTGCCCGCGCTCCCCGCCGGCGGCCCCTACGAGATGACGGTCCGTGGGCCGGAATCCGTCGTGTTCAAGAATGTGATGGTGGGAGAAGTCTGGCTCGTCTCCGGCCAATCCAACATGGATTTCCGCCTCTCCGGGGCCACCGGCGCCCCGGCCGACATCGCGGCGGCTGACTTACCCGGCATCCGCTGCCTGCGCGTCCCACAAGCCGTCAGCCGCACTCCGCTCGATGATTTGAGCGAGGCTTCGTGGCAAGTCTGCTCGCCGGTCACGGCCGGCGGTTTCTCCGCCGTTGCTTTCTATTTTGCACGAGAGCTTCACCGGCAGCGCGGAGTCGCCGTCGGGCTGCTCAACGCCACGTGGAGCGGCACGCCCGCCGAAGCGTGGACCAGCAACTCTGCCCTCGCCGTGCTCCCGGATTTTGCCGAGCCGCTGAAAGCCATCGCCTCTTCCAACGAAGATTGGGCCGTCGGTATGAAGAACGCCGTTCGCATCGACACGGAGCGCGATCTGGTATTCGAAAAAGGAACGGCCGGCCTCGAACTGGGAGTCCACCGGCACGGATTCGACGATCAGGATTGGCCCGTCGCCGACTACCCGCTGAGCGCTGCGAAGATGCGTCTGCCGGATTATGCGATCGTGTGGGTGCGAAAAACGGTCGACCTGCCCGCGAGCGCGGCCGGCAAAGAGCTCACCTTGAATCTCGGCCGCTGCTATGAATGGGACCAAACCTATTTCAACGGTGAACAGATCGGTTCGCACCGCTGGGATGGAGTGCGCGAATACCGCGTGCCCGGACGGCTGGTCAAGGCGGGGCGCAACACCATTGCCGTCCGGCTCTATTCCGAATGGTCCGCCGGCCAACTCGGCAAAGGCAAAGACCAACCCCTTCTCTCCAACGCCGATGGCACCGTGAAAATCTCGCTCTTGGGGTCGTGGAGGTATGACGGCCGGTTCGAGCCGACGCTCATCGTGCCCCGCTACTTTCAGCGTGAGCCCACCTCCCTGTTCAACGGCATGATCGCCCCCGTCGCGGGCTACGGACTCCGCGGCGCCTTGTGGTATCAAGGCGAGGGCAACGCCGGCAAACCCCGGCAATACCAGTTTCTTCTCCCCGCGCTCATTCAGGAGTGGCGCTGGCACTGGGGCCAGGGCAACTTCCCTTTTCTCGTCGTGCAATTGCCCGGCACGGTTGATTACGACTGGCCTGCACTCCGCGAAGCGCAGGCGATGGCAACTCGCCTTCCCAATGTTGGTGTGGCGGTTACGATCGACATCGGTGATCCCGAAAACCTACATCCCACCAACAAGCGGCCCTTTGGCGAGCGCTTGCACCGGGTGGCGCGACACGTCGCCTACGGGGAGAACATTGTGTGGAGCGGCCCGCTATTCGATCGGGTCGAAACAGATTCCGGCTCCTTGCGCGTGCACTTTAGGGAGACGGGCAGCTGCTTGGTCACGCGTGATGGCGCCGCCGTCCGTGGCTTTGAAGTCCGCGCCGCCACCGGCGAATACACGCCGGCTGAGGCGATGATCAACGGCCAGTCCGTCGTCGTCAGGGTCGCCAGTATTCCCGCTCCGGCTGCCGTGCGCTACGCGTGGGCACCGAACCCGGATGCCAACCTAATAAACCGTGAAGGACTGCCGGCTGCGCCTTTTCGCTGGGAACCACCTGCCTCACCGTAAAACCGCCCCACGCCGATGCCCTCTCCCGCCACCCGCCTTATCTGGCACCTCTGCTTCGCGCTGCTGCTCGCTGCGGGCGTCCCGCGCCCAGGCCGGACCGAGCCACTGCCTGCCGATCTTCAACGCTTTGCCACGGAGATCGCGGGTTACGAACAGGCCGACCGCTGGCAGTTTCCCGACCAAGGCCGGATCCTATTTCTTGGTAGTTCCACTATTCGGATGTGGACGACTCTTGCGCAGGATTTCCCTGAGCACTCCGTGCTCAACCGCGGTTTCGGAGGTGCACGTATCGCAGAAATCACCCAGAACCTCGACCGGATCGTTTTCCCCTACGCCCCGCGGCAGATCGTATTTTTCGCCGGCGGGAATGATCTCGCCGATGGGCACTCTCCCGAACAAGCCGTGGCGGATTTTCGAGCCTTCGTGGCACAGGTGCGTCAGCGCCTGCCGAAAATTCCGGTCATCTACATTGGAATTTATCACAATCCCTTCCGCTGGATTTATCGGGACAAGTTTGAGACCGCCAACGCACTGATCGCGGAATTCTGCCAGCGCACGCCCGGATTGGTGTTCCTTGAAACTGCCCCCTCCTTCCTCGGCGAGGACGGGCGGCCACGCCGAACCCACTTCGCAGAAGATCAACTGCACCTGAATGCCAGCGGATACAGGGTCCTTTCGGCCCTCCTGCGTCCGCATCTCATCAAGCAACATGGGCCTGGTGCCCCCGGCTCCTGAAATCCAGTTCCATGCAAATCACTCCTCTGCTCCCGCGATGGATTGCCAACGCACTCGCCGCCTTTCTGGTCGTCGCCGACGCTGCCGCGGCCGCGCAACCTGCCCAAAGCCCGGCGCCGACTTTGGGCCAACCGAGCGACACCTTGAGCGCCGCAGCGGTGACAATACCGCGCGCGCAGCAATTTGACTTCACCTCGAGAACCAACGCTCAGAAGTATCGGCTCATGATTTCGACCCCGGCGAGCCTGGAGCCGGGCAAACGCTATCCGATCCTCTACGTCCTCGACGCGTATTGGTATTTCGTTCCCGCCGCCCTGACCGTGCCGGCCAGCGACGCCGACCACCTCTCGTCCGCCATCGTAGTGGGGATCGGTTACCCTACCGATGAGATGGATGAACTGCTGCGTCGTCGGACGTTTGATCTGACTCCGCCTCGCGTCGCCGGTGCAGAGACTCTCGTCGATGTCTCGACCGGAGGGGTCGACACCTTCATCCGAATGCTGCGGGAGGAAATCAAACCGTTCGTGCAATCGCGTTATCCCATCGACGAAAAACGCCAGGCCATTTTCGGGATGTCCAACGGTGGTCTCGCCGCCCTCCGCATCCTCTTCCGGCACCCGGAAACCTTTCAGACCTACATCGCAGGCAGCCCGGCCATCTTTCAGAACAACCGCGCCGTTCTCGCCGACGAAGAAGCCTTCTCGCGAAAGGTCCGGAGCGGAACCGTGAGTCTCAAGCTTTTGATCACTTCGGCCGGCAACGAACAATACCGCGGCTCGGATCCCAAACTACTGGCCGATGAACCTCGCTTCGTCGACGATGCCTCCGAACTCGCCACTCGCCTCAGCTCGTTAAACCCGGAACGACTCAAGGTAGTTCGCACGATATTTCCCGAGGAGAGCCACAAGTCTGTCTCCCTTGCCACCCTCAGCCGCGCGCTGTATTATGCTCTGCAACCAACCAAGACAGAGACCCCGTGATTTTTCCGCGCGTGCGGGGCGGTTGTTAGCACGCCCTCGGTTTGCGTTGAAATCGCATCTCTTCCGCCAGTTTTCGTAAAGAACCATATCTGGTCCAGTTGCGTTGCGCCATCCTATCATGTTCACCCTCGGCATCGATTACGGCACCAATTCAGTCCGCGCACTCGTCGTGCGTTGCGCCGATGGCGCAGAGCTCGGCTCTTGCGTCGTCAACTATCCCTCCGGACAGCAGGGCGTCCTGCTAGACCCCAAGGACCATCACCTCGCACGCCAAAATCCCGGCGACTATCTTTTCGGCCTTGAAAAATCGGTGCGAGGCGCCCTCGCGGTCGCGCAGAAAACGTGGGGCTTTGACGCCGCCAATTTGATCGGCATCGGAGTCGACGCCACCGGTTCCAGCCCGATTCCGGTCGACGCCCGCAATCGCCCGCTCGCACTCGACCCGAAATGGAACAACAACCTCGATGCTAAATGCTGGCTCTGGAAGGACCATACGTCTCATCGCGAGGCCGCTAAAATCACCGCGCTCGCGGCGAAGCACCGCCCGCACTTCATCGCGAAATGCGGCAATACCTACTCGTCCGAATGGTTTTGGTCGAAGATTTGGCGCTGCCGCAACGTGGCCCCGAAAGTCTTCGCCGCCGCGTCTTCGTGGGTGGAACTCGCCGATTGGATTCCGTCGGTGCTCGCCGGAATCGATGACCCGAAGCAGGTGGTCCGCGGCGTCTGCTGCGCGGGACACAAGGCCCTCTACGCTGACGATTGGGGCGGTTTGCCCGACAAAGAATTCCTCACGCTCCTTGATCCGCAACTCGCCGCTCTCCGCGACCGACTCTACGAAAAAGCCCACGATGCCAACACCGCCGCCGGTGCCCTCGGTGCGGAGTGGGCGAAGAAGCTCGGACTTACTGCCGGCATCCCCATCGCCATCGGCGAGATGGATGTCCACTACGGCGCCATCGGCTGTGGCGTCGCGGAAGGCGTGCTCGTCAAGATCATCGGCACGTCCACGTGTGATTGCGGTGTAGTCTCAGCGACCAAGACCGTCCGCGATATTCCCGGCATTTGCGGCATCGTAAAGGGCGCCATTCTCCCTGGGTTCTACGGCATCGAAGCCGGCCAATCCGCCGTCGGCGACATTTTCAAATGGTGGGCCGAGGTCGTTTGCCGCGGCGACGGCGCTCTCCACGCGAAACTCACCGCCGAAGCCGCGCAACAAAAGCCCGGCCAATCCGGCCTGCTCGCGCTCGATTGGAACAACGGCAACCGCACTATACTCGTAGATCAGCTTCTGACCGGCCTGCTCCTCGGCCAAACGCTCTACACGACGCAGTCCGAAATTTATCGCGCCCTCATCGAGGCCACCGCGTTCGGCGCGCGGGCGATTCTTGAGCGCATCAAGGAATACGGCGTGCCCGTCGACCGCATCGTCTGCGCCGGCGGCATCGCGGAGAAAAACCCGCTGCTCATGCAAATCCACGCCGACATCACCGGCTGCACGATGCAGGTCTCGGGCTCGTCGCAAGCCTGCGCTCTGGGCTCGGCCATCGCCGCCGCTGTCCTCGCCGGCGCCCACAAAGATTTTCCGACCGCCCAGAAAAAGATGACCTCGGTTCAGGCGAAGAGCTACCGTCCCATCGCCGCCAACCGCAAAGTCTACGATCAACTCTACGCTCTCTATCGCACCACTCACGACGCGTTCGGCGGCGTCAACAAATCCTCCGACCTCTCGCGCGTGATGAAGGACCTTCTCGCTCTCAAATCCGCCGCCCACGCCTGACCGCCCGCACCGCTCGAACCCGCCCTCTCGCCTCCGCTCTCTCAGCTCTCAACTCCCGCTCCTCCTTCCCTCGTGATCTCCCTCGGCACTCCCGAAATCTGGTTCGTCACCGGCAGCCAGCACCTCTACGGCCCGGAAACGCTGGCGCAAGTCGCCCGTAATTCCTCGGCGATCGTCGCTGGCCTGAGCGCGTCAAAACGCATTCCGCTGAACCTCGTCTTAAAGCCGGTGCTCAAGACGCCCGACGAGATTCGCGCGCTCTGTCTTGATGCCAATCACGACGCCAACTGCGCCGGCCTCGTCCTGTGGATGCACACGTTTTCTCCGTCGAAAATGTGGATCGGAGGTCTCACCGCGCTGCGCAAACCATTGGTTCACCTCCACACGCAGTTCGGCCGTGACCTGCCTTGGGCCTCGATCGACATGGACTTCATGAACCTGCACCAGTCCGCGCACGGCGACCGCGAGGCCGGGTTCATCCACACTCGTCTCCGACTGAACCGAAAAGTCGTGGTTGGTCACTGGCAGGACACTGAAGTGCAGGATCGCCTCGCTGCATGGATGCGCGCCGCCCGTGCGTGGCACGACACGCAGGGCGCAAAGTTCGCGCGCTTCGGCGACAACATGCGCCAGGTCGCCGTCACCGACGGTGACAAGGTCTCGGCGGAAATCCGCTTCGGTTACGCCGTCAACGGCTACGGGGTCGGGGATCTCGTCAAATTCGTCGACGCCGTCAGCGACACCGCGATCGCCACGCTCGTCGCCGAATACGAATCGCGTTACGCCGTGGCCAAACCCCTCCGCCGCGGCGGCCCGCGCCACGACTCGCTCCGCTACGGTGCGCGGCTGGAACTCGGCCTGCGCGCCTTCCTCACTGACGGTGGATTCAAGGGCTTCACCACCACCTTCGAAGACCTCCACGGACTCCGCCAACTTCCCGGTCTCGCCGTGCAACGTCTCATGGCCGACGGCTACGGTTTCGGCGCCGAGGGCGATTGGAAGACGGCCGCACTCCTGCGCGCCATGAAAGTCATCGGAGCCGACCTCAAGGGCGGCACGTCCTTCATGGAGGACTACACGTATCATCTGCACCCGAAGGGTCACCAAGTGCTCGGTGCGCATATGCTCGAAATCTGCGAGAGCATCGCCGCGACCAAGCCCTCCCTCGAAATTCACCCGCTCGGCATCGGTGGCAAAGAAGAACCCGTCCGCCTCGTGTTCGACGCGCCGTCCGGTCCCGCGCTCAACGCCTCCCTCGTCGACCTCGGCAACCGTTTCCGTCTCATCGTCAACGAAGTCGACGCTGTGAAAACGCCCAAGCTTCCGAAACTCCCTGTCGCCCGCGCCGTCTGGGAATGCCGGCCCGATTTCAAGACCGCGTGTGTCGCATGGATCCTCGCCGGTGGCGCGCATCACACCGGCTACAGCTATGCCGTGACCACCGAGCACCTCGAAGATTACGCGAACCTCGCCGGCATCGAACTCGTCGTGATCAACGCCGAGACGCGGCTCGCCGACTTCAAGCAGACGTTGCGCAACAACGAGGTTTACTACCACTTCGCCCAAGGGCTGCGAACCTGATCGCTCAAAGCGCGCGTCGCCCCCGTCGTTTCCAATGCTCACCGAGCTCAAACGCGAAGCCTATGAGGCCAATCTTCGCCTCCCGAAACACGGGCTGATCAACCTCACTTTCGGCAACGCCTCGGCGCTCGACCGCAAGCAGGGAATATTCGCCATCAAGCCGAGCGGAGTCGACTACGCCGACCTGCGGGCGCGCGACATGGTGCTGGTCGATCTCGAGGGCAAGACCGTCGAAGGCCGGCTGCGCCCTTCCTCAGACACCCCGACCCACCGCTGCCTCTATCTTGGCTTCCCCGACATCGGCGGGGTGGTTCACACCCACTCGTCCTATGCCACCACTTTCGCCCAAAGCGGACACGCAGTGCCTCTTTTCGGCACGACGCATGCGGACTATTTTTCCCGAGCCGTCCCAGTCACGCGCAAGCTCACGCGCGCGGAGATCGCCGGAGCCTACGAATGGGCCACGGGTGTCGTCATTCTCCAGCGCTTCAACAAAATCCCCCCGCTGGATTGCCCCGCCGTGCTGGTGAACCGGCACGCCCCGTTTACGTGGGGTCGCACTGTCGCCAAGGCAGTTGAAGCCGCGGTCGCGGTTGAATTCTGTGCCCACATGGCAATCATGTCGTTGCTGATCACACCGAGCTTAAAGGCAATCGAGCCGGCCTTGCTCGACAAGCACTTCGGCCGCAAGCACGGCCCCGGCGCTTACTATGGCCAGGCGAAAAATCGCTAGGCCGCAGTCTTTTTAAACATCACAGTTCCTCCCCTTCATGCATCCCCAATAATTCTTAAGGTTCATCGCTAAACTCGCCACGTTCGCCGTGCTGGCGGCTTCGCTCTCAGCTTCTCGGCTCCCTCTCCTCAAAAGACGGAGCCAACCTCGCCTCCATCCGCTGAACACCCCAATGCCTTGCCCGCCTCGTAGCACTTGTCCCTGTCAACCTCGGAGAAAACCACACGGCCTCTTTCATCCGTGATGAATCCGCGTCCAACTCAGTAGGGATGCGACTGCCCAAGCTATGTCACGTCGATCCAGCGGTGTCGCACGCGCGTGCGCAAGAATGGTGAACATTGATTAGGCTGCCGTTTTATTTCAGGTGATAGCCGGTGCTGCGTCCGCCAGCGTCATCCTTGGCCAAAATGTTCCGCTCCATCAGGTCGGTGATGTCGCGCAGCGCTGTATCCGGGGAGCATTTGGCGATATTCGCCCATTTTGAGGAAGTTAGCTTGCCGTCGAAACCGTCCAGAAGCCGGTTGATGAGATTGCGCTGTCGGTCGTTGAACTGTTCCCCCTCGTGGCGTTTCCAGAAATTCGCCTTCGTCAAAACGGCGTCGAGAATTTCATGGGATGAATTTATCGCATGCCGGAGGCAGGCAAAATACCATTCAAGCCAAGCGGTGATATTCAGGTCGCCACGCTGACTGGCCTCGAGAATGTCGTAATAGGCTTTTCGTTCACGCTGGATTTGCGCGGACATGCTGTAGAAACGCTGCGCGCTGTCTTCAGAGCGCGCGAGGATCATATCGGCGATGGCGCGGGCGATGCGCCCGTTGCCGTCGTCAAACGGATGGATCGTCACGAACCAAAAATGTGCGAGCGCCGAGGTCAGGACCGGATCGGTTGCAGGGCCGGCGTTTAGCCACGCCAAAAATCCGGTCATTTCTGCGTTGAGCCTGTCATGAGGCGGGGCCTCGTAGTGAACCTGTTCTCGCCCGAAGGCACCGGAAACAACCTGCATCGGCCCTGATGCATCGGTGCGCCAGCCACCCACTGTAATTTTCCGCATTCCGCTGCGCCCGGTCGGGAACAGTGCCGCATGCCAGCCGAACAGCCGATCCTGATCGAGCGGCTTCTGATGGTGGCGCGTGGC